>ONBQ01000022.1 GCA_900316145.1 uncultured Eubacteriales bacterium
GGACAGGTTCTTAATAATAAAAACCATCAGGTAATGACTGCATACGAGGCAAGCCGTTTTGAATCACTATGTTGTTTCACAGCCCCTATGTAGGATCAAGGATAGGATCATTCACCGGCAATAAACAAGACGCCAAGGGTGCCCGGCCCGCAATGGGACGAGACCACGCCGCCGGCACGGGTCTCCAGGATCTCATCAAAATGATGCAGCGATTCAAGGTAATCACGGACCTGGTCCACGATGGCCGCGTCACAGCCGGAGTGGGTGATGAAGACGCGCTCCGGACGGGCGGTGAGAAGCTCAGGCTCCATGTCCTTGGCATAATGCAAGATGACGGAATCCAGCTTGCCGCGATACTTGCGCGTGGGGATCATGCCGCCATCCTTGACGACGATCTCCGGGTGCAGGCGCAGCATCCCGCCGGCCAAAGCCGCGACGCCGGAGCAGCGCCCTCCGCGATGCAGGTAGACTAAGGTATCGACCACGAAGCTGGCCCGGACCAGCGGACGCAGGGCTTCGATGTGCTTTATGATCTCTTCCCGGCTCTTGCCCTCAGCGGCGAGGATGGCCGCTTCAATGACCAGGTGTCCGATGCCGGTAGAAAGATTCTGAGAATCGACAACAGTGACGCGGTCTCCGCCCTCCATGCTGCCGGCCACCATGCGGATGACATTGCAGGAAGTGGACATTTGCTCGGAAATGCCGAAGGCAATGACCTCATCGCCCCGATCCAGGTGAGGCTTGAGGGCTGCGATCGTATCATCCACCGAGGAGGCTGAGGTTTTGGGTGTGGTTTTGTTGGCATCCGACCAGGCGTATATTTCAGACGGAGAGATATCGACCCCGTCGCGGTATTCCTGATCACCCAGCAGGATATGAAGAGGAAGTACGGTAATATCATAGCGTTTGACCAGCTCCGGAGAAAGATCACAGGTGCTGTCTGCAACAATTCTGACCATAACAATAACTCCTGTTTCAAATTTGCTTCTTAAGCTATTATACCAAAAATCGGGGTGATTGAATAGTGTTTTCTGACAAAAAAAAGACTGCCCCGTTCTGAGGCAGCCCTTTTGGGTGGTGATCAATCAATAGTGATGTATTTCTTCTCTTCGATCTCCGGCTTCTTTTCTTTCTTGGCAACGGCAAGCTTCAGGATACCGTTTTCAAAACCGGCGTGGATATCTTCATATTCGGTCTGGTCACCGACATAGAAGCTTCTCTGCATCTGGCCGTAATAGCATTCGCGGCGCAGGTAGCGGCCTTCATTCTTCTCCTCGTTGTTCTCGGTATGAGCGGCGGTAACGGTCAGATAACCATCTTTCAGGTCCGCCTTGATATCTTCCTTCTTATAGCCGGGCAGCTGCAGATCGATCTCATAATGATCATCGAACTCTTTAACATCGGCATTCATAACGACGTTGCGGCTTCCGGATACACCCAGACGTTTGGTCGGAGTACCGAAGAAATCATCAAACAGGTCCTCTACAAAATTATCTCTGAACAGGGTAGGCATTAACATGATATAAGATCTCCTTTCATTGGACGATTATTTATGAATTTGATCAATCAGCTTTGCGAACTCATCATTTGCTCGATTGATTATGTATATAATACAACAATTGTTAGCCAATGTCAATAGTGAGTGCTAAATATTCTTGTAAATAAATTGTGAACAAAAATTGACGGTCATTCATGGATTTGATATAATATCTTTATCCAGTCGAAATCATTCGATGCAAGGAAGGAGAAACATAAATGAAGAAACGTTGGATGGCATTGTTGGCCGTTGTCATGGCTTTCATCATGGTCACCTCTGCCTGCAGCAAGAAAGAAGCCAGTACTTCTGAAGCAACCTCTTCCACCGAAGAGCAGTCTTCTGAGGAAACAGCGGAAGAGAGCTCTGTAGAAGAAAGCTCTGAAGCGAGCGAAGAAAGTTCCGAAGCGATCGAAGGTCCGGATATGGAGACCATCAATGCCGGCCTCAGCACCACGATGGGTGAGATCGGCAAAGAGGCGGAAGCAAGCGAAGAGTCTGGCTCCGAAGAGCCGGAAGAAGCTTTCACTGGAACCCGCCTTGAGACCAGCATCAACTTTGTCCGCGGCGGCCTGCTTCCTGAGATCGTAGAGGTCGATCCGGAAACGCTGACCGAGGATCAGGAAGCGGAAATGAACCGCGCTATGCGCGCTTATGTTCCCGGTGTAGGCGATGAGATCGTCAATAACGCGACACACTTCTATTTCTACGAGCAGATGACGCCGGAGCAGCAGGACATCTATGACGCGCTGCTTCTTCTGGGAAGCGACCCGACTACGACGAACAACATCGTCACCCTGTACACGGACGTAGACCCCAGATCCGCGGAGTTCGTGGATGACTTCTATCTGGTATGGCTTTGCTTCGGCTATGACCATCCGGAAATGTGGTGGATGAACTACTGGAACGGCAAGTACGCGGTCGATGCTTATATCGGCCAGCCGCAGAACGGCCACAATACGGTCATGTTCCAGATGAATGAAGCATACACCGACTTTGAAAAAGACGTCACCGCCTGGAATGACGCAGTCGAAGCCTTCATGGCCGATATCGACCAGACCGCCAGCCAGGAAGAAATGGCCCTGGCCGTACATGACAAGCTCATCAACCTGGCCAAGTATGACAATGAGACTTTGAGCCGTCTGAATGATAAGGACAACGCCGGAGATCTGGCCCATACCGCTTTCGGCGCCTTCGTGCATAACACGGCCGGAGATCCCAACTACTGTGTATGCGATGGTTATTCCGAAGCCTACACCTACATTCTGCAGCAGCTTGAATTTGAAGTGACCGTCGTCAGTGGTATCGCCGGTTCAGGCTCGAACAAGGGCGGCCATGCCTGGAGCATCGTCAAGATCGATGACATGTGGTATGAGGTCGACTCCACCTGGGATGACCAGACCGAGTTAAGACAGCAGATCGAAGATCAGTTCACACCGGATTCTCTGGAGTATAAGTATTACACCGAGGCAGTCGATGATGCCGCGTACATGGATAAGATCTCACATTATCTGTACAAGCTCACCACCGCGGAAATCGAGGATTACACCATCACCGATGATCTTTACTACACCACGAAGGACGGCTTATACCAGTTCCCGCTGGTCGGAGATTCTCAGCGTGTACGTTACTGTGATGACAGCGCCATGTCCACTACTTTACAGGGAACCCTGACCTCGCTCCTTCCGATCGCGGATGGAACCCTGTCACCTGCCAGCACCGAGATCAGCGACGAGTATGACATCGCCGGCACCTACTACGTATCCAAGTACAATAACTACGATCAGGCTGCTTTGGCCGCGGCCAAGGGCGAAGAGTACTATAAGCTGCTCACCATGTTCGACCTGAACAAGGACGGCACCGGCCGCATGTACCAGGGCCAAGATTCCATCAACTTCACCTACACCTTCGATGGCACGACCCTGACCCTTATGGGCGCGGGCGGCGGCGTAGTCGAGATGACTTACGACGAAGCCACCGGTGTCTTCTCCCTGATGGGAGACAGCCAGAACTACTTCGAGTTCTCCAGACTGTAAGTAATTGATCAAAAACAAAACCTGCCGGCTGAACCTGAACGGCCGGCAGGTTTTATAAAAGAAAGCAGGGATATAGATGGATGCACAAATGATACGCGATCGCCTGGTCGAGAAGATCCGGAACCTGGCCCAGCGCCAGGGCTTTTCCAAAGTAGTCATCGGCATCTCAGGCGGAAAAGACAGCACGGTCTCAGCCGCCCTGTGCGCAAGAGCGCTTGGCAAGGAAAACGTCATCGGCATCATGATGCCGGACGGCGAGCAGGCTGACATCTCCGACAGCATCGAGCTGTGTGAAGCCCTGGGCATCACCCACTTCACCATCAACATCGGTGATATGCACAAAGCGCTGCTGGCCCAGGCCGAAGGCCAGATCCCCTTCAGCCGGGAAAGCAACATCAACGTCGGCCCCCGCCTGCGCATGACCTCACTCCGCTACGCGGCCCAGGCCCTCGGCGCCCGCGTCGTCGGCACCGGCAACCTCTCAGAGAGCACCGTCGGCTACTGCACCAAGGACGGCGACACCTCCTGCGACTTCGCCCTTCTGCTGAAGCTGACCAGCATGGAAGTCGTCGAAGTTGGCCTGACGATGCCTGAGATCCCGCGCCACCTCGTGGTCAAGACTCCGACCGACGGCCTCTCCGGCATGAGCGACGAAGAAAAGATGGGCATTACCTATCAAGCGATCCACGACTACATCCGCAACGGATCCAGCGGGGACGCCGCCACGGACGAGAAGATCCTCAAGATGTACAAAGCTTCCGCCCACAAACGCTCCATGCCCCTGGTCATCGACCCCTTCGAAGAGTAAAAAGTCAAAAACCGGCCCAAAGGCCGGTTTTTGTGTGGGGCGTGGGGGTTTGTGTGGGCTGGGCAGAAAAGGGTTTGCGGGCATCGCGTTGGCTGGATGGAAAGATGTTTGCAGGCATCTCGATGGCTGGATGGAAAAGGGTTTTCAACATCTGCTTGGCTGGGCTGAAAGACAAGTTTTTGCTTCTAAGGCCCAAGCCCTTCTTTTTTTGGGCTAGGAGAGGGTTTTTCGTTCCTGAGGCCCAAGTATTTGCGGAGGTTGCCGCGTTTTCGATCAAAAAGACTCTTGTTGCGGACATCCTTTCTGAAAGTGTCCGGCCTGTACGAACGACACCTGTTTCACGCGAAAAAACTTGGGCCTCAGAGTCGGTTTTTCGCTCCTGAGCCCAAGTTCGGATGAGCTTGGGCCTGGAAGGGTATTTTTGCGGTTTTAGCCCAAGGGGTGGGAAGAGACAGAGCTGGCGAATCAGTGCGTTATGCAACAGATGTTGGGGCGGGGCAGTGCGTTGTGCAACACCTGTTGCACCGCAAAAGTCGTTTTGGGTCTTAAACCCTTAAATTCCGTTCTAAGACCCAAAGAGCGAAAAAATGGGTCTCAGGAGACAAATATCGATCCTGAGACCCAATGTTTTGCGAATAGTTTCCTGCTTTAGCAGGAAAATCCTGGCTTTACGAACATTTTTAAGAAAAGTGTTTGTCAGGTGCGGCCGACATTGGTTGCACTGATATTTTTTTGGGTCTGGAAGTCGATTTTTGCCTTCAAAGACCCAAAAAGGAAAGGTTTGGGTCTTTGAAAGTGTTTTCTTGGCTTAAGACCCAACAAGGTGCAACAACCGTTGCACCGGCTTCAGCAACCGACAAAGCCCGAAAAAACCTCAACCCTCCAATCACCTTGCGAAGTACTTCTCTGCGTGCGTCATGGCGCGGGCCAGGGATTCTTCCCGATCGGCCTCCAGGAGAAGACCTTTTTCGATGGCACGGTCGGTTTCTGCTTCGAGCAGGGTCTTGTAATGGTCCAGTGTGCCGTAGCGGCGGGCCAGCTCGCCAGCCGGGAAGGGGCGCTCGCAGCCGAAGACGGAGCAGGAGAAGGCGCTTTCCGGGGAGGGAGGCGTGGCGGTTCCGTGGTATTCGCACACGGGAAGGCTGAACTGCGGCAGCTGCCATCCGCCGATGGAGTTGCCGTTCTCTTTTTGGTTCTTGAGGGACGCGTCGTAGGGGATGGTCGGGACGGTGAAAGGTGCTTCGCCCGTGCGGATCCAGTTCTCCAGGAGGACCAGGGCCTTGTGATAGGCGAAGTGATAGGGGAAGCTGTTGGGATCGGGCTCGGTGCCTTGGTAGCGGGGCATCAGGCCCAGCTTCTTGAAGTCGTCGTTGTTTTCGTAGTATTCGATGGAGCTGTAGGTGGTGTCGTGGCTGGGGCCGGCAATGTCATAGATGCGGTAGAAGGGGCCGTCCTCCATGCGGGTCAGGATGCCGCCGAGGCGCGCGTTGTCGGACTCGGTGTGCATGTCGATCATGGGGCGGTCCAGACCGTATGGGTGAAGGTCCTGGGCGTCGAGCGGGGTGCGGTCCTCCTGGTTCAGGTTCGGGGTGCAGACCGGGGCGGCGCCCATGGCGAAGTAGCCGTCGAAGCAGTCATTGCCTTCCTGTGTGCCGAAGTCCAGGATGTAGCGGGCCATGTAGGCGCCGGACTGGGACCAGCCGGCGAGGATGACTTTCACATCTTTGGCGGCAGAGAAGTCTTTTAATGGATTTTTCTCATCGGCACTGCGGACCAGACGGGCGGTGTCCATCAGAATATCCCAGTACAGGCCGTCTTCTGTTTCGGGGAAGGAAGCGGTGGGGATGTTGCCCAGCTGATCCGCGGGAAGGGTGCAGGGCAAGGGGTTCGGCCACTTCAGATCCTTGTAGCGTTCGGGGTCGAGGCGCTGCATGTTGGCGATGACCACCGGCTTGCTGAGCAGGCCGATGAAGATGTCGCCGTTGCGAACGATCTGCTTGCGGAGGATGGTCCAGCAGCGGTCCAGGTCGTAGCGCGGAGTGGAATTCATGATCTCGATGATGATGTTGCCGGAAAACTGCTCCGGAGTCTTGGGGCGGCGCATCAGGAAGCGGGACGTATAAGGGGCGTCTGCGAAGCGGACGCGCTTGCCGCCATCTTCCGCTCGTTCATAGACGTTGGCGGTGCCGTCGAAGAAATACTCTTCTTCGACATAGGGAAGGTCGGGCCAGGCATATAAAGTCGTGCCAAAAGGATGAGAGTCTTCGGTTACGGGAACCAGATGAAGAGATTGGATCATAGGGGTACCTCCTGATAAAGATTACGCCGGGTTGACGTGGATCATGATGTGCTTGATCTCCGGGAATTCCTGCTCGACCGCGCTGTGAACGGCCTCGGCCACTGCGTGCGCGTCGCGCAAGGTCAGGGAGCCGTCGACTTCGATCTCAAGGTCGACGTAGACTTTGCTGCCGAACAGGCGGGAGTGGAGCACGTCCACGCCCAGTACGTCTGGCTGGCGGGCGATGAAATCCATTAGCTTCTGGTCATATTCATCTCCGCCGGATGTGTCCAGCATGCGGTCCAGGGCGTCTTTCATGATGTCATAGGCGACCTTGAAGATGAACAGGCAGATGATGACGCTGGCGATGGGGTCCAGTATGGGCAGGCCCAGCATGGCGCCTCCGATACCGATCAGGGAGCCGATGGAGGAAAGCGCGTCGGAGCGGTGGTGCCAGGCGTCCGCCTCAAACGCGGGGGAGTGGATCTTCCTGGCATAGTGGATGGTGTAGCGGTACATGGCCTCCTTGCACAGGATGGAGACGACCGCCGCGACCAGCGCGATCGCGCGGGGGATCTCCAGCGCGGAAGCCTGCCCGGACAGGATCTTTTCCAGTCCGGCCTTGCCGATCTCCACGCCGGTGACGGCCAGGATCACGCTCAGCACCAAGGAAGCGACACATTCAAACCGCTCATGCCCATAGGGATGGGAAGCATCCGCCTCTTTTTGTGATACGCGAACGCCCAGCCAGGCGATAAAAGTAGCCAGCACGTCAGACAGGGAGTGCACCGCGTCGGAGATCATGGCGCCGGAGCGTCCGAAAATGCCGGCAAACAGTTTGAATGCGCTGAGAAACAGATTGCCGATGATGCTGATCATCGACAGTTTATGGACTACGACCGCGCTGTAGCGGTCCGAGATCTGATCCACAATAAGCACCTTCTTTCCACACAACAGTACAATAATCCAGGAAAGTTGTCAAGATGAATTGCCCTTTCCGCGCGGGCGTGCTACAATGATAATACTTTAGAACCGGAGGTGTATTATGAAGAGTATCTTTGACATCAAGATCGAGTTTAATGGAAAACCAGTTGAAATGAAGGGCGTGAACGCCGAAGTGGTCATGATCCCCTTCAAAGGGTATGTCGCGAAAAGCGACCTGTTCACCGGCATCGTGGAGCCCTGCGGGGTCGACACCCAGGTGGTCAATGCCGCGAAGGTGCGTCACATGTCCGCCCGCTATATGCTGACGGGCAAGGACAAGGAAGGCAACGACTGCCACATCTACATCGAGAACAACGGTTACTTTGATGAGTTTGAAGGCCGCCCGGCGCCACAGGAAGGAAAGCCCATGTTCCGTACCGTGCCTACCTTCTACACGGACAGCCCGGTCCTGGCACCGTACCTGCACTGCAATCAGTTCATCGGCGAGGGATGGGGCCTGGAAGACGGACTGCATATCCTGTTCTATGAGGTGGAAAAGTAATTCGGCATTGGACTGACGCAAAAAGGGAGGTGTGAAAAAAGGCACCTCGTGACACCGCTTGATTTAGAGATAGGTTAAGTCAAGAACCGAGCAGCTCCACACGCAGTTAATTATCC
>ONBQ01000032.1 GCA_900316145.1 uncultured Eubacteriales bacterium
CGGCGCTTGACATCATTCATGCGCACTTCGATGGGGGCGATGCCTTCTGCCATGCCGATGGAATCGCATAGCTGGATCAGGCGGTCATAGTCATCAAAGGGGGAGGCCATAAGCTGCTCTTCCACATAGTCGCGCTCCGGGCTTTTGGGGGTGTCGCTTACTTCTTCTTCAACATCCTGGTTGTTATACGAGTGGGTGATGCAGATCCGGGCGACGTCAGGCCAGCCCAGTCCCAGCATATACCGGCAGCCTTCGTATACATGCAGGAGGTGGCCTTTGCCGAAGCGCCGGCCTATATCATGCAGCAGGCCCAACACATAGGCTTTGTCCGGATCCAGGCCGCTTGCTGCGGCGATCTTTTCGGCGCAATGAGCGACTACGCGGCTGTGGTCGCCCCAGGGGCCGGGGTTGTGGGGCAGTGCTTCTTCTAATAAACGTTCCGCTTCTTGGCGGGAAGGGAATCCTGGTGTCATATCGTATATTCCTCCTGTAAAACATCTAACAGCTTGCGGGCGGCTTTGCCAAGGATCTGGCCTTTTTTCCAGATCATGGAAAGGCCGGCCGTGATGGGGGGTGAAAGAGGCCGGAAGCAGAGAGAGTCGGTGTTCTGGGACAGGCCTTCCAGGGTGAAAGCGCATCCCAGGCCTTCTTCCACCATTAATGACGCATTATAGATCAGATTGTAGGTTGCTGCAATAGTAGAGTGACTGTTGCCCAGCCACTGCTTAAGTTCCCCGCGCTCGAGGGCCTGGCGAGAGATCAGTAAAGGCTCTCCGGTCAGATCAGAGGCGGTGATCGCAGTATGGGAGGCCAGAGGATGATCTTTGCGCAGCAGCAGGCCCCAGGTATCCCGGACCGGAAGAGGCAGGGAGTGGTAGAGAGAGGCGTCGAACCCGCCGATGACCAGCGCCATATCCAGCAGACCGCGCTCCAGCCGGTCTGTCACATCTTCGGCATTGCCGCTGTACAGATGGAAGCGCACATCCGGATGCTGTTCTTGAAGCAGATGGCAGGCTTTGGCCACCAGGGAGAACCCTCTGGTTTCACCGCCGCCGATATATACTTCGCCATGGATCTGTTCATCCATAGCCGTGACCTCGCTTTTCGTCTTTTCCGCCAGTTCCAGCATTTCTTCCGCCCGACGGCGAAGGAGCATCCCTTCTTCTGTGAGCGTGATCTTGCGATTGCCACGTATAAACAGGGTGCAGCCAAGCTCCTGCTCCAGATCCATCATCTGCCGGGAGAGGGGCGGCTGGGTCATGTGCAGGGATTCCGCTGCTTTGTTGATGCTCTGTTCTCTGGCTACGGCCAGAAAATACTGTAAAGTCCTAAGTTCCATATCGTTCACCTCAAAGAAAGAATAGCATGCCTTGCTATACTTTGCAAGTATAACAAGTATATTTAACAAGTATTTGCGTATTACAGAATCTTCTAATATAATGTTATCATGAATAAATATAGAAAAGGAAATCGGATGAAAAATAAGGAGAGTCTGCTGAAGGTCGCTTTGCTTTCGACCTGCTTCGTATCTGCCAGTTTAAATGCCATTACGGGCAACATTCCGGAGATCGCGAAAGCCTTCCCCAGCTTGCCGCTGACCACGGTGGAGCTTTTGATGACGATCCCTTCCTTGTTCCAGATGTTCGGCGTGCTGGGCGGGAAAGGTATCGCGAAGGGCATCGGTTATAAGAATACCATGCTGCTGGGGCTGCTGCTGTGCGGCGTAGGCGGCGTACTGCCCATTTTCTGGCATCCGTTTGCTCTGCTCATGATCACGCGGTGCATGTTCGGGTTCGGCGCCGGCCTGATGCTGTCTACCATCCTGGTCCTGATCGTCTATTTCTTCGAGGGACAGACGCGCAGTACCATGATCGGTCTGAATCGCGGTATTTCCGGGCTGGGCAGTGCTCTGGCTACTTTTACGGCCGGGCAGCTGCTGCGCTTTGGATGGAACATTTCTTTTGCCGTTTATTTTCTGGCGTTCCTGGTACTGGCCTTGTTCTTCTTTGGGGTCCCGAACGTACGCAGTGTTTCGGCTCGTTACGCCTCTGCCGATGAGGGGAAGAAGCAGGAGAGGCCGCCGTTTATCAAGCTTTTGGGACTAGGGCTTTTGATGTTTGTTTCAGTCTTGCTGGCTACGATGTATGTGATCAAAGCGTCCACGCTGATCACGGAGTCCGGCTTCGGCACGGCTAAAGAGGGAAGCCTGGCCATCACCTGGCTCAGCCTGGGTTCTTTCACAGCGGGCTTGACCTATGGCAAGATCCGCGGAAAGATCGGTGAGATCTCGCTTTCCATTTTCTTCCTGATCTGCGCCGCCGGTTTCTTGTGCGGCATGTTCGCGAAGTCCCTCGTGCCGGTCTGGATCGGCGCTTTCCTGCTGGGCTACGGCTATCTTGGTTTCATGCCGTTCATTCAGGAGCAGGCTTCCCGCAATTACGCGGCTTATGGAGAAACAGCGACCAACCTGGTCCTGATCTTCCAGAGCGTCGGCGCTTTCGCGACGCCCTATTTAAGCAGTTTCTTCGGGCTGTTCACGTCGGAACTGAAGATCCAGTTCCTGATCACGGCCATTTGTTATGGATTGATGGCGGTTCCGGCCGCCTTGGTATATCGACACAAGAAGGGAGCAACACAATGATCTACAACAACTTTCAGGATCTGAAACTGTCCGCTTTAGGCATGGGCGCCATGCGTCTTCCGGTGATCGATGGCAACGATGGAAAGATCGATGCCGCGGCTACCCAGGAGATGGTGGACTATGCGTATGCGCAGGGCATCAATTACTATGATACCGCCTGGGGCTATCATAACGGCCAGTCCGAGATCGTCATGGGCGAAGCGCTCAAAAAGTATCCCAGAGAGAGCTTTTATCTGGCGACCAAGTTCCCGGGCTATGACCTGTCCAACATGCCCAAGGTCAAAGAGATCTTTGAGAAACAGCTGGAGAAATGTCAGGTAGAGTACTTTGACTTCTATCTGTTCCACAATGTCTGTGAAATGAACATCGATGCGTACCTGGATGATGAGAAGTTCGGCATCTACTCCTATCTCATGGAGCAGAAGAAGGCCGGCCGCATCCGTCACCTGGGCTTCTCCGCCCACGGTGGGTATGATGTTATTGAGCGGTTCCTTAAGGCTTATGGCAAGGACATGGAGTTCTGCCAGCTGCAGCTCAACTATGTAGACTGGGATTTCCAGAACTGCAAGAAGAAGGTCGAACTGCTGAAGGGATATGGCATTCCGGTGTGGGTCATGGAGCCTTTGCGTGGCGGCAAGCTGGCCAAGCTTTCCGATGAGGCCGAGCAGAAGCTGAAGGCGCTCCGCCCGGATGAAAAGATCCCGGCCTGGGCTTTCCGTTTCCTGCAGAGCATTCCGGAAGTTACCGTAACGCTGTCCGGTATGAGCAATTTCGAGCAGCTTAAAGAAAATATCGCGACCTACGCGGAAGATAAGCCGCTCAATGAGGAAGAGAAGAAGACGCTTCTGGATGTGGTGAACGGCATGCTGACCGGCAAGCTTCCCTGCACGGCCTGCCGCTACTGCACCAGCCATTGCCCCATGGAGCTTGATATTCCGAAGCTTCTGGAACTTTATAATGAGCACAGCTTCAGCGGCGGCGGCTTCATTGCCCCGATGGCTTTAAGCGCTTTGCCGGATGACAAGAAACCCTCTGCCTGCATTGGCTGCCGCAGCTGCGAGGCGGTATGTCCGCAGCAGATCAAGATCAGTGAAGCCATGGCGGATTTCACTGCGAAATTAGGAGGTTGATCAACATGAAAAAACTTGGTTTCGGTTTGATGCGCCTGCCCCAGACAGACCCGAACAAAGCTTCTGCCGTTGATGTCGAACAGGTCAAGAAAATGGTCGATCTGTTTATCGAAAAGGGATTCACCTATTTCGATACCGCACTGATGTACAATGGATTTGCCAGCGAAGCCGTGGCCAAGGAAGCCCTGGTTGACCGTTATCCGCGTGAGAGCTTCACGCTGGCAACTAAGCTGCATGCCGGCTTCTTCAATTCCTTCGAGGATCGCGACAAGGTGTTTGAAGGCCAGCTCAAAAAGACCGGCGTCACCTTCTTCGACTATTATCTGCTGCATGGCATAGAGGAAGGCATGTATGAAAAATACGAGCAGTATGACTGCTTCAACTGGATGCTTCAGAAAAAGGCGGACGGCCTTATCAAGCACGCCGGATTCTCCTTCCATGACAAACCGGAGTTGTTGGATGAGATCCTGACCAAGTACCCGCAGATGGAGTTCGTGCAGCTGCAGCTGAACTATCTGGACTGGGAGAGCGAGTGGATCCAGGCGCGTAAGTGCTATGAAGTGGCGACGAAACATGGCAAGCCGGTCATCGTCATGGAGCCGGTCAAGGGCGGCACCCTGGCCAATGTTCCGCCGGAAGTGGAGAAGATGTTCAAGGACTACGATCCGAACCTGTCCGTGCCCAGCTGGGCTATCCGCTTCGCGGCGTCTCTGGATAATGTAATGGTCGTGCTGTCCGGCATGTCCAACCTGGAGCAGATGCAGGATAACTTAAGCTATATGGAAGACTTCAAGCCTCTGACCGAGGAAGAATTGGCCATGACCCGCAAAGCGGCGGATATGATCAACAGCCAGATCGCGATCCCCTGCACGGCCTGCCACTACTGCACCGAAGGATGTCCCATGCACATCGCCATCCCGGAATACTTCTCCCTGTACAATGAAGATATGCGCGATGACCTGGAGCACAAGGGCTGGACCATCAACTTCACCAATTATGATACCCTGACCAAGACTTTCGGCAAAGCCTCCGAATGCATCGGATGCGGCCAGTGCGAGGCGGTCTGCCCGCAGCATTTGCCCATCATCGAGAATCTGGTCCTGGTCAAAGAGCATTTTGAGCACTGATCTTTTGGATCAACAGACGCCTTTCCTGATATGGAGAGGCGTTTTTATGATTTTGTGAAAAGGGCACTATGGCTTTTTTATCCGGGCAATGGTACAATATCAGAAAAGATCATCATAAGGAAGTTTCATAATGCGTAAAAGAAGTAATGAAATCGATATGCTGCATGGCCCGCTGGCGGGGAAGATCTTCATGTTTGCTCTGCCGCTGGCCGCAAGTTCTGTGCTGCAGCAGCTGTTCAACGCGGCCGACCTGGCGGTCGTGGGACGCTTCACCAACGCCAAGTGCATGGCGGCGGTCGGGAGCAATGCCTCTGTCATAGGCCTTTTGGTCAACCTGTTCGTGGGCCTTTCGGTGGGAGCCAATGTCCTGATCGCGAACCTGGTGGGCCGGGGCGAGAGAGACCGGATCGGGGACGCGGTCCATACCATCGTCACCCTGGCGCTGGTGGCCGGTGTTACCATTCTTCTGCTGGGCATCCTGCTGGCCCGACCTATCCTGACGCTGATGGGGGCACCAAAGGATGTCATCGACCTGGCGGTCATTTACCTGCGCATCTATTTCTGTGGTATGCCGGTCATCATGCTGTACAACTACGGCTCAGCCATTCTGCGCAGCCGTGGTGACAGCAAGCGACCTTTCCTGGCCTTGACGCTGGCCGGTGTGCTCAATGTCCTGCTGAATCTGCTTTTCGTCATCGCCTTCAAGCTCCATGTCATAGGTGTGGCGCTGGCGACGGTCCTGTCCAATTGCCTGAGCGGGGGCCTCGTTCTCCATTTCCTGATCAAGGAAGATGGGGAGTTTCATGTGGATATCCGGCACCTGTACATCGTCAAAGAGTACGTGCTGCGTGTCGTAAAGATCGGACTTCCGGCAGGCATCCAGGGAACGGTCTTCTCTCTGTCCAACGTGGTCATCCAAAGCGCGATCAACAGCTTCGGCACCGCCTGCATCGCGGGCATGACCGCTTCTCAGAACTTTGATTTTATCTCCTATTGCATGACGAACGCGTTCGCGCAGGCGGCGGTCACCTTTACCAGTCAGAACTATGGAGCGGGTAACGAAAAACGCTGTAAACAGGTGTGGCGCCTGTCTATGCTGATGGGCTTAGGCATCGACATCATCCTGATCGCCATCATGATGCTTCTGCGCGGGACCATCATCCAGATCTTTACGACCGATCCGGAGGTCATAGAATTTGCCATGGTGCGTTTCATCTACGCCATCAGCCTGCACTTCATCTGCGGAAGCTATGAGATCACCGGCGGCGCGCTGCGTGGCCTGAACCGGTCCATGGTGCCGGCCATCATTTCCATCCTGGGCTCCTGCGCCGTGCGTCTCCTGTACATAGGCCTTTGGTTCCCGGCGCACCGCTCGATAGAAAACCTGATCATGGTCTATCCGTTTTCCTGGATCATCACCACGATCTGCATGCAGACCGCCTACTTCATCGTACGGAAGAAAGCCTTCCGAACGATCAGTCAATAAGAAAGAGGAAAGTATATGAAGCACGAACGTTTTGATCTGTGGCAACCGGGAGAATACTCCTATCCGATGGCCTTTGGGTTTATGCCCAACCTCATGACCTACCTGCATGAAGATGAAGAGATCCGTCCGGCCATGATCGTCGTCCCCGGCGGGGGATACTGCGTAGTCGCGCCGACCGAGGGGGAGATCGTCGCCAAGAAGTTTTACAACTTTGGATACAATGCCTTTGTCGTCACCTATACGACGAACCTGCTGATGACATCGCCTCTTGAGGACCAGCCATTAAAGGACCTGTCCCGCGCCATCCGTCTGGCGCGCAGCAAGGCGGAGGAATTCCATATCGATCCGTCCAAGGTCGCCATCTGCGGATTCTCCGCCGGCGGGCACCTGTGTGCCAGCGCCTGCACGCATTTCGCGGAAATCGAGGATCCGGCTTTTGAAGGGATCTCCAACCGGCCGGATGCCGCCATCTTAAGCTACCCGGTTATCACCTCCGGAGAGAAGGCGCACAGAGGCTCCTTCGTTGCCCTGCTGGGAGCGGACGCTTCGGAAGAAGAACTGCATCACGCTTCTCTCGAGACCCAGGTCACCCCGGAAACCACGCCCTGCTTCCTGTGGCAGACGGCTGATGATGAGGCTGTTCCGGTGGAGAACAGTTATCTTTTCGCGGAAGCGTTGCGTAAGTGCGGCATTCCCCATGCGCATCATGTCTTTTCTCACGGACAGCATGGCCTGTCCCTGGCGGATGAGGACTGGGCGGAAGGCCGCTTTGGCGAGCCCTATACCATGGAGCAGACGATGAAGGTGATCGAAGCGGTTCAGGATGGCAGGATCGACCTGCCGGAAGAACAGAAAGCCATGTTCGCGGAAATGGACGAGAATGCTTTCCCGCTGGGCAGCCCCAGCCCGGAGGTCAGAGTATGGCCTGAGCTGGCCAGAGAGTGGCTGAAGACCGTCCTGTGAGGCAAGAAGGATCCTGATAAAATGAAAAAGCGTTGTCATTTGAGGTGACAACGCTTTTTTGGATCATGCCATGAAGACGACGAAGGTCAGTGTCAGGTAAAGCAGGATCATGCTGCCGAGGATGAGGATCTGCTTGCCCCGGTGCTGAGTGAGCAGACCGACAAATTCACGGACAGCGGCGTTCGGCCAGAAATACCATTTGGTGCGGGCACCGATCCCTTGCGCGCGCATCTTCACGCGCCGGGCGAACAGGCCGCTGCGGAAGACATGATAGTTGGTGGTGGAATAGGCTATTTTCGCGTTTGGATCGATCGCCATGATCTTTTCTTTGGAGAACTTCATGTTCTCGAACGTGGTGGTCGACTGGTCTTCCATGAGGATCCGCTCTTCCGGGATACCTTTGGAAAGGAGGTAGTTCTTCATGGATTCACTTTCTGAGATCACCTCGTTCGGGCCTTGCCCGCCGGAGGGGACGAAGATCAGGTCCTTGCCGGTGGCTTCTTTTTGCTTGCGGGCATATTCAAGGGCTTTGTCTACGCGGCCGCGCAGAAGAGGCGTGGGTGTACCGTCTTGGCGGATGCCGCAGCCAAGAATGATCATAAAATCTTTGTCGTAGTCCGGCCAGTACCGGGCGGCAAAAAGATCTGCGACGATGATCCCTATGAGCATGCACTCCACATACAGGTAGACGGCGGCCAACAGGTTCGCCGCCATGTCGTGTATCATTACTTCAAACTGACTGCCGGATACGTAATAGTCGAACCGCCATAAAAAGACTTCTCCCAGGACCAGAAACAGAGAAAGAAGGATGCCAAGGAGATTGACCGGGCGGTAGCCCTCATGCCGGATCAGCGAAATATTGGACACGCACAGACAGATCGAAAAGACCAGGATAAAGGGGCTGGTATAAAACATGAATGCCCTGGCGGACTCATAAACGACAAGTATTGACTGATTGGCGTTGTAAATGTCCGGCTCGCGGATCTGATCAATCAGCAATCCCACGTAGATCAGCAGGATAAAAGCTATGAATAAGGAAAATCCGAAATAGTAGATCGTGTTGTAAGAATAGGGATTGTAACGAAGCTGCTCCGCGAAAGCGTGCTGCAGCATGTAGATCACAACCACGCAATAGGCGATGAGCAGGGAACTTACGATGATCTTGGTCCCCTCTTTGTCAATGAGGGCCAGGACCATGATGATAAGCGCCGTGATGACCGTCAGGATCGCTATGTTATACAGTTTCGGTTTGGTATCTCGAGTATCAAAACGTATCAAGGATCAGTTTCCTCCATCCAGAGTTTTTAGAACTTCATCCAGAAGCGCCTCGTAATCATCCGCGCCGCGGGCGCCTACAGCGGCCTCACCTACGATGTGGCCTTTAGAGTCGATAAAGTAAGTGGTGGGGATGTATTCCGCCATCAGTTTTTCGTACCATCCTTGCCAGGGAACCAGATTGACATAGGTCACGCCGGTCTGGGAGACGATCTCCTTCGCGGTCCCGATCAGGGCGGTGTCACCGGAGCCTCTGACGTCCGATACGATGCCGATGATAGCGCAGTCTTTTTCAGCCAGCCGCTGGTTCAGGATCTCCAGATCCGGCATCTCATTGATGCACGGGCCGCAGTAGGTGCCCCAGATGTTGACCAGGGTGATCTTGTGTTCGCTGAAGATATCTTCGGAGCTGACCGTGTTGCCCTCCAGATCCGTCGTTTCAAACCGGATGACATCTTTATCGTCGGCCTTTTTGCCGCAGGAAGTAAGCATCAATAAAGCGATAAAAAGGATCAGAAGATCAAGCAGATGTTTTTTCATGAACAGAATCCTCCCTGGGACGAAGATGGAGCTCCTTGCCAAGCCCGGTGAAAGACAGAGCATGAGCGGGACATTTTTGAATGCATTCCCCACAGCGGATGCACTCGGTGGAATTGGGGACTTTATGAGGATCGACCTGCATGCCGCAGGCCTTGCCGCAAGTCCCGCAGCCAGTACACTTTACGGGATCCACCTGGATCCGGATCAGGCTGATGCGCTGGAACAAGGAGTAAAAGGCGCCCAGCGGGCATAAATACTTACAGAACGGCCGGTAGATGACGATGGAGGAGAGGATGACCAGGACCAACAGCAGTATCTTCCAGCGAAACAGCCAGCCCAGCGCCGGGCGAAGTACACTGTTCAAAAGAACAAGGGGCACGCCGCCTTCCAGGGTGCCGACGGGACAGAGAAACTGGCAGAAAAAGGGAAGGCCGGTACCGGCATCGGTCCGGTAAAACAAGGGAAGCCCTATGACCAGGACCGCGAGGACGGCGTACTTCAGATAACGCAGCGGCTTGTCCACCTTTTCCGGGATCCGAAGCTTAGGGACAGGGATCTTGTACAACAGCTCCTGCACCAGACCAAACAGGCACAGCCATCCGCAGATAAAGCGTCCCACCAGGACCCCTATGGCCAGCAGATATCCGAGGATATAGGACGGAAACCTGCGGTGGCGCTCATTCAGAGCAGCCTGCAAAGCGCCGATGGGACAGGCCCCCAGCGCGCCTGGGCAGGAATAGCAGTTCATGCCCGGAACGCAGAAACGCTTGAGCGGGCCTTGATAGATCATCGGCGCGCCGGGAAGAAATCCCTTCACATAACCATTGGACAGAAAGCCCCAAAGGACCTGAACGATCCTGCGGGCGTGCTTACGTATGCTCTTACCCAAGGCCGATACACTCCATGCAGATATGGACAGCCTTGGTCAGGACGTCGTCCATCTGGCCGGACAAAGAGCCGATGACCATCATGATGACCGCAAGGGCAAGCAAGGCCACCGGCAGCAGATATCCTTTTCTTTTCATAAACAGCTTCTTTTCAGGCGACGGTGATGATCACCTGCTGATAATGGACCAGGCGGAAATGGCCGCCTGCCTGTGCTTTAACAATGACGTGGATCTTGTCACCGGCTGCGGCGTTCTTCGGAACGGTAAAGGTGCCGCCGTCCATCACGATTTCCTTCGCGCAGGGAGCGCTTGCTTCAGCATAGACACGGAAGGTCACCGCGGTATCCGAGGTCGCCTTCAGCGAGACCGTTTCCCCTGGCTTCGCGCAAAGATCCAGGCCGGGCTCAACCGTCAGGGCCGGAGCGTGCTCTCCCTCTTCATAAGAGGAGGCGCACCATGCAACGCGGGCGGCGAAATCCCGCTGAATGTCACAGACATAAGGCCACATGGACTCTGCCTCGGTCACATTGCCGTCACGGTCCGTGTAAGGATCTTTCACGACATCCCATACGTTGAGCGGCTGGCCTTTGGAATTGAACTGATTCGAGACCTTGGCATACCGGCCCGCGATGCCGCCGTAAGAAAAGTCCTCCAGGGTGCGGAAGCCCCAGTCGAATAACGGGAAGTACGTGGGAGAATCACCCTCGGAGAGGAAATCAAAAGGCTCCGCCTTCGGAATGCCCATGACAGCAAAGCCGAACCAGGTGTTGAGCAGATCCGGATTGGAGCCGAACTGGTCCGTAGCACTTTCCCCAGGGTAAACATGGCCGTCCAGCCACGTGCAGTAATCCTTGGTCAAGGCGCTCTTGCCGTTTAGGATCTCGGACTTCATAAAGGCCGCGCGCAGGGTATCCTTGCTTTCACCCTCCGGCATGGCAGTCCAGGGATAGGCGTAGCTAAGCATCTGCAAGGTCTTTACGAACTGCATGTCCGGCCACTCCTCAGCGATATAGCTGCGGTAGGTCGGATCCTGCTCGCCGCAGGCGGTCATGATGACCTTCTTAGAGATCTTCTCATGCAGGGCCGGCCATTCCGGGGTGTTTTCAAACTCGGTCTGAATGTCTTTGAGCGCGCGGGCGATGGTGTTGGTCCCGCCCCAGACCTGCAGATACAAGGGCCTGGGATCATCATCCAGGATCGTACGACGGATCAGTTCAGAACCTTCGGTCGGTGCTTCCATCTCTCCCTCATAGCCGATGTTGCCGATCTTGGTGATGGAGCGAAGATAGTCCGGGGTGGGGTAGCCTTCCGCGTGAAGGACAAGGTGAGGGTAGTCTTTTTCATAAGCATCGATGACTTCCTGCATCCACTCGGTGCCGGGCCAGCGATACGGCTGATCAAACGGGCCGCTTTCCTCGCCGGCGAATTCGAACTCGCTCTTTTCACGTACGGGCTTTACCGCACCGGGGATCCCGACCCAGTGGAATTTGGAAGAAGTCTGAACGATGCCCTGCAGTTCAACTTCGTTGGCATACAATAAGAAGTGACGAAGGGAATTGCGATCGTCGACTTCGGCGTCTTGCGTAATGATGGTGCGGATCTTGGTCATGACTGGACCCTCCTTAAAAAAGATAATCCCATTATAATGGATTTCAGGATTTCAGGCAACGCCTTTCCATCCACTTGCAATAAAAAGAATACATATGATATAATATGCTTAACAGCAACAGTACTGAATTATTGACGGGAAAGAGAGGTTTAACCATGTCAGTCAATATCGCAAGCAATCCTTTTAAACTGGGCTTCGGCCTGATGCGCCTTCCCCGCCTGGAAGACGGGCAGATCGATGTACCGCAGGTCAGCCAGATGGTGGATAAGTTCATCGAAGCCGGAGGCACCTATTTTGATACCGCTTTTGCCTATCAGGGCTCTGAAGAAGCCGCTAGAAAGGCGCTGGTCGAGCGTTATCCCAGAGAAAGCTATACGCTGGCCACCAAGCTCATTGCCATGGGCGAAGGCCTGGATGAAGAGACCCTGAAGCAGGAATTCTACACCAGCTTAGAGCGCACCGGGGCCGGGTATTTCGATTATTATCTGCTGCACGCGCTGCAAAGAAGCAATTACGAGAATTATGAAAAGTTCCATCTGTGGGACTTCGTCAAAGAGTTAAAGGAAAAAGGCCTGATCAAGCACTATGGCTTCTCCTTCCACGGGGATCCCGACCTGCTGGTAGAGCTGCTTGAGAAGCATCCGGACGCGGAGTTCGTACAGCTGCAGATCAACTATGCCGACTGGGAGAACCCGGGCGTAGCCTCCCGCCGCAATTGGGAGATCTGCAAGCAGTATGGCAAGCCGGTCATCGTCATGGAGCCGGTCAAGGGCGGCATCCTGGCGGACCCGATCGATGAAGTCAAAGCCGTTTTCGATAAAGAAAACAATGGCCTTTCCTACTCCAGCTGGGCGGTCCGCTTCGTAGCCAGCAAGGATAACATCCTGGCGGTCCTTTCCGGTATGAGCAGCCTGGAGCAGATGGAGGACAACTTAAGCTACATGCGTGATTTCAAGCCCCTGACCGAGCATGAGGAAGAAGTCATCAAGGCCGCGCAGGAAGCACTGAACGGGGATAAGTCCATCCCATGTACCAGCTGCCGCTACTGCACTAAAGGATGTCCGATGGAGATCCCGATCCCGGATATCTTCACCGTGGCCAACCGCATGAAGGGCAGCCCCCACTTCCGCACAGTGCGTGAATATACCATCGTTACGCAGGACAAGGGCAAGGCCAGCGACTGCATCCAGTGCGGTCAGTGTGAAGCCGCCTGCCCGCAGCAGCTGCCGATCATCGAATTGCTGGAAAAATGCCGGGAGATGGAGCAATAAGCGTCGCGAACCAAAGAGATATGTGAATGAAAAGGAGGAATTTTTATGGAAAAATACCTTTGGATCATCATCGTAGTCCTGATCGTTTTGATCGCTTTGTATATCGTATATCTGGTCGTCTCCAACCGGCGGTTCCACCGCATGGTCGATCCGCAGCTGGAGAGATTGCGCCGGTATGAGGAAGCCCGCAAGAAGGCATTCCAGCAAGGGAAAGATCCGGATGCCGAGACCCCTCGCCCGGTCTATGAAGAACCAAAAGAAGAGCCTGACTATACTGCATGGGAGGAAGAAAAGAAATAAGCTATGCCATTTGAAAGAAGAATGGATGCCAAACTGATCCTGTCGGTCATCGCCGCCGGGATCATGTCTTTTGTCGGAGTAGTAGTGGAAACGTCCATGAACATCGCGTTTCCTGCGTTAATGAAAGAGTTTTCCGTAGGCACCGGAACGGTACAGTGGATCACGACCGGTTACCTCCTGGTGCTGGCCGTAGTGATCCCGTCCTCGTCTTTTTTAAAGACCCGGTTCAAAACGAAACCGCTGTTTCTGTTCGCGATCATCACCTTCATGATCGGTACCCTGCTGGGGATCCTGGCACCCTCCTTCTGGGTGCTGCTTCTGGGCCGCCTGATCCAGGGCATCGGTACCGGCATCGCCCTGCCGCTCATGTTCAATATCGTGCTGGAACAGGCCCCCTTTGAGAAGATGGGTTTCATGATGGGTGTGGCCACGATGGTCACCGCCATGGCGCCGGCCGTCGGCCCTTCCTACGGAGGCATGATCATTTCGAACTTCGGATGGCGCATGATCTTTATCACGCTGTTCCCCTTGCTGGCGGTGGCCCTTGTCGTCGGAGTCTTCTCCATCCGACAGGTCTCCGAACCCAAAAAGATATCCTATGACATCCTGGGCAACGGACTGCTGGCGGTGTGCTTCGTTTGCTTCATTCTCGGACTCAATCAGCTGAGCGTTCATCTGGTGCCCGCGATCCTCCTTCTGCTGGCCGCCGTGTGCTTCGGTTTCCTGTACACTCGGCATGCCGCGAAGGCGGAACGGCCTTTGATCCGGATCAACATCTTCCGCACGATGAAATTCGATTTCAGCCTGCTGTGCATGATCCTGATCCAGATGATCACCTTAGGGATCGGCTTTATCATCCCGAATTACGCGCAGCTGTCCCGCGGAGAATCCGCCTTTGCCGCCGGCATGATCATGCTGCCCGGCTGTCTGATCGGAGCTTTGATCATCCCCTTCAGCGGCAAGCTGTATGACAAAAAGGGAGCCGCCCTGCCCATCCGCAGCGGTACCTGCTGTGTACTGGTCGCTATGGTCCTGCTTTCGATCTTGTTCCGCAGCGTGTCCATCACCATCATGGCCGCGATCTACTGCATCTATACGATCGGACAGTCCCTGACTTCTGGCAATGTGATGACCAATGGCCTGAGCGCCTTGCCGCAGGAATTGAATCCGGATGGCAACGCGGCCTTCAATACGCTCCAGCAGCTGTCCGGCGCGGTCGGAACAGCCATCGCCTCCACCATTATGGCGGCGGCACAATCAAAGGGAGAACTGGCTGCCACTACGGAAGCAGGTGCAAAGTATGGATTCTGGGCTTTCGCAGTCGCGGCGGGTCTGTTCGTGATCTGCGGCCTGCTTGCCACGCGCAAAGAAATAAAAAATACGAGATTATAAACCAAGTTAAAAGAGAGTGTGAAATTAGTTCCTAATGAAACGAAGGCCAACTGGCTTTGTCAGGAAGCCTTCGTTTTGTGTTGTCCTCGCTGTTTCGGAGAATTTGCATTACCATGTGAGATCAGATCTGCAAGTCACATCGGGTAATGCGGGGGATCCCTACCTGTTATAAATCAAAAAAGTTGTCCCATACCGTAAAAAGGCGGTTTTTCTGATGGCTTTGCTTCTGTTTTACCGGGTCAGAAAACGACAAAAGGATCTGTCCCGTAATGGCGTCGGAAATGGGTTTGAATTTACGTGATATCACATGCGCTTTTCTTCTCATCCTGTAGGATCTTGGCACTATACGGGGCAGGCTCGTAATAATAAAAACCATCAGGTAACAACTGTGTGCGAGACAAGCAGTTTTGAATCACTATGTATTTCACAGCCTCTATCTATACGTAATGGGATAAGATCAAGCTCATTATCAGAAGCTTACAAATGAAAAACACCCTCAATACCGGACAAGCGGTATTGAGGGTGTTTCATTATTAGAGTTTAATATTTACAAAAGGATCGGATCAGACGCCTTTGTTCTCGGGTTCGGTCAGTGCCGGAACGGCATACTTCTTGACACGATCGTCGCAGATGACGCCGCTGTAATTCAGACCATAAGCGAAGTCATACTTGTGGCCGACGGAGTCGGTGTAGCATTCCATATCACGCGGAGTGTCTTCGGCCTGGGCTTCGACATCGTCCATATCCTTCGGCATCTGCATGGGCAGCAGGCCGGAAGGCTCATACTTGCCGGCTACGATCGCGGCCAGGGCTTCGGAGGAAGCGGTGCCGCCGCCGTATACGGACGGAGCGGAGAAGGTGACGATGATGCCATCGACTTCGGGCTCAAACTCATAGAAGCACATGGGACGGCCGGTGAACATGGTCACGACAGAAGGTACGCCAAGCTTCTTGGCCTTGTCAGCCATTTCCAGGATCTGGTCAAGTTGTTCTTCGTTGGTGGTCAGTGCCTTGCGGCCGAAGTAGCTGCGGTTTTCTTTGGTACCATCCGGCAAGTCGTTTCCGGCGATGGAGACCTTGCGTACGTGCGGGCCATCCGCCACATACGGACGATACTGACGGGTCAGAGGAACGAACAGTCCGTCTTCGCCGCGGCCATCCTGCGGATAGGAGTTGCCGGGTTCCTGGGCGGGGATCAGGATCATATCGATGCCCTGAAGCTCATCCAGGGTGAGACGGGTGATCTCGGCGCCTTCGACCTTATCGGTCACGACATCGAAATACTTGGAAGCCATGTCCAGGCTGATCGGGTAGGAAGCCTTGGCTTCGCCCATGACCGCGCCGCGGACGTGATCCATCTCGATATGCGGAGCTTCGTACAGAGCCGGGATGTAGACCTTCATGCGCTTGTCATGCGGGCGAATGGCGCCGTTCTCATTCTTGACCATAACGACGGCCTTGATCTGAGCCTTAAGAGCTTCCGCCTGCTTGTCTTCGGAATTGACATCAGCCAGAGCCGCTTTCTCATCCAGATAAGGATCTTCGAACATGCCGGTCATGAAGTATCCCTGGAGCAGTCGCTGCGCGGAGGTAGCGAAGGCTTCATCCATCTTCTCTTTGCCGATCTGCTCGCAGCCGTATTTGTAAGCGTCGATCAGGATCTGCGGATCGGAGCAGCCGCCCATCTGGTCAACACCAGCCATGATCGCGATAAAGGCGCGCTGGGCGGGCGTTACGTCATCATCTTCGATGCCCTTGCCCCAGCCGTTCTTACGGGCATAGTTGTTGAGGACCATCCAGTCTGTGCAGACGACGCCGGTGAAGCCATAGCGCTCGCGCAGGATCTCTTTGATCTTGTAATTGGAGAAGCTGGAACCGACGATATCACCCAGAGACCCATCATCTGAATAGGAGATGGTGTAGGAGCTCATGATGGCCTGCGCGCTTTCGGTCTTGCCTTTCAGCTTGAACGCGCCGTCAACGAAGGGGATCATCAGTGCTTCAAAGTTGTTGTTCGGATAGACTGCGTACTTGCCGCCTTCCATGTGACCTTCACGGCCGCCTTCGGAGGCGCCTTCACCGGTCCAGTGCTTGGCCATAGCGGTCATGGAGTCCTTGCCCCAGCCCAGGTCATTGCCATTCTCATCATAGGTGCTCTGCAAGCCGTCGCAGAAGGCGCGTACCATGTCGCGGGACAGGGCCGGATCCTCGCCGAAGGTGCCGCTGTTGCGGTACCAGCGTGGCTCGGAAGAGATATCGACCTGAGGAGCCAGGAAGCAGGCGATACCTAAGTCACGCAGTTCGCGGGACTGGCACTTCGCAGACTCCCAGGCGATCTCGGGATCGAAGGTAGCGGCCAGAGACAGGTTGCCCGGCCAGTCGGAAACGCCGGCGCCATTGCGCGGGTCGGACGCGATGTAGCACGGAATACCGAATTCCTTGCTCTCAGCATAACGCTGCATGGCATTGGCCCACGGGATCTGGACCTCATCCGGAATGCCGGCCAGACCGCCGGAATTGAGGACGGAGCGCAGGTGCTGATCCATAAAAGCCTTCTGGTCTTCGTTGGCTTCCGGACCCATGTTGAACTGGTGCGCGGAGAAGCACATCAGACCTGCGACCTGCTCAACAGAGAGACGCTTGGCCAGATCATCCGCACGTTCTTCCGGAGACAGACGCCAGTCTTCGTAGGGAAGCAGCTCGCCGGTCCGGGCCAGATCTTTGAAAGCGAACCCGTCTTTTTCAATGATCTTGACGCCGGAAGCAGGGCTGTAGGAAAGCTTTTTTCCGCCTTCGTTTTCGACGATGTTAAAGCCATATTCAGTTTGTTTTTCTGTCCACATAGGGAACCTCCTTAAAATGGAATTCAGACGATGATTCTTATTTATACTATAAATCAATATAGCGGCGCGGTCAAGGGGATAATCGGTCACGAAATGGTTGACAACAAAAAATACGCATGATAGACTTAAACAGTTATGACCCTTTTATTTAGGAGGAAGGATTATGGATTCTGAAAAGAAGATCATGTTATCGGGCATTCAGCCCAGCGGCGATCTGCATCTGGGCAACTACCTGGGAGCGATCAAGAACTGGGCGGACCGTGTCAATACATATGACTGCTACTATTTCATGGCGGATATGCACACCATCACCGTTCGTCAGGAGCCGAAGGACTTAAGACGCCGCTCGCTGGAGCAGTTGGCGATCTACATCGCCTGCGGCCTGGATCCGGAAAAGAACACGCTGTTTTTGCAGTCTCACGTACCGGCGCACGCGCAGCTGGGCTGGGTGCTGGATTGCTACACCATGTTTGGCGAGCTGAGCCGCATGACACAGTTCAAGGACAAGTCGGAGCGCCATAAGGACAACATCAATGCCGGCCTGTTCACCTATCCGTCCCTGATGGCGGCGGACATCCTGCTGTATCAGCCGCATTATGTGCCGGTGGGCGAGGACCAGAAGCAGCATGTCGAGCTGACCCGTGATATCGCGACCCGTTTCAACAACATCTATGGCGATGTATTCCGCATCCCGGAACCCTTCATCAGCAAGGTCGGAGCCCGTATCTATGGCCTGACCACGCCGGGACAGAAGATGTCCAAGTCCGTTCCGGACGGGTGCGTATTCCTGATGGATGA
>ONBQ01000139.1 GCA_900316145.1 uncultured Eubacteriales bacterium
ATCCGTCAGGAACACCAGCTTATTGGCGCCCATAGCCTTTGCAATGGCGCAGGCCGCATCGTCGGCGTTGATGTTGTAGGAATGGAAACTGTCATCGTATCCGATGGGCGCAACGATGGGCAAAAAGTCCTTTTCCAGCAGGTCGAACAGGATCTTGGGGTTCACTTCTTTGACCTCGCCCACGAAGCCGATGTCCTCTCCGCCGGAGAGCTTTTTATCGACCTTGAGCAGGCCGCCGTCCTTGCCGCTGATACCGGCTGCCAGGACACCCAGCTTTTCCACCTTCTGCACCAGAGACTTGTTGACCCGGTTCAGGACCATCTCGGCGATCTCCATGGTGGGCTCATCGGTTACGCGCAGGCCGTTGACGAAACGCGGCTCCATGCCGGAACGCTTGACCCAGGTGCTGATCTCCTTGCCGCCGCCATGGACGATGATGGGTTTGAAGCCGACCAGCTTCAGCAGGGTCACGTCTTCAATGACCTGTTCCTTCAAAGATTCATCCAGCATGGCAGATCCGCCGTATTTGACTACGATGATCTTCCGGTTGAACCGCTGGATATATGGCAAAGCTTCGATCAGGACCGATGCTTTGTCAATGAATTTGCTCATTTCCTGTTGATCGATGATGTCACGCATTTTCATGATTCTCCTATTGCCTTTCGCGCCATTCGTTTCCATTATTTACAACCATCAGGAGCGGTAATCCGCGTTGATGGTGACATATTCGTGGGTCAGATCACAGCCCCAGGCGGTAGCAGTGGCCTCTCCCTGTTTCATATCGCACAAAACGGTAAAGTGCTCGGTGGTCATGATCTCGGCTGCTTTCTCTTCGCTGTAAGCGAGGATCACACCATCCTGTGCCACTTTCAGTTTGCCATGTTCGCTGACAAAATACATGTCGACCAGGTTCGGGTCGAAGTTGACGCCAGAGTAGCCCAGCGCGCACAGGAAGCGTCCGCAGTTGGCGTCATGTCCATAGACCGCCGCCTTGGACAGGCTGCTTGTCACGACGGACTTGCTTAACACTTTGGCATCTTCCTTGCTTGGCGCATGCTCCACGATGACCTCGAACAGAGCCGTTGCCCCTTCTCCATCGCCCGCGATCTTCATGGCGAGGGTCCGGTTCACTTCCATCAGGCCCTCTTTAAAAGCCGCATAGGCTTCATTTTCCTCCTGGATCGGATCGTTGCCGGCCAGGCCATTGGCCAGGACCAGGCAAGTGTCATTGGTGGACGTATCGCCATCGACCGAGACCATGTTGTAGGTTTCCTCTACGGTTTCCGAAAGGGCCTTCTGCAGAAGCGCCTTGGAAATAGCCGCGTCCGTGGTGATAAAGCACAGCATAGTGCCCATGTTGGGATGGATCATGCCCGACCCCTTGCACATGCCGCCGATCGTGACAATCTTGCCGCCGATCTCTATGGTAACGCAAGCTTCCTTGGGCAAAGTATCCGTGGTCATGATGGCCCGGGCAGCATTGTGTCCGGCCTCCCGGGAAGGATCCAATGCCGGCGCCATGGCCGTAATACCCGCTGTGATGCGGTCGACCGGAAGCTTGGCTCCGATCACACCGGTAGACGCTACAAAGACCTGATCCGGCGTAAACCCGCAGATCTCCTGCACTGCTTCCGCGCTTAAGCGGCAAGCCTCAAAGCCCTCTTCGCCCGTGCAGGCGTTGGCGATACCGGCATTGATCACAACAGCTCGGGCTTCGGATCCCGATTCTACGATCGCGCGGTCCCAAAGCACCGGCGCGGCCTTGACCAGGTTGCGGGTGAAGGTCCCGGCCGTTACGCAAGGCGCCTCGCTGACCAGCATGGCCATGTCCGTACGATCCTTATACTTGATGCCGGCCGCCGTGCAGGCTGCCTTGAATCCTTTTGCGGAGGTGGCTCCGCCATCGATGATATTCATTGAGAGGTCTCCTCATTAAAAATCGCTATATTCTCTTCATTCAACGCGAATTCATAGACATTCACATCTTCGCGCTGTTTCCAGCCTGCATGCTGCCAGAACTGGTTGCCGACCACGTTTTTGCGGAAAGCGACCAACGTGATCTTGTTGACATGCTCTTCTTTCAAAGCCCGCATGGCGGCGGTGGCCATGGCCGTGCCGATGCCCATCTTCCGCTTGTCCTTGCGCACGCAGACGTGGTAGAAACTTGCCTGTCGTCCATCATGACCAGCCAGTATGGTGCCTACGATCTCGCCATCCATCTCCGCCACGATGCTGGTGGTCGGATTCCGCCTAATGAAGCGGCGCACGAAATCCTCGGAATCATCCAAGGTGCGCATGGCAAAACCGGAGATCTGCTTCCAAAGCTTGTGGACCTGCGGGTAATCCGCGTCCGTCATGACACGGATCGTATAATTCTGCGGCTCCATGTTACGGGAACAGCGGGACCAGGTCCAGACCCGCATCCTCTTTCAGGCCGAACATGAGGTTCATATTCTGCACTGCCTGGCCGGCCGCGCCTTTGACCAGATTGTCCAGAGCGCCCATGATGATGGCTCTGTGAGTCCTGGCATCGACCATAACGTTGATATCGACAAAATTGCTGCCCTCTACCCAGCGCGTCTCCGGGCACACTCCCTTCGGCAGGACACGGATGAAGGGCTCGTCCTTATACTGCTCGATCAAAGCGTCTCTTAACTCATCCACTGTATGATCCCCGGTAAGGGTGGCGTATTCCGTGACCAGGATGCCGCGGTTCATCGGTACCAGATGCGGAGTAAAACTTAAAGCCAGCGGATGACCAGCCGCCAGGGACAGCTGCTCCTCGATCTCCGGTGTGTGACGATGAGTCGTAACACCGTAAGCCTTCATGTTCTCATTGACTTCGCAGAACAGGTTCGCGGTTTTGGCGCTGCGGCCCGCGCCGGACGTTCCGGACTTGGCATCGATGATCAAGGTATCCGGATCGATGAGGCCCTTCTTGACCAGCGGCCACGCCGTCAGGATAGAGCACGTGGTATAGCAGCCCGGATTGGCCACCAGACGAGCCTTCTTGATATCTTCCCGGTGGATCTCGCACAAGCCATAGACCGCCTCCGGAATGAACTGCGGAGACTTATGCGTGATCTTATACCATTCTTCATAAATATGCACGTCCGTAAGACGATAGTCCGCGGACAGGTCCACGAACTTCACCTGGTCCAGCAGCTCATCAGTCATAACACCGGCCAGATACCCCTGCGGCGTGGCTGTAAAGATGACATCCGCCTCCTTAGCCAGCGTGTCCAGGTCATCATCCAGGCACTTCTCCTCGACCAGTTTGAACATGTTTCTGTATATATCGGCATACGGCTGTTCTACATAGCTGCGGGACCCGTACCAGACGATCTCCACGTCCGGGTGGCGCAGCAGGATACGAACCAGTTCCGCACCAGCATAACCGGTGGCTCCAATGATGCCTGCTTTGATCATAAATGCATAATCCTTTCCAATTGTACTATCCTGTTTATAATACTTTATTTTGCCTCTTTAGTAAAGAGAAAAAATAAACAAATCTCATTCTTATATGAATACTTATTCATAATATTTGTATATTTATGCTTTCTAATAAAGGTGCCGCCTAATAAAGACGACACCCTCTATACTTATTCCGTGAAAGTTTCCGCGCAGCGCTTCAATTCGCTGACGATCTTGATATGCTGCGGGCATGCCTGCTCGCAGCGTCCGCAACGGATGCAGGCGTCCGCCCCGGGACCCTTATCCAGGATCGCCTGATAGGCCTTTCTGGCCTCTTCGATCTGCCCATCGCCGATGCGCTTGTTCATAGCCTGGAAGATATCCGGGATCGGGATCTGCATGGGACATCCTTTGGTGCAGTAGCGGCAGGCCGTGCAGGGGATATCCTGCGACTTGCCAAGGATGCGGCGGGCCTCGCGAATGATCTTCTGCTCCTCTTCATTCAAGGGCTTAAAGTCCTTCATGTAAGAAAGGTTATCCGCCATCTGCTCCTCATTGGACATGCCGGACAGGACCGTAAGGATACCATCCAAAGAGGCTACGAAGCGGATGGCCCAGGAGGCCGCGGACATATCCGGCGCATAGTCGGTAAAAAGTTTTTTCACTTCTTTGGGCGGGTTGGCCAGACTGCCGCCCTTGACCGGCTCCATAACGGTGATATACTTGCCATACTTACGCGCTACTTCATAGTTGGCCCGGGAGGTGACCGCCGGGTTGTCCCAATCCGCGTAGTTGATCTGCAGCTGGACAAACTCTACTTCCGGATGTGCGATCAGGATCTCCTCCAAAAGTTCCGGCCCATCATGGAACGAGAATCCGATGTGACGGATCAGGCCTTTTTCTTTCTGCTCATTGACAAAATCCCACAAATGGAATCTCTCATATTTCTGATAATTGTTCTTCATCAAAGAATGAAGGAGATAATAATCAAAATACTCCGCTCCGGTGCGCTTCAGGCTGGTCTGGAACTGCTTCTTGGCGGCTTCCTCTGTTAAAGCGGAAGGCGCGTACAGCTTGGTGGCCAGGGTATAGCTTTCTCTGGGATAGCGCTCGACCAAGGCTTTCTTCGTGGCCTCTTCCGATCCCATATAAACATGAGCTGTATCAAAATAGGTAAAGCCCGCTTCCATAAAAGCATCGACCATCTTGGATGTTTGCTTGACGTCGATCTTTAAGCCCTTTTTGGGCAGACGCATCAGGCCAAAGCCCAGTTTACCGGTGTTTTCGATACTGGTTTTTTCGTTCATGGTACTACCTCCTTATGTGCGTACCCCACTGAAAGCACAGGATTTTCTCATTTAGTGGGGTACCGACAGTTTTATACACGAAAAATGCATGAGAAAACCTGACCAAAACGTCATTATAAGCCTCTCAGCATTCTTATTCACTAGCAAAGAGTCTCTTCCATGGATCCTTTTGGATGGTTCTCAAGGGGTTTTACCCCACTTAAACGAAGATTTTTGATTTCTCAGTGGGGTACCAACGCATCTAAACAGTGCGAATTTGCATAGATGGGATCAATATGCAGCATTACATTAATAATTATAAATCTATTTCCATCATACCGCAAATCCGCCTTCAAATCAATGGAAATAATCGTGTCTTTACTTTCATAATTCCAAGGATTATAATTCTTTTATTGGTATGTGAATTCAATATTCGGGAGGTTTTCCTCATGAAACAATTAAAAGGGAAATACTTGATGGTCCTGATCGCCGTCTGCGGCATTGCCGCAGCCTCGATGGGCATGCTGACCAATGTTTCCGGTCTGTTCTTCACCCCCATTTCCGAGGAGTTAGGCGTAGGCCGCGGCAGTGTCAGCCTGACGCTCACCATCAGCAACCTGATCTTCGCGGTCGGCGGTATTCTTTCTGCCAGGGAGCTGCGCGGTCCTAATTTCAAGAAGGTCCTGATCATAGGCGCCGCGGTCTTCGCGGGATGCACCGCCTTGTTAGCTGTCAGTTCTTCTCTGATCCTGCTCTATCTTTTCAACGCGATCCGCGGGTTCGCGGCCGGCGTGGTGGGCAACGTGGCCGTGTCCATGATCATCACCAACTGGTTCCATTCCAACACCGGTCTTTTGACCAGTATCGCGATGGGCTGTTCCGGTATCGCAGGCGCTTTGTTTACCCCGATCCTGTCCGCTGTGATCGAAAAGGCCGGCTGGCGCACCGCCTACGTGGTCGATGGCATCATCATCGCCGTTATGTACCTGCCCGCCATCCTGTTTCCGATCGCCTTCCGTCCGGATGATATCGATATGGAGCCTATGGGTTATCAGGGCGAGAGACAGATGCAGGAGGTCGCTCAAAGCAATGGGGCTTCCATCTCCCGTGTTATTCTGATCCTGGCCTTTGCCTACGCGGCGTTGGTCGCGTTCATTTCTTCCTTCCCGCCGCACATGTCCAGCGTGGCCACCTCCTTCGGCTTCTCTGAAGCTGTTGGCGCAGGCATGCTGTCCGCCTGTCTGGTGGCCAACACCGCCGGCAAGATCATCTTCGGCGCCGCGGCGGACCGGATCGGAGCCAAGCGCACCATCCTGATCTACTGCACCATCTTCCTGGCCGCGTCTTTACTGCTTTTGCTGGTGCATGTGAGCGGCCTTATGATCCCCTTCGCGGTCATGTTCGGCGTGGTCTACACCCTGCCTACCGTGAGCCTGGTACTGCTGTGCCGGGATGCTTTTGGGCAGGAGCATTACGCCGCTACTTATCCGAAAGTCACGATGATCATGACGGTGGTGAACGCCTTTGGCACTTCCATCATTGGCTACATCTATGACCTGACCGGCGGGTACGAGGTGTCTTTGATCATCTGCGCAGTGGTGGCGGTGCTGAGCATGACGACCGCGATCATCATCTATCGTAAAAAGTGAGACGATCGATAATTCATAAAAGAGGAGCTTATCCTTGTGGGACAAGTTCCTCTTTTTGTTATCCATGTACGATGCTTCGATCGTACTCCATATTGATGTCTTTCAGTTCCTTCAGGCCTTCGATATACGGTTCATAGATACGTTCTACGCTTCCGCCGCCCAGGTTGTCACAGCCGTTGCAGCCTTCGCATTCGGTCCCGCAGGCCGCCAGGCCTTGATTCACGATCCGGATGCGTTCCTCCCGGGTGGTATCTTTGATCAGAATGGATCTCATCTTTACTATGCCTTACGCCAGTTCCACCGCCAGTACGTTGACGTACGGGGTCGGCATTTCAGCCGGCAGTTTGACGGTCAGGGTGCCAAAGTTCTGCGCAAAAGGTACTTCACCCACGCCCAGCAGGCGGACGGATTTGACGTGCTCGTCTTCGGTGAAGCTCTTGACGACGGCGACGCGGTTCTCCGGCGCTCTCATCATGTGGCAGTAAACGGTATTGCCCTTCTTGACGAAGCGGTAGTCGGAGCTGGTCCACTCGACCGCGTCTTCCTGGAACCGGTTGATGACGACCTTGCTGTCGCCCTCGCTGCAGACGCGCCACGGGCGGGTGTTGTAGACCGCTTCCGCGTTGATCTCGAACCACTTGGCCAGTTCTTCCAGAATGTAGATGGCTTCTTTATCCAGAGAACCGTCCGGACGCTGCAGGATGTTGAGCAGCATGACGCCGTTCTTGGAGATGATGTCCACCAGCATCTCGATGATGTGACCGGGCTTCTTGAAGTCCTGACGTACGTCGTAGAACCAGTTGCCGATGCAGGTATCGGTCTGCCATACGTTTTCCTGAATGCCCGGGAGCTGGCTCTTCTCGATATCCAGGACGCCGACGGTATAGATCTCGGGACGGCGGTCCTTCTGATTGTAGACCGCGCGGTTCTCGCCGTATTTCTCGATGGACTTGTTGTACAGGTAGGAGACGGCTTCCAGACCACACTTATAGGCCGGATCATCGTCCTTCGCTCCTTGCTTGGTGTGCGGATCGGCCATGGCGAAGGGCAGGCCGCCATCAGAGTACAGGAGGTCCGGCTCATACTTGTCGATGATCTCTTTCATGACGCTCAGCCAGTGCTCATGGTACTCTTTGTTCGGGGTGTACCACGGAGTGGTCATGAAGTCGGTCCGGCCATCCACATGCTCATAGTTGTCAAAATAGAAATCACGGTATTCCGGATCATTGCCGTCATAGGGAACGCCGGCGTATGGGCCTTCTTTGTCGCAGCCCTTGTTGACCTTCCACCAGGAGAAGGAAGCGCCCATGTGCTCGGTCAGGCCGAAGGGCAGGCCAAACTTATCTGCGGCCGCCTTCCACAGGCCGATGATGTCCTTCATCGGGCCGACCTTGGTCGCGCAGAAGCGGTTGATGTCGGAATCATAGTTGAAGAAGTGGTCATGATGCATGGCCTGGCCTACGAAATAACGGGCGCCGGCCTTGTAATACATTTCCATCAGCTTCTCCGGCTCGAACTTCTCCGCCTTCCACAGCTTGACCAGATCCTTGTATCCGAATTCCGACGGATGACCGTAGTGACGCAGGTGATACTTATACTGGTCGCTGCCCTCGATATACATGTTGCGGGCGTACCAGTCGCCGTACATGGGCACGCTCTGCGGGCCCCAGTGGCTCCATATACCGAACTTGGCATCCTGGAACCAATCCGGTACTTCATACTGTCTCAGGGACTCAAAGGTGGGTTCAAACTTCTGTGTGTTTGCCATCGTTATAATCTCCTTATGGATTCTCCGGCTACCAGCTGCGGCAGCATACGGATGGTTTGAAATTCTTCTGATTCCATAGTTCCTTCGATACGCGCGGTCAAAAGCCTGGCCGCTTCTCTGGCCAGATCTTCCATCGGCTGCGTGATCATGGTCAGCTTAGGCTTGATGATGCTGGTTAAGTGGATGTTGTCAAAGCCGATCAGTGAGATGTCCTCCGGGATGCGCAGGCCCAGCTCATTGCAGGCTACGATCGTGCCCAGGGTGATCTCATAGTTGGCGCAGAAGATGGCCGTGGGACGGTGCCACATGTTAAGAAGCAGTTTGGCGTTGGTGTAGCCTCCGTCCATGGTGATAGGACCGTCGGTCATCCATTCGGCCCGGATCGGGATCTTGTGCTTGTTCAGCGTTTCCTGGAAGCCGCGCATACGCTCTCTCATCGTATACAAGCTGTTCGGCCCGTTGATGATCGCGATATCGCGATGCCCGTACCGGATGAATTCTTCTGCCGCGAGCCGGGACGCTTCCGCATTCTCCAGGATCACCGCGTCCGTTTGGAATTCTGTCGCCAGGCGGTCCATCAGGACCACCGGCACGTTGCGGTTGCGGGCTGCTTCCAAATGTCGACCGGTCTTGTCAAAGGGGATAGTCAGGATGCCATCCACCATGCGCTCCAGCAGGAATTCAACTGCTTCCTTCTCCGCGTCCTGATCCAGCCGGCAATCGCAGACGATCAGGCCATAGCCGCGCTGGCGCAGGTAGACCTCTGCGTCCGCCATCATACGTACATTGAAAGTCGAATCCAGTTCCGGGATCAGGCCTCCGATCAACCGGGACTTTTTGCTTTTTAAGCTGCGGGCGTAGGCGTTTACATGATAATCCAGATCCTCGATGGCTTTCTCAATAGCCTGTCGGTTTTCTTCCCGGACCACACCACCGTTGAAATACTTGGATATCGTAGCCAGGGACAGTCCTGTCACCCGCTGGATGTCCTTATATGTCGCCGCCATTATGCTCTCCCGTCGCTTTGGCAGACCTTCATACGGTTCATGACGAGCTGTTTGACAGCCTCACGTCCCGCCTTTCCATAAACTTTCGGATCAAAGGTCTCCGGTTTTTCTTCGAGTACCTTTTTTACGGCAGCCGTATACGCCTGCCTCAGTTCTGTCGCGAAATTGACCTTGCAGATGCCTCGGCGGATGCACTCCCGGACCGCCTCATCGGAGAGGCCGGAGGCCCCGTGCAGGACCAAGGGAATGTCTACCACCTCGCGGATCTCGGACAGGCGCTCCACGTTCAGCACCGGGGTGCTTTTGTAGACGCCGTGGGCGGTCCCGATGCCGACGGCCAGGGACGTTACGCCGGTGCGTTCCACGAACTCTTTAGCTTCCTGAGGATCGGTGTAGGCATCGCCTTCCGCTTCCACATCATCTTCCTTGCCACCGACCTTGCCCAGCTCTCCTTCACAGGGGATGCCCATGGCTTTGCACACGTCCGCCACTTCTTTGGTCATGCGGATGTTCTCCTCAAACTCTTCATGGGAACCGTCGATCATGATGGACGTATAGCCGGCACGAAGGCATTTCATGGAAATGTCGAAGTCCTTGCCATGGTCCAGATGGATGCAGACCGGAACTTGAGCTGCCTCGGCCACCGCTTTCACGTTGCCGAAATACAGTTCAGGCGTCGCGTATTTCAGCGTGGAGGATGTGGTCTGCAGCATGACCGGGCTGTTTAACTCCTCCGCCGCGGCAATGACAGCCTGCACCATTTCCATATTTTCTACATTGAAGGCTCCGACGGCATAACCGCCGTCCTGAGCCTTCTGAAGCATTTCTTTACTGGTGACTAACATCAGTTGAACTTCCTTTCATAACCGTTACAGCCGAGGATCGTACCATCGACATCCCACAGATCCAGCCAGTCATTGGCGCCTTTCCACAGGAAGACCTGGCCTTTGATCAGGCGGCAGTAGCGCTCCACGCTCTTGAGCTCTTCGATCTCGGTGATGGTCAGCGGATCTTCGGTCGCGCAGCGCAGGTTGCTGACATATTCATTGTGATGGATGGAGAACGGGATCGGGACCTGTCCACGCTGGACCGCCCACTTGATGCAGATGACGGCCGGATGGACGCCGTGCGCCTTCGCGATCTTCTGGACGATGGGCTGCTCGATATCCGCCAGATCATCCGGCGTCATATCGCGGTCCGGACGGGTCGGGGAACCGATCGGGCAGAAGCCGACGGGCTGGATGCCGTTGTCCACGCAGTACTGGTACAGCTCACCCTGCTGGAAGCACGGATGCAGCTCCATCTCGTTGATGGCCGGCTTGATCTTCGCGTCGCGCAGGATCATAGACAGTTTCGGGATGGTGACGTTGGAGGTGCCGATGTGCTTGACCAGGCCCATCTCGACCAGGCTTTCCATCGCGCGCCAGGTCGCCATGAACTCTTCATGGATGTAAGGACGGGCATCGGCGCTGCGGGAGTCTACGGATACGCCCGGTGCATGGTAGTTCGGGAACGGCCAATGTACCAGATAGCAGTCCAGATAATCCAGCTGCAGGTCTTCGAGGGTCTGCTTGCAGGAGGCGATGACATCCTCCGGAGCGTGCTTGTCATTCCACAGTTTGGACA
>ONBQ01000055.1 GCA_900316145.1 uncultured Eubacteriales bacterium
AACACGATCTGGACGTCATCCGCAACGCGGATTACTGCATCGATATGGGTCCCGGCGGCGGCAAAGAGGGCGGTCGGATCGTCTTCAGCGGTCCTCCTGAAGAAATGAAAAACTGCCCGGACAGTCGAACCGGACAGTTCTTATAACAAGAAGGAGATCACATGAGTCAGCTGCTTTTATTCCACACCGGATTTGATGTCATTTCAGCTCCCGACGTGCACTACGGTCGCAAAAACGCGGACTTCGGCCAGGGATTCTATCTCTCGGATGATGAGCAGTTTGCCCTGCGGTGGGCCAAACTGCGCAAGGACCGGGACACCTACATCAACCGGTATGTACTGGAAACGGAGGGCCTGAAGATCCTGCGATTTGACCGGGACAAGACCTGGTTCGACTATATTTACCGCAACCGCGGGGGCTATCAGGATCTTCTGGCGGAGACCGATGTCATCATCGGTCCGATCGCCAACGACACCATCTACAACACGCTCGGCATCCTGACCAGCGGCTTCGTAAGCCGGGACCTTTCGCTTAAAGTCCTACTGCAAGGCCCTCTCTACACCCAGATCGTGCTAAAAACAGAAAAGGCCGCCTCTGCCCTGACTTTTCTCGGTGCGGAACTTCTTGAACGAGAGAAGATCCTGACGCTTAGAGCGAAAGTGCAGGAGGAAGAGGCAGCCTATCAGATGCTGCTGGGACGCATCATAGGTGACGCGTCGGATGATGATACACTGGCTTAGGTCATGTCCTTCTGGAGGTTTTTATGCTCTATCAACTCATCCGCTCCCAGCGCAAGACAGTCGCGCTGGAGATCCGACCCGATGGCACGCTTCTGGTGCGTGCTCCCTATCGTATGACGGCCCGTGACATCGAAACTTTTCTGGACCAACATCAAAGCTGGATCGAAAAGCATCAGAAAAAAGTGCTGGAGGCCCGTTCACAGGTCAAAGTCCTCTCCTCAGAAGAGTTACGCGCTTTGGCCCGCCAGGCCGCCCGGGTCATTCCGGAACGGGTCGCTCACTTTGCGCCAATGGTCGGCGTCACCTACGGACGCATCACCATACGCGCGCAGCGCACCCGCTGGGGCAGCTGCAGTTCCAAAGGCAATCTGAATTTCAACTGTCTGCTGATGCTGGCTCCTCCCGAAGTGTTAGACAGTGTTGTCGTGCATGAACTGTGCCATCGCAAAGAAATGAACCACTCTCCGCGCTTCTATGCCGAAGTGTACCGCGTATTTCCGGAATACGACCGTTGGCACAAGTGGCTCAAAGACAATGGCGCCGCCCTTAAGGCCCGTCTGCCCTGATCCTGTACTGGCTGAGAAACTTTTCAGGCTCCTCAGCCAGTATTTTATATACCCATACTTGCTGGCGCGATCATTCCTGCAGCAAGCGTGCTTCACTCTCCGAAAATGTTCTGCGCCTTCTGCATGTGTTCGATGATACTGACACCGAACGGACAGCGGGGCTCGCAGGCACCGCACTCGATGCAGGAAGAAGCTTTGACCTCCAGCGCGTCATAATGCTCTCTTAAGGTTTCCGGCACGAAGCCCTGCGCTTCGCACAGATCCGCGAACTTGTTGACCGTGGCGATATCGATGCCCATGGTACATGGCGCGCAGTGGCCGCAGTACATGCACTTGTCCGTGAAGGGATGCGCGGGACAGGTGCTCAGCAGATCCGCATAGTCCTTCTCCTCTTCTGTGGCGTCGCAGTAGGCGGCCGCTTCCAGAAGTTCTTTTTTATCATGCGCGCCGGCCAGTACGACCTTGACACCTGGACGGGTCAGGCAATAGTGCAGGCACTGGTTGACCGTCATCGCTGCTCCAAAGGGAGACTCTTCCGCCTTAAGCAGCGCGCCGCCGCCATAGGGCTTCATGACCGTCAGGGCTACTCCTTCCGCTTCGCACAGGCTGTACAGCTCCTGGCGTACCGGATCAGTACTGGAAAGCACGTCCGGCGCCTCATAGGTCTCTTTTTCGAACAAGGTATTGACATCCTCATTCGGAGGCAGGATATCATAGGCCGGGTTGATGCTGAACATGATGACATCGATCAGGCCGGTCTTGACCGCCTGGATCGCGACCTTGGGGTTGTGCGTACTCATGCCCAGGTAATGGATGTGCCCAAGGGCTTTCTGCTCTTTCGCGTATTCAATGATCTCTCCGCCAAAAACACGGTCAAAATCTTTCTGCTCATCCACATAATGGATCATGCCGATATCGACATAGTCTGTCTTGAGGCGGGTCAAAAGGTCTTCAAACGCAGGCTTGACTTCCTCCATGTTGCGGGTCCGCTTATACTGCCCGTCCAGCCAGGCTGAGCAAAGATGTCCCTGGATGATGAACTGCTCTCTTCTGCCTTCCATGCCCTGACCGATCGCGTCACGCACATAGGGCTCCGGGTTGTACAGGTCGAAATAATTGATGCCGGCCCCGACCGCGGTCTCGATCAGATCCACGCCATATTCTACGCTTTGATTCACAAATCCTTCACTGCCCAGACCGATCTCACTGACTTTCAGTCCGGTCCGTCCTAAGGTCCGATAGTTCATACGCCCTCCTATCCTTCTTTTGCCTCGAGGAAGAGATCTTCCTCATCATAAATAAGCTTCATGGAAAAACAATCTTGCCGTGTTCGCAAAAGCGGCAGAAAAACCCGGTCGCCCGGCCAAAGGTTCAGGTCTTGGATCTGGCCGATGGGGACCCACTGAAGCACCCCTTCATTGCTCTCCTCAAACCGGGGCGAGTCGACCGAAGCGGTGTACAGGAAGGTCAGCTCATTGCCCCATTTGGGAAGGATAAAGGTCAGGATCCCGCGCAGTTGCAGATCTTTCAGGACCAGTCCTGTTTCCTCCAGCGCTTCTCTGCGCACGCACTCGTCCGGAGACTCATTTTCTTCCAGATGGCCGCCAATGCCGATCCACTTGTTTTCATTTTCATCCAACTGTTTCTTGACACGGTGCATCATCAGATAACAGCCGTTGTATTCCACATAACATAAGGTGGTGAGTTTCATAGCCGTGCCTCCTTGATGATTTTTCATTCTACCATAGATCCACAGGAAAATCCACTGAAAAGGATTGACACTGCCTGTCGATTTGTTATAATGATGGCGCTTGAAATATTATAGCAAGGAGATATGAAATGTCTAAAATAGTTGGCGTAGCCGTTGTCGGATACGGCGGTATGGGTGGCTGGCACACCCGCACCCTGCAGCAGATCCCGGAAGTTAAGCTGATGGGTGTATATGATATTCTTCCGGAGCGCAACAAGGCCGCTGAAGAGGCCGGCATCCACGCGTACTCTTCTTTTGAGGAACTTCTGGCTGACCCGCAAGTCGATGTCGTAACGGTAGCCATCCCGAACGACGCGCACCGGGATGTCTGCATCCAGGCCATGGAAGCCGGAAAGCTGACCATCAGCGAAAAGCCTGTCACCATGTCTTCTGAGATCCTGGAGGAGATGATCTCTGCTTCTAACCGCACCGGTTCCGTGTTCACCGTACACCAGAACCGCCGCTGGGATGAGGATTATCTGGTTGCCCGTCACATCTATGAGTCCGGCATGCTGGGCCGTGTCTTCGCGATCCAGTCCCGCGTGCATGGTTCCCGCGGTATCCCGGGTGACTGGCGCAATACCAAGGAGCATGGCGGCGGCATGGTACTGGACTGGGGCGTCCATCTGCTCGATCAGATGAATCAGATGATGGGCCGCATGCCCAAGACCGTCTATGCGACGCTTTCCAATGTTACCAATGAAGAGGTGGATGATGGCTTCACCGCTACTTTCACCTATGACAATGGTCTTGTCTTTACGGTCGAGGTCGGCACGAGCAACTTTATCAACCTGCCGCGCTGGTATGTGGAAGGCCTGAATGGTACCGCCGTGATCGAGGACTTCAAAGTCAATGGCAAGATCGTCATCGCGACCGCGGATGAAGAGCATGACGCGGTTCCGATCGTGACTGCGGCCGGTCTGACCAAGACCATGGCACCGCGTACGCCGGAGACCATCAGCGAACTGCCCCTGCCGCGCATCGATACGGACATCAAGGATTACTACCGCAACATCGCCAAGGTCGTAAACGGTGAGGCCGATCCCATCGTGACCCACGACCAGCAGCGCGAACTGATGCGTCTTATGGAAGCGATCTTTGAATCCGCCGAGAAGAACCAGGTCGTCACATTTTAAACAAATCTCATCCCTGCTGGATCCCGGTATCCGGCAGGGATTTTTAATGATCTTTTTCATGATTTATCTTGAAATGCGATGTACGGTGTGATATAGTATATTGAAGTTAGAATTAACTAACCTTCATCGATAAGGAGTCATTTTCATGCCAATCGTACAATTTGATCATGTATCCAAAGTCTATACCGCCGGTGATCACATGCTGAAAGCTCTGGATCAGGTCGATCTTTCCCTGGAAGAAGGAAAATTCGTCGTGATCCTGGGTCCGTCCGGAGCCGGCAAGAGCACGTTGTTGAACCTTCTCGGCGGACTGGATACTCCCACAGAAGGAACCATCACCGTGTCCGGAAAGGATATTTCCAAGCTTTCCGATAATGAGCTGGCTGACTACCGTGCCGCCACAGTAGGCTTCGTGTTTCAGTTCTATAACCTGATCCCTACCCTGACCGTTCATGAGAACATCCAGCTGGTGTCAGAGATCGCTCCGAATGCCTTCCCTGCGGATGAAATGCTGGAAAAGGTCGGCCTGCTGGATCACCGGAACAACTTTCCCTCCGAATTGAGCGGCGGCGAGCAGCAACGGGTCTCCATTGCCCGCGCATTGTGCAAGAATCCGAAGATCCTGCTTTGCGACGAGCCCACCGGTGCCCTGGATTCCGAGACCGGCGTCATGGTCCTGAAACTCTTGCTGGATATGGCAAAGGATTATCAGAAGACCATCGTTGTTGTGACACACAATCAGAACATCGCGCGCATGGCGGATGTTGTGATCCGCGTTAAGAACGGCAAGATCCGGTCAGTGGAAGAACAGGCCGCGCCGCTTTCGGCAGATGAGGTGGACTGGTGATGCTGTTTAGAAAACTGTTCCGTACAGCCTGGGGATATCGATCGCAGTTTATTTCCATGATCCTGATGATCGCGCTGGGCATGGGGATCTTTTTGGGATTCAATATGGAGTGGGCAACCATCGACTATGATACTTTTCAGTTTTTCGATAACACCCACTACGCGGATTATCGTCTGTACACCCAAGAGGGATTTACCGAGGAGGATCTTGAGAAGATCGTCTCCATCGATGGCGTGCAGGAAGCTACGCGCTTTCTGTCCGTCAATCTGGATGTCGCGGACTCCAGCCGTTCCCTGGCTTTGGATGTCAGCGAAGATTTCAATGTTTCTACTTTCCTTGTGATGGAAGGCCAGGATTATGACGAGAATGCGGATGGGTTCTGGCTGTCCGACAAGTTCGCGAAAACGAATGGATACGCGGTCGGTGATACACTGACACTCATTTTCCAGGGTTCTGAGATCTCAGGCCCTGTCCTGGGACTGATCAAGGCCGGCGAGCACATGATCTGCGTCGCGGATTCCAATCAGCTGATGCCGGATTATACCACCTTCGGTTTTGCCTATATGTCTCCGGAGAAACTTCGCATGATCCTGAAAGAAACCCTTCTGAAGGAGATACCGGAAGAGTATCTTACGGATGAAATGCTTCAGGAGGCGCAGACTAAAGCCTATGCCCAGGTCCACCTGCTTTCCGACATGGGAAAGGAGGATCTGGAAGAGGCTGTAGGGGAAGCGCTTGGCAAGACCCTCATGGTCGTTCCGAAAGAGGAACATGTCGTCTATCAAGAGTCCCGGGGCGAATCCGAAGAAGGCAAGACCATGGGCTCGATCCTGCCCGTCCTTTTCCTGGCCATTGCCATTCTGACCATGGTCACGACCATGCACCGGATCGCTACGAAGGAGAAGCTTCAGATCGGCACATTAAAAGCCTTAGGCTTCAAGAACCGCCGCATCCTGCGCCACTACACTTCCTATGGCCTGATGATCGGGCTGATCGGCTCGGGGCTGGGTGTCCTGATCGGGTTCTGGCTCAATCACTTCATCATGAGCGAAGATGGCTCGATGGGCACTTACTTTGATATGCCGGATTGGACTCCGGTCATTCCGAAATTCTGCTATCCGGTCATGATCGGGACCATCCTGCTTCTGACTTTGATCAGCTATATTTCTGTGCGGAAGCAGCTGTTAGGCTCTGCCGCGGATGCCTTGCGTCCTTACACACCACGCAAGATGAGAAGCATTTTCCTGGAAAAGCTGCCTCTTTGGGACCGTCTGCATTTTGGCACCAAGTGGAACCTGCGTGACCTGTCCCGGCATAAGAGCCGCTCCTTGATGACCCTGATCGGCGTCGCCGGCTGTATGATCCTGCTGGTGGGCGGTCTTGGCATGCGGGATACGATGGATGGCTTCCTGGACCTGCTGGATCATGATATTGCCTTATATACCACCAAGATCAACCTGGTGGAAGGGACGGATCCTGCTGAGGCCAAAGCCCTGGCAGAAGAGCTTAATGGCGACTGGGAAAGCCTGTCCGGCATCAGTCTGGGCGGAGATACCATAACGCTGGATATTCTGCACAATCCAGGCCAGCTGTACCGTCTCATCGATGAAGACAATCAGCAGATCGACCCGTCGGATGAAGGCGTTTATCTGTGCCTGCGATTGAAAGACCGGGCAAAGATCGGGGATACGATCACCTTCTCCCCTTATGGATCTGACGATACCTATACGGTCAAGGTCATCGGATACAATCGCTCGATCATGACAGAGTCCGTCACCATGACGGACGCCTTGGCGGATCAGCTGGGTCTGGATTACTCCCTCACTTCGATCTACACTTCCACTCCAGCTTCGGACATTCCGACGTCGGATCTGATCGCCGGCAAGCAGGATAAATCTCAGCTGATGGATACTTTTGACAGCTTTACCGAGATCATGGATACCATGGTCCTGCTGCTGATCGTCGCCGCCGTCATCCTTGGGATCGTCGTTCTGTATAATCTGGGCATCATGGGCTATGTGGAACGTTCCCGCGAACTGGCCACCTTGAAAGTCCTGGGCTTTCGCAGTCCGCTCATAGCCAGACTTTTGATCTCGCAGAACCTGTGGCTGACCATCGTCGGCGTCGCGATCGGTCTGCCGGCCGGCGTAGGCGTCCTGAAGTGGCTGCTGACCGCTCTCGCCAGTGAATATGAACTGGATCTGATGCTAGGGCCCCTCACCTACAGCGTGTCCATTCTGCTGACATTCGGCGTTTCGCTGCTCGTAGGCTGGATGGTAGCCCGCAAGAACCGCCACATCGACATGGTGGAAGCTTTAAAAACAGAAGATTAAAAAAATAAGAGGCCTTCTTTTAAAAGAGCCGGATCTTAACGATCCGATGCTCTCCAGGAGAAGACCTCTTTTTCATATTCCATTGTTATTTTCCAAAGAACAGGCCCAGAAAATCAAAAAGCAGACGATTGCCATCGACACTGCGTTCTCCGCAGTCGATCTGATAGGTATGGACATGCATTTTATGGAAGAACGCATGCAGAAAGCGGGGATGGCGGAATATCTTTTCCAGCTTGATGAACCACTGATCGGCGATGTAATGCAGGCGAAGCTCCCCCTGCAAGGACCGGACGCTCATCTGAAGCGGCTTGCCTTCATGTTTCTGATAGGCGTCAAACAAGGACTTGGTGAAATCTGTACCCTTCTTTAACTGCGCTTTCAGCGGCGCGTCAGCGCGTACCCGCACAACGTGATCCTCAAAGCAGACCTCCACTCCATCCGATGTCCGAAACCAGCTGCGCCGGGAAGAAAGCTCCGTATCATGGATCTGCCTTAGCAGCTCATCGCACAGTTCCTGAACGCCCTCATCGGCCAGGTCCGTGCCCTCCGTATAAGCCTCCAGCGCCTTGTGGATAAGGGGACGATAGGGTTTCAGATCAGCCTGGTCCAAAGCCCACAATGCACCTTCCCGTTTGGACAACAGCAGATTCTTTTTCTTGAAAGCCAGGACCCGGATCAGGTTCAGCGTACCATAGAGCGGATCCTCCTGCAAATGGCCGGCCACATCCTCTGCGTCCGCCTCGATGCTGGCCAGATAATCCCTGGCCGCGGGTTCTTGAAACAGCTCCCGCACCGGCGGCCCATACAGGACGAAGCCCCTGTGGTACAGGATCTTAAAATGCGCGGCGAGGTCCGGATCCTTGCCCATCATACGATGTACGAAACCTTCCGGATCCGAAGCGGCTTCATCCTTATACGCATTGGAAAAATGCAGTTCAAACGGTGTCGGATAAACGAAATGGCGGCAAGCCTCTTCTGTGACCACACTCATTTCGATGCCCTTCTCCGGAGCCTGCTGATTCAAAAGGCAGACTGCCTCTAAAAAGTCCAGCTTCTGCCCAAACGCGGGAACATCCTTGACGACTACGATCAGGTCCAGATCGCTCTTTTCCGGGTTATAGCAGCCCATAGCCGCGGATCCATGCAAATAAACACCCACCAGGCCTTCTCCAAAAGCCTTGCGCGCTTCTTCTACAAAATGGTCCAGCAGCCAGATGGTGTGGATGGGAAGTATCGTTGTGTTCATATTAAAAGCTCTCCTCTGTAAGGATGAGTATCATTATACCAAACCTCACCGAGGAGAGCAAGATGTTACATCAGGTGACAGGCCACAAAATGCCCCGGACTGACTTCTTTCGTTTCCGGTACGCTCTGCCTGCAGATCTCCATACACTTGTCACACCGTCCGGCAAAGCGGCAGCATGGAGCCGGATCGATGGGGCTCGGGATCTCGCCCTTGATCGGAATGCGGCGGCTTGACTTGGCCCGTTCCGGATCCGCCTCCGGGATCGCGGATAGCAAGGCCTTCGTGTAAGGATGCATCGGATTGGAGAACAATTCTTCGGTCTCCGCCGTCTCCACCACCGTGCCCAGGTACATAACGATGACACGGTCGGACAGGTATTTCACGACGCTCAGGTCATGGGCAATGAACAGATAAGTCAGTCCCAGCTCCTTCTGCAGGCGGTTGAGCATGTTCAGGATCTGGGCCTGGATCGAAACATCCAGCGCCGAGATGGGCTCATCGCAGATGATGAATTCCGGATCAACGGACAAGGCGCGGGCAATACCGATGCGCTGGCGCTGTCCTCCGGAGAATTCATGCGGGAAGCGGGACATATGGTCTTTGTTAAGACCTACGGTCTCAAGCAGCTGCTCCACCCGCTCATCGACCTGATCCTGCGGCAGTTTATTGAGCTTCAGCCCTTCGCCCACGATCTCCTTGACTGTCATACGGGGGTTCAGCGAAGCATAAGGATTCTGGAAGATCATCTGGACCTTGTTTGTGAATTCCTTTTTCTCCTGTTTGCTGAGCTTGGTGATGTCTTTGCCTTCGTAATAGACCTCACCGCTCGTCGGCTCGTAAATGCGGATCAGGCAACGGCCTGTTGTGGATTTTCCGCAGCCGGATTCTCCGACCAGGCTGACCGTTTCCCCTTTATAAATCTCAAAGGAAACATCATCCACCGCCTTCAGCTGGGATCTATGTCCCACGGGGAAGTACTTGCTCAGATGGTTCACGCGGACCAATGGTTCCTGGGTATGATCGAACGCCATAGTCATTCTTCCCCTCCTTCCGTTTTGATGACCGGACGCTTGAACTCTGTTTCCGGTGCCTGAGGATGCTGCAGCCAGCAGGCCGTCCTGTGCTCCTCGTCAAAATAATACTCTGCCGGGGGCATCTCATTGCAGATGTCCATGCAATACTCGCAGCGGGCCGCGAACGGGCATCCGACCGGCGGAGAGAACAGATCCGGCGGCGTGCCTTCGATGGGTTTGAGTTCCTTTTTCTTTTCAGAATCCAGACGAGCGATCGAATTCATGAGCCCGCGCGTATAGGGATGAGCGGTCTCGTAATAGATATCATCCACGTTGCCGCGCTCCATGATCTTGCCGCCATACATGACGACGACCCGGTCACAGATCTTGGCAATGACGCCCAGGTCATGGGTGATCATGATGATGGACGTACCCAACTTATCCCTCAGCTCCAGCAGAAGCTCCAGGATCTGCGCCTCGATCGTAACATCCAGAGACGTCGTGGGCTCATCGCAGATGATCACACTGGGCTGGCTGACCAAGGCGATCGCGATCATGACACGCTGCTTCATACCGCCGGAGAGCTCATGGGGATACTTGCGATAGCGGATCTCCGGATCTGAAATGCCGACCAGGCGAAGGATCTCCAGCGCTTTCTGCTTTCTTTCCTTTTTGGAGATCTCCTTGTGTCCGCGGAACACTTCCTCGATCTGCTTACCGATGCGCATAGTCGGATTGAGCGATGTCATGGGGTCCTGAAACACGAAGCCGATCTCCCGCCCGCGGAAGGTCCGAAGCTCCTTCTTGTTCATCTTCAACACATCCTGTCCCTTGTACAGGATCTCGCCGCCTTCAAAGAATCCCGGCGGCTCCGGGTTCAGTCGCATGATGCACTGGGCCGTAACGCTTTTTCCGCAGCCGGACTCTCCCACGATGCCCAGGATCTCACCTTTCCGCACTTCGAAACTGACGTCCCGCACTGCCTTTACATTGCCGCCATAGGTCTTGAAAGAGTATACGACGTTTTTTAATTCTAATATATTCTCTGGCATAGCAGCCTCTCTTCATAATATTTCGAAACTTTCGCGACCACGCGAAAGTTTATCGTTTTCTTTTAGCAATGGAGCGACGGCCCTTATCCCGTCTCTCTCGGGTCATCGAAACTTTCGCGGCCACGCGAAAGTTTGATAAGGGCCTCGATCGCTTTCTTTTAGCAATGGAGCGATGGCCCTTATTCCGTCTCTCTCGGGTCATCGAAACTTTCGCGGCCACGCGAAAGTTTGATAAGGGCCTCGATCGCTTTCTTTTAGCGATGGAGCGATGGCCCTTATTCAGTACCCCTCAACTTCGGATCCAACGCGTCACGCAGGCCATCGCCCAAAAGGTTCAAGGCCAGCATGGTCGTACAGATAAAGAACGCCGGCCAGAAGATCTCATGCGGATGGATGCGCAGATAGGCGATGCCCTCTTTCGCAAGGACACCCCAGCTGCAGTTCGGAGGCGCGATACCCAGACCGATGTAACTCAGGAATGCTTCCTGGAAGATGGCGCCGGGGATCGCCATGCAAAGATTGGTGACGAGCATGCCCACGATGTTAGGAATGATGTGCCGAATGATGATGACAAAGTCCGACACGCCCAGTACCTTCGCCGCCATGACGAATTCCTGCTCCTTCAAACGATAGACTTCACCACGGACAAAGCGGCAGGTCCCGATCCAGCCGACGACGCACATCGCGACGACCAGCGGGCCGATACCTTTGCCCAGGACCATCATGACCAGGATCGTGATGATCAGGCTGGGAATACCATACAGAATATCTACGATGCGCATGACGATCATGTCCAGCTTTCCGCCATAGAAGCCGCACAGGCCTCCGATGACCGCGCCGACGCACATGTTGATGACCGCCGCCAGAAGACCGATGGACAGCGATACGCGGGCTCCCATCCAGACGCGGACCCACTGGTCACGTCCGGTCGAGTCGGTGCCCAGCCAATGGGCAAGGGACGGTCTCGCATTCATCGCATGGGCGTCCATGGCCGTATAGCTGTACTTGCTCAGGATCGGGGCGAAGATGGCCAGGATCACATATAATGTCAGGATGCACAGGCCAATGAAGGCCGCTCGGTTCTTGCGCAGTCTTCTCCAGGCGTCCTGCCAGAAGGACAAGGACGGCCGGCTGATGGATTCCATCTTTTCGGTATTTTTTCCTTTGATCACAAATTTCTCTTGTGCTATCATATCCGGCCTCCTTACTTCTTACCGATACGCACGCGCGGATCCGCGATGCCGTACATGATGTCAACGATCAGGTTGCACAGGACCAGGAAGATACCATAGAATACCGTCATGCCCAGGATCAGCGAATAGTCATCATTGCTGACGCTTTCCACATAATACTTGCCCATGCCGGGGATCGCGAAGATGGATTCGATAACGAAGGTACCGGTCAGGACCGCCGCGACCGTCGGACCCAGGATGGTCATGACCGGCATGATCGCGTTGCGGATCTGGTGCTTGGTCGTGATGCGCAGCTCTGACAGTCCCTTCGAGCGGGCTGTTTTGATATAATCCTGCGTCGTGACCTCCAGCATGCTGGCCCGCATGATACGGGAAACATGGGCCAAGGTGTAGAAGGACAAGGCACAGGCCGGCAGGATCGTATACTTGAATCCCTGATATTTTGCAACGGGGAACAGGCCCCACTTAATGCCAAAGAAATACTGCAGGCAGGCTCCGATAATGAAGTCCGGCATGCTGGTGCCGATGATGGCCACGATAACGCAGAAGAAGTCGATCTTCGTGCCACGTTTACGCGCCGCGAGGATGCCCAGCACCAGGCCGAAGGAAATGGCCAGGCAAAGGGCCCGGATGCCCAAGTCCGCAGAGAAGGGGAATGTCTGGGAAATGATGTAATTAACGGTTTTGTTCGTGTAATGGAAGGAGTATCCGAAGTCTCCCTTCAGAAGATTCCCCATGTACTGAAGGTATTGCTGCCACAGCGGCTTATCGAAGCCATAGTACTTTCTCAGATTTTCCAGAACGATCGGAGGAAGCTTCGGATTCGTAAAAGGTTCGCCGGGCATCAGCCGTACCAGGAAGAAGACGATCGTGATCAAAGCCAGCAAAGTCAGGATCGCCGCGATCACGCGCTTTAAAATATATTTCGCCATCAGATTGCTCCCGGAAGATAAAGTTTAGATTGGCGGAAAGCCCCAGAGGTTAGGTCCGGGGCTTTCCGTTTTGGTACCATAAAATGATCGAAAAAATCTAGGTCTCGCGCTTCGTTGCTCAAGCGAAGCGGAAAATGAGTTGCTTTTAAAAATAACGGATCGCTTCAGCGCCTCCGCGCTTCTCGCGCTCCTAAAGGCACTCGGACTCTTGTCCTCGTGCCTTTTTTGCATCCAAGGTCATGCTTCAGCGTATGTGCGCAAGCGCCCAACGCTTTAAGCATGACTTTGTCTGCTTATTTTTGGTCACCGTACGCCCAGTCGATATTTACGCTGCAGAAGTAGAAGGTGATGTCTGTGACGTCTTCGTCGAGGATGTAGTAGGCGGTTCTGGCCTGCAGGGGTACCCAGGCGCCGTCGGCGATGAGGAGCTGCTCGGCTTCGTTGAGCATATCCATGCGGGCGTTCAGGTCGGTCTCGGTCTTGGAGGCATCCAGCAGGGCATCGACTTCTGCGTTGCCATACGGGGTGTACCAGTTTACATCAGAGCGGAACAGTTCCAGATAGGTGTACGGATCATCATAGTCCGGACCCCAGCCGGCGTAACCGATCTCATAGTCCAGGTTCGGATATACTTCGCCATAGATCTCGGAATAGGTGACCTGGCGGATGTTGACCTTGATGCCCAGGGCGTTCTGCCACTGCTCCTGCAGAACTTCCGCGATCTTCTTGTTGGCTTCAGCGTCGGTGGTTACGAACTCGATCTCGATGTCGGAAGCGTTGGCGATGCCAAGCTCTTCCATGGCCTTGGCCAGGTATTCCTGAGCCTTTGCCTGGTCGCCTTCCATCGGATATGCATAGGAATCGACATCATAGGTCTCGCCGTAGGTCTTGCCGTCTTTACCCTGCAGACCCGGGAAGCACAGCGCGTTGTACGGGCTGTAGACGCCGTTGTTGGCCAGCTGGTTGTATTCTTCACGGTTCAGTGCGTAGTTCATCGCAAGACGGAAGTTCTGGTTGCCCCATACCGGGTTTTCACTTTCGGTATTGATGTAGCAATAGTCGACGTTACCGTTGGTGAAGTAATTCACGTTCGGCTGATCTTTGTACTGCTCAACATAAGCGGTCGGGATCGCGACATAGTCCAGTTCGCCCTGCTCATACAGAGCCAGACGGGTGTCTTCTTTCTCAACATAGGAGATCTGTACGCCGTCCCAGTTGATATTGTCTTTGTCCCAGAAATACTCGTTCGGAATGAACTGATACTCGTTGTTTTCAGAGGTGATCAGCTTGAACGGGCCAGAGTAAACGTTCTTCTCGGCGGTCGCCGCGAAGTCTTCGCCCCACTGCTCGACGATATCCTGGCGCAGCGGAGAGAAGTTGGACTGGGAACCCAGCATGCTCAGGAAATAAGAAGTCGGGTTTTCCAGCGTAACTTCCAGGGTCATTTCGTCCAGAGCCTTGACGCCCAGGTCTTCGACAGCAGCTTCGCCAGCGATGATGGCATTACCATTCTTCAGGATGCCGACGATGAACTGGTACGGAGAACCGGTGGCCGGGTCGGCCAGACGCTTCCAGCTGTATTCGAAATCATTGGCGGTGACCTTTACGCCATCGCTCCAGTAAGACTCACGCAGATGGAAGGTATAGACGGTACCATCTTCGGAAATGTCCCAAGACTCAGCCATACCAGCGGTAACCTTACCACCGGTGTTGCGGGTCAGGTTCTCGGTGATCGCGTGCTGGATCTCGTTATCGCCGATGGAGTTGCCCTTGTTGGGGTCGAGCGTGGTGGGCTCGGTTCCGATGGCATAACGGAAGATCTTACCCTCTGTCGGGAAAGTATCATTGGAAGCAGGAGCGGCTTCTTCTGAAGCTTCTCCTCCCTCAGAGGCCTCTTCCTGGGAAGTTTCCTCGGCGGTGCTTTCCGGGGCGGAGCTTTCATCATTATCTACAGATCCGGTCGGAGTGCTGCAGGCGGCTAATGATAAAGCCATAGCTGCAATCAATACAAGAGCTAATAATTTGTTCTTCATGAATTGTCCTCCCTAATTAATTATTTGCAATTGTATACATGCACAATACTATACCTTATCATTTTTCGTTTGTCAATGCCTTAAAGCTTTAATTTGATAAATTAGTGAAATATCCCAATCTTTCCGTAAAAAATAAATGCTCCGTCGTGTTTTTTCCTCTCTTGCCTTCTCATTTAATACATAGTATAATAATTAATATATTAACAGATTCGAGGTAATGTCATGACAATTAAACAATTATTTGCTCCGTCTGATATGACCGAAGGGACCCCTTGGAAAAAGATCGTCCTGTTTACGGTCCCTATGTTGCTGGGCAATGTGGCGCAGCAGCTCTACAGCACGGTCGACAGTATCGTTGTCGGTCGTTACGTGGGTGATAACGCCTTGGCTGCCGTTGGCAGCGCCGGCCCCATCTACAACCTGCTTCTTGTCCTGTTTATGGGCGTTTCCGCGGGTGCCAGCGTTATGGTATCCCAGTATTTCGGCGCAAAGGACCGCGAGGGTCTGTCCAAGGTCATCGGCAACTGCCTTACCTTGACGGCCGTCACCTCATTGATCATCATGATCGTTGGCGCCATCATCATCAAACCATTATTGAATCTTCTGGGCACGCCCAAGAGCATCATCGACTGGTGCTACTCTTACCTGATGGTCCTGGTCCTGGGTATTGCCGGTACTTCCTACTATTTCATGCTCACAGGTATCCTGCGAGGCATGGGTGACAGCGTTTCCGCCCTCATCTACCTGCTGGTCGCTACTGTCACCAACATCGTACTGGATATTCTGTTCGTCGCCCAGTTCAACATGGGCGTCTTCGGTGTCGCACTGGCCACCATCATCGCGCAGATCCTTTCCGCGATCTTAAGTTTCATCAAGCTGTACAACATGCGTACCGTCTTTGATATGGGGCCTAAGTACCTGAAGCTTGAGAAGCGTTATGCCGGTACCACCATCCGCCTGGGCATTCCTTCCGGTGTTACCCAGATGATCTTCTCCGCGGCCATGATCCTGGTCCAGTCTCTCACTAACACCTTTGGTGAAATGGTCATCGCAGCCAACGTCATCATCATGCGTGTCGACGGCTTCGTCATGATGCCGAACTTCTCCTTCGGTATGGCGCTTACCACCTATGCCGGTCAGAATATCGGCGCTGGCAAGACGGACCGCGTCCTGGTCGGTTCCCGTCAGGGTACCCTCATCGCGGCTGCCACTTCCTTCATCATTACCGGCCTGGTCGTCGTCTTCGGTCACTATATCATGGGTCTGTTCACAGAAACCGAGGCTTTGATCGATCTGTCCCGCAACATGATGAAGATCCTGGCTCTGGGTTATGTGGCCATGGCCGTTACGCAGTGTCTTTCCGGTACCATGCGCGGCGCCGGTGATACCGTTACTCCTATGTGGATCTCCATCATCACCACCGTCATCATCCGTGTACCGCTGGCTTACGCCATCGCTTACTTCACCCGCTCTGCTGAGCATCCGACCGGCAGCTACCTGTGCCTGTTCATCTCCCTGCTTACCTCCTGGGTACTTGGCGCGTTGATCACCTTCATCGCGTATGAAAGAGGTTCCTGGAAGAAAAAGGGCTTGGTCTATACGGAAGACTGAGAAATTATCGTACTTAAAATAACCCCCCGAGCGGCCGCTCG
>ONBQ01000081.1 GCA_900316145.1 uncultured Eubacteriales bacterium
CACCCGCTTCTGCGCGCATAGCTCAGCTGGATAGAGCGTCTGGCTACGGACCAGAAGGCCGCGGGTTCGAATCCTACTGCGCGCATAAAAACCTCTTTTGCAAATCTGTAAAAGAGGTTTTTTCTTGTTTCTGGTTTTCCATGAACAACTTGACATAGATCAGGAATTGGTATACGCTAAAACAAAATCCGAAGAAGGAGCGTGGAATACATGGAAGCTGCATTGCTTGGCCAGAGACCGCCTATGGGGTGGAATTCCTGGAACACCTTTGGAACACATATCAATGAACAACTGATCTTCGAGATCGCGGACCGCATGGTGGAAGATGGCTATCTGGAAGCCGGATATGAATACCTGGTCATCGATGACTGCTGGGCAGAGAAGGTCCGTGATGAAAATGACCGCCTGGTTCCGGATCATATCAAATTCCCGCACGGTATGAAGGCTGTCGCGGATTATGTTCACAGCAAGGGATTGAAGTTCGGCATGTATTCCTGCGCCGGAACGCTCACATGCGCGGGTTATCCTGCCAGTTTTGACCATGAATTCGTAGACGCGCAGACCTTTGCGGATTGGGGCGTAGACTTTCTTAAATATGATTTCTGCTATTTCCCCCGCACAGCGGACTGCAAAACGCATTACCGACGCATGGCGATCGCGCTGAAAGCTACCGGCCGTCCTATCCTGCTTTCCGCCTGCAATTGGGGCGTGGAAGAGCCATGGGAGTGGATGCGCGGTGCCGGCGCGCAGATGTACCGTTCCACCGGTGATATCAACGAAAGCTTCCGTTCTATCATGGATATCGCGGATAGCCAGGAAGCCAATCTGGGTTATAATGGTGCCTACAGCTGGAATGATATGGACATGCTGGTCGTTGGTATGTATGGAAAGGGCAATGTCGCTTTTACCGGAGGCTGCACTGACGCGGAGTACCGTACGCATTTCGCCCTGTGGTGCCTCTTTGGTGTACCGTTGATGATCGGCGCGGATCTGAGAGGATTGAATGAGATCAGCCGGGAACTGCTTCTGAACCGGGAATTGATCCGGATCGATCAGGATCCGGAGGGCCGCGCGCCTTATCGCTTGTGGGATGAGAAAGATGGACGGCGCAGCTATTTCCGCCATCTTGCGGATGGATCCTATGTGTTGGCATACTTCAATCCGGCAGATAGTGAAGCACAGGTGAACGCAAATTTCGAGGATGCGGGACTTCCGTACAGCGCAGGCTATGCCTTGGAGCTGACCGATGTTTTCACCGGAGAAACGATAACGAAAGCAGAGTATTATAATCCGGTCGTGCCGGCGCATGACTGCCTGGTCTACCGGGCCAGACTGGTGAAACGGTAATGGCAGTCTGCAAACAATGCGGCAAGGAACTGACAAAAGATGAGATCGGCCTGCACAAAAAGATGATCAATCGCGGGGCCACAGAGTACTTTTGTCTGGATTGCATCGCTGCGTACTTTCAGGCGCCGAAAGAGCTTTTGAAAGAAAAGATCGAGCAGTTCCGTAAGGATGGATGTACATTGTTTCTATAGAAGAGGGTAAAAATGAGTGACGCAATGAAGAAGCTGATCCGCAGTCAGAAAGCGGCTCGGTCCAATGCCAGAATATACCGGCAGCTGGCCAAAGAGACCAAAGATAAAAAACTGCGCAAAGCGTTGAAAAAGCTGGCGAAGGATGATAAAAAAACGGCCGGCACCTTGAAAAAGATCGCGTTGATCAAGGTAAAGCCCAATCCTATTCTGGTCCGGATCAAGAAGGAACTGTACCGGGGCCTCAATGCCAGAAATCTTTACGATCTGACAAGGATCAAGCGGCAGATCAACGCGAAGCGGTTTTCCGCCATGGCCGGGCCGGACGCCTCTCCTAAGATCCAGAAACGTCTGTCCGCTTCCGTGATCGCATCGGGCAAGCATCTGGACCGAATGAAAAAGCTGATGGAAAAACAATAAGAAAAACGAGCGCAGGCGTATGTCTGTGCTCGTTTTTTATGAGATGGATCAACGTCCTATCGTTGTTACGGTACCGGCCGGAAGCTTTACAGCTTCTTTGCTGACCCAGATCCAGAGATCCATGGCGGTGGGATTCTCGACCATGTGGCCGTCCGCGCTGAAGATGAGTTGGTCAAAGGCCTTGATATAGCGGCAGATCTCGCCGTTGGTCGCGTACCAGATGTCATCATAGCCACTGATGATGGACAAGGCGTTCTCTATAACTCCCCAATTGTTGTGGCCGTCAAATTCATAAGCGTGGCCCCAAAGGTAGAACAGTTTCAGCTCATGGCTATTGCTGTTTAGGAAATTCTGGATCAGATCGATCAATTCCGGGTCGTTATGATGGCAGGTGGGGTGCCAGGTCAGGAAATCCTCCGGAATGTCAAAAGAATGCGTGGACTTGACGGTGCGGCTGTATTCGATGCCCAGGCTTTTCAGAAGCGCCACGACATCTTCGCTGTAAGTGCCAAAGGGGTAGGCCATGCCCGTTACCGGATGACCCAGCAGATTCTCCAGATTGACGCGGTCCCTGAGAACATCCTGGGCGATGACGGGAAGAGGATAGGCGACAGGATCCAGGTGTTCGGCGCCGTGGACCGCGATCTCATGCCCTTGGTACATGTTTACGATGCGCTCTTCGGGAAAACGCCAGTGTGTGGCCGGCATAGGCTGGCCATTGGCCTGACCCTTGCGTCCGAAAAGACCGGAATTGATATTGAAAGTTCCCTTGACTTTGAATTTGTTGAACATGGCGATCAGACGCTCGTCCTGCGTTACGCCGTCATCATAGCTGAGGGTAAACGCTTTTGTGCGTCCCTCTGGAAACAAGGGATGGATAAAACGGGATTTCACAGATTCTTTCCTCCTTGACATGGACTTATTTGCATTATAGATGGATATTCCCATAAAGTCAATTTTATCGGTTGAAAATTCGATCCTGCTCCTGTAAAATAAGTGATAAGATGAGGAGGCAGTTTAATGCCTCCGCAAAACACAGAAAGAGGTATATACTATGGCAGAGATTCAAGACAAAGGCTTGGATGCTTTTAAGGACATGGGCGAAGGTATGCCGGTCGTTCTGGCAGATAAGAAGCTGAAGATCGGTATCATCGGTACTGGCTGGATCGCGGAGAATCATATCCGAAGCTATATGAAGATGCCTGATGTTGAGGTCGTGGCCGGCGCGGATCTGATCCCCGGCAAGGCAGAAGCTTTCTTCAAACGTTTCGGCCTGGAAGGCGTCCGCTGCTATCCCAGCCACAAGGAACTGCTTGATAACGAAGAGCTGGATGCGGTCAGCGTCTGCACATATAACAAGACCCACGCCGAATGCGCCATTTACGCGCTGAAGAAGGGCGTTCATGTAATGCTGGAGAAGCCCATGTGTGTTACGACTGAAGAAGCGGTCGAGATCATGCGTGCTGAGAAGGAGAGCGGAAAGATCCTTTCCATCGGTTTCCAGCCGCGTCTGGATCCGAACATGATGCAGATCAAGAAGGTCATCGACTCCGGCGTCCTGGGCGATATTTACTACATCCAGACAGGCGGCGGCCGTCGTGCCGGTATCCCGACACCGTTCGGTACCACCTTCATTGAGGAGAAGACCGCCGGTATCGGAGCGATGGGTGACATCGGTTGCTATTCTCTGGATATGGTCCTGAATGCGATCGGATATCCGAAACCGTTGACCATCACCGGTTATACGTCCAACTTCCTGGGCACCAGCAAGGATTACTGGCAGTATCGCCCGCATCCGGAATATGCGGATGTTTTCGGAGTAGAGGATTTCGCGGCGGCCTTTGTCCGTCTCGAAGGCGGTATCATTCTGGACTTCCGTATTGCCTGGGCTATGCACATGGACACGCCGGGTGATACCATCTTCCTGGGTACCAAGGGCGGACTTCGCATTCCTTCTACCGAGTGCTGGAATGGTACTTTGGATAAGCCTATGGTCCTGTATCAGACGATCGGCGGCGCTATGGTCGAGACTACGATCCCGATCCTTCCTTCCCCGATCCCGCTGTTCGATAAGAAGATCCGCGCGTTCCTGAACGCGATCAATGAGAACGGGACCGCGCCGATCCCGTCTTCTCAGATCCTCTATAATCAGGCCATCATTGACGGCATCGTAAAATCCGCCAAGCTTGGTCATGAGATCGAGGTCGAGATCCCGGAGATCTAAGTATTAAGTAAAAAAAGCCGCCTGCGTGGCGGCTTTTTGTTTTTTGGGGCAACAAGTTGAAAAATGGGGTTTGTGGATCGGCTGGAATCGGCATTTTGCAAGAAATTATAAATAAACTTGCAAAATTGGACTGACTGTTGTATAATTAAATTCCAACAATGAATTTTTTTGAGGCTTATGATTCAAATGCGACAGAAAGGAACCGGATCGTATGAACAAACCATACAAGAAGATGAGTCGAGAAGAGCTGGTGCTGCTGCGTGCCCAGCTGGAGAAAGAATACCGGGAGGTCCAGGCGCGGGGGATCCATCTGGATATGTCCCGGGGCAAGCCTTGCAAAGAACAGATCGATCTGTCCATGCGCATGATGGAGGCTTTGCCGGAGGATCCGGAACAGTGCATCAACGAAGAGGGGATCGACTGCCGCAACTATGGCTGTCTGTCCGGCATCATTGAGGCCAAGCGTCTGCTGAGCGAAATGATCGAATGCCCTGTCGAAAATATCGTGATCTATGGCAATTCCAGCCTGGAAGTTATGTACAGCACCTTGTCACGCGCGATGCAGCATGGTATCATGGGGTATACGCCTTGGGTCAAGCAGGGACATATCAAGTTCCTGTGCCCGGTCCCGGGTTATGACCGGCACTTCGCCATGACCGAATACTTCGGGATCGAGATGATCAACATTCCGCTGCTGGAGGACGGCCCGGACATGGACCTGGTCCGCAAGTATGTGGAAAACGATCCGCTGGTCAAGGGAATATGGTGCGTACCGAAGTATGGCAATCCGTCTGGCATTTCCTATTCCAGAGAAGTGGTGAAGGAATTTGCCGCTCTGGAACCGGCCGCACCGGATTTCCGTATTTTCTGGGATAATGCCTATAGCGTACATCATCTCTACCACGAGCCGGAGAAGCAGGACTTTGTCCCTGAGATCCTGGACGAGTGCAAAAAGGCCGGCCATCCGGATATGGTCTTCAAATTCTGTTCTACTTCCAAGGTCACCTTCCCGGGTTCCGGCTTGGCTGCCATCGCCACCTCTGTCGCCAATGTTGAGGACATCCTGCAGCAGCTGGCAGTACAGACGATCGGCTTTGATAAGCTCAATCAGCTGCGTCATGTCCGTTTCTTCACAGACCTGACCAGCATCAAAGAGCATATGATGAAACACGCGGACATCATCCGTCCCAAGTTTGAGATCGTATGGAGAACGCTGGAAAGAGAATTGGGTGATCTGGGGATCGCTCACTGGTCCTACCCGCGCGGCGGCTATTTCATTTCTCTGGACACCATGCGCGGATGCGCCAAGATGGTCGTGCAGAAGTGCAAGGAGGCCGGTGTGATCCTGACCAGTGCCGGCGCTACGTATCCGTATGGTAAGGATCCGCATGACAGCAACATCCGCATCGCGCCTACCTTCCCTTCGGAAGAGGAACTTCAGGAAGCCTGTGAGATCCTGGTGCTTTGCGTGAAGATCGCTTCTATCGAGTCGTTGCTTTCTAAATAAAACTGATGAGCAGCCAGATCATCAGGCTCTTACAATGGAGGATATCATGAGTCTTATCCAACAGGAGATCCAAAGTCTGATCCAGGACATCCTGGATGATTATGAACAAGACCGGCCTATTGACCGGCAGGACCGTTTTAACCAGCCGGATAAGGATATTATCATCGACATTCTGGAAAAGCTTTTAAAGATCGTTTTTCCGGGGCATTTGAAGGACCGGACCTTCCGCGTATACAGCAACGCGCATCAGGTCTCGCTCCTGATCGAAGACGTGGCTTTCAATCTCAATCGCCAGACAGAGATCGCGCTCAAGTATGGCGCCGAATATGCTTCCCTGTCCGAGCAGGAGATCCACCAGGTCGCGGAAGAAAAAGTCATGGCTTTCTTAAGAAATCTGCCGCGGGTCCGCGCGTATCTGGACACCGACCTGCAGGCTGCGCTGGACGGAGACCCGGCTGCCACATGCTATGATGAGATCATTTTCGCCTATCCCGGCCTGTACGCGATCTCTGTCAGCCGTCTGGCCCATGAATTATTCCTTTTGAAGATTCCGATCATACCGCGCATCATGACGGAACATGCTCACAGCCGTACCGGAATCGACATCCATCCCGGCGCCACCATCGGAAAATACTTTTTCATTGACCATGGTACCGGCATCGTTATCGGCGAAACGACAACTATCGGCGAGCATGTCAAGATCTATCAGGGCGTAACGTTAGGCGCTCTGTCAACACGAGGCGGGCAGCGCCTGCGAGGTGTCAAGCGTCATCCCAATATCGAGAACAATGTGACCATCTATTCCGGAGCCTCGATCCTCGGGGGAGAAACCACGATTGGTGAAAACGCGGTGATCGGTGGTAACGCCTTCATTACGAAATCGGTCGGGCCGAACACCAGCGTCAGTGTCAAAAACCAGGAACTGGTCTTTAACAGCAAAGACGGCCGTATGAAAGCCGTCGATATGGAGCAGGACATCACTATATATGGTGATTACATCTGATCCTTAGGAAAGGAAGTACCCATGTCTACACTCATTCAACCGGCAAAAGCCTATCATTCTGAACTGGATATCCGCCAGACGCAGTTTGCCATCAAGCAGATCAAAGATTTCTTCCAGCTGGCGCTGGCAAGAAAGCTGAACCTTCATCGAGTCACGGCTCCGTTGTTCGTGGATCCGCGAACCGGCCTGAACGACAACCTGAACGGTGTGGAGCGTCCGGTCCATTTTGATGTACTGGAGACCGGAGTGGAAGCGGAAGTCGTGCATTCCCTGGCAAAATGGAAGCGGGAAGCGCTTTGGCGCTATCGTTTCGCTCCCGGAGAAGGCCTGTATACGGATATGAACGCGATCCGCCGGGATGAAGAGACGGACAACCTGCATTCATTATATGTGGATCAGTGGGACTGGGAGAAGATCATTTCCAAGGAGACACGCACTGTAAGCACCTTGAAAAAGGTGGTTCGTGATATCTATTCTGTCATGAAGGAAACCGAAGAGTATATCTGCGGATACTATGGGTTCCTTCCTTCCTATCTTCCGGAAGAAATCTTTTTTATCACAGCCCAGGAGCTGGAAGACCGTTACCCCGGACTCAGTCCGAAGGAGCGGGAAAAGGAGATCTCCAAAGAAAAAGGCGCCGTCTTTATCATGCAGATCGGAGGGCCTCTGCGCTCCGGAAAGCCGCATGACGGACGCGCACCGGACTATGATGACTGGGAGCTGAATGGCGATATCATCGTTTACTATCCGCTTTTGGACATTCCCTTCGAACTGTCTTCCATGGGTATTCGCGTGGATGAAGACTCGCTGGTCAGACAGCTGAAGGCGGCCGGGGTCCCGGAACGTCTGGATCTTCCCTTCCAGCAGGCGATCTATCATCGCAGACTGCCGTATACCATCGGCGGCGGTATCGGACAATCCCGCCTGTGTATGCTGTTCTTGAATAAGGCACATATAGGAGAAGTGCAGTCTTCCCTTTGGCCGGAAGAACATCGCGAAGCCTGCTTACAGGCCGGCATCGAATTATTATAAAAAAGACCTGCAGATGAGCTTTATGAAGCTTATGTCTGCAGGTTTTTGATTGGTCATTCGGATATCTGCTGCTTTTTATAAGTGGAAGGAGAGACCCCGAATCTTTTTTTGAAGAGCTTGCTGAAATAATACGGATCATCATACCCGACTTTTTTCGCGACATCCTGGATGGCGAAATGCCCTTCTTTCAGGATCTCCAGTGCCTTTTCCATACGCAGGCTGATCAGATAATTGATGGGCGTATCTCCGGTCACTTCTTTGTATATTTTTGTGATATAGGTGGTGCTCAGGTAAGAGTAGCGGGCGATCTCTTCTACAGATATCTTGCGCATGTAGTTTTCCTGAAAATAAGTGGTGATGGTCTGAACGATCGTTTGCTTATCGTATGTTTTAAGCTGGAAATAATCCTGGATCGTGGACGATGTCTGCGGTGTCAGTTCCTTCAGCACCAGCACCAGGAATTCCAGTGATAGGACCTTGGCCATCAAAGGCCATCCGATATCTTTCTTTTCCTGTGTGGAGATGATCTCATGATAGCAGTTATACAGTTCTTGCTGATATCTGTGAGAAGGAATGACACAGCTGTTGATCGGAATGAAATTTTTAGGATATCCTTTGATGTAAAGATCATCGATACCCAGGAAAAACATGGTCGTATTTGAATCGGAACCTGGATCATCTAGCACCGGACCATGGATGACACCCGGATTGATGATGATCAGATCATCTTTTCTTACCGTATAGACCTGATCGCCGATCATATATTTGCAATGGCCGGATACGATATAATGGATGGAAACAAAATCATGGGTATGATCGTTGACCGGCTGGATCGTCTTGGAACGATAGTAGAATACGACTTTAGGATTAAACTCTTCAGAATTGATATGGATAGGATTCATGAAAAACCTCCTTTTCCTTACAAAATTTTATTATAACTGATATTAAGCCAAAAAGCTATAAAATGTTTTGCAAAAAAAAAGAATTGATGTATAATCATAAATTATACGTATACGAACAGAAGGAAGGGAATATGTCATGAAAGTTGGGATCGGATACGATGTACACAGGCTTACTGAAGGGCGAAAGCTGATCCTCGGCGGTGTGGATATCCCGTTTGAAAAGGGTCTCCTGGGCCACTCCGATGCAGATGTACTGATCCACGCGATCATGGACGCGATCTTAGGCGCCTTGGGTCTGAAAGATATCGGACAGCATTTTCCGGATTCGGATCCAAAATATAAAGGAATCTCCAGTGTGGAGCTTCTGAAGGAAGTTGCTTCCATGATGAGAGAAAAGAATCATAAAATCGGTAACATCGACGCAATCGTTATCGCGCAGCGGCCCAAGATCGGTCCTTATTTTGACCAAATGAAAGAAAACCTGGCAGAAGCGCTCGGCTGCGACACCTCTTGCCTGAATCTGAAAGCCACTACGGAAGAAGGTCTTGGCTTTACCGGAAGCGGAGAAGGAATGGCTGCGCAGGCGATCTGCTTATTGGAACCGATGAAGGGGGAAGAGTGATGCCGGTTTTTTTATTTTGTCTGTGGCTGATCCTGAATGGACGGATCACTTTGGAGATCGTGCTGTTCGGTCTCGGCGTCAGCGCTATCGTTACGCTGTTTGCGGTCAAGGTCATCGGCTATTCTTTAAAAACGGATTTCCTGATCCTGCGCAATCTTCCCATATTCCTGGTATATATCCTGGACCTGATCTATGAGATCATCAAAGCTGCCTGGCTGGTCATGAAAATGGTATACCAGGCTGATGAACCGGACCCGGTCCTGATCGAGTTCCATTCCGGCTTTCAGACGGATCTTCAGAATGTGCTGCTGGCCAATTCCATCACACTGACGCCAGGTACCTTGACGGTCTTCCAGGAGGGAGATCATTTTGTTGTGCATTGTCTGCGGCGGGAGTACGCGGAGAACATGGATGAATCATCCTTCGTGAAGCTGTTAAGACGATTGAAACTGTCGAAGGAGGCGTGAGCGCATGATCGAATCAGCTTATCATATCGTTTATTTGATTTCGTTGATCTGGTTTTCGATCCTGATCAGTGCCATGCTTATCCGGGCTATCATCGGACCGCGTATCACGGACCGCATCCTGTCCATCAACATGATCGGAACCATGGTCATTTGCTGCATCGCGATCTTGTCCCGCCTGCTGAAGGAAGATTATCTGGCAGACGTAGGCCTGATCTACGCGATGATCAGTTTCGTAAGCGTTTTGATCCTGGCTTCGATCTATATCCCTGCCGGTAAGAAGCGGGGAAAGTTCGCCTTTGAAGTCAAGGATGAGATCGAAAAGGAGAAAGCGGCGAAAGAAAAAGAAGAGCAGAAAGGAGGCAGCGCGTTATGATGGGAGAGTGGATCCGGTTTGGCGTGACAGCTGCCTTGCTGCTCATAGCGCTTATTTCATTTACGGCAGCCGTTTTCGGCGCCAATCGATTCGGATTTATCATGAACAGACTGCATGCGGCCGGCATAGGAGATACTTTGGGTATCTTCGGTGTGATCTTAGGTTTGATCATCGCGGCTGGCTTTACGATGTATTCTTTGAAATTGTTGCTGATCATTGTTTTTATGTGGTTTACTTCCCCGGTGTCTTCTCATTTCGTGATCCAGGTCGAGTATTTTACAAACCCGCATCTGTATCGCAATGTGGACCGGGAAACGAAAGAATCTGAGGAATGATATGGGATTGGTAGCTGCATTTCGTGTGATTTTGTTGATCCTGCTGATCGTGTGCGCGATCGCGGTCAACCTGACTAAGAATCTGCTGCAGGCTGTGATCATTTTCATGTCCTACAGCTCTATAATGTGTATTATCTGGATCCTGATGGAATCGCCGGACCTGGCTATCACAGAGGCGGCCGTCGGCGCCGGTATCAGCGGAACGTTGTTCCTGATGACACTGAAGAAGATCCGCGGGTCGGAACGCAGCAATTCCAGCGAAGCGGAAGCGGAGCCTTCCGCGGTCACGGCTGAGGAGGGCGCGTCTCATGAAGAATAAGTTTTTGCGCTGGCTGGATGGCGATGTCGATCTGATGGAGCATGTCCTCGACACAGCAGAGGTTCCGGATCATACCCGCGATGAGATCAAGACCCGAGAGGAAGAAGAAGAAAAACTTCTGATCGAGCGATACAGAGAACTGGGGCAGAAGAGCTTCTATACGGTTTATCATGTGGTCGCGATCATCAGCTGTGTTTTATTGATCGGCGTGCTGCTCTTTACGGTAGCCCGTCTGCCGGAATATGGTCATGAGAATCCCCGCACGGTGGAAGTCGTAAGCCGTTATGTGGAAAAGGGACTGGAAGAGACCGGTGCGATCAATATCGTATCCGGCATGATCCTGGATTATCGTGCCTTTGATACGCTGGGAGAATCGCATGTTCTGTTCACGGCGCTGATCTGCGTTATGATCCTTCTCCGAATCGATAAGAAGAATATGCGTACGGATTACGAGGATTATTATACCATCAAACAGGACGCTTACTTTGACACTTCGCAGGATACGATCATGCGTAAAGTAGGCATGGTCCTGATGCCCTGTATTTTCCTGTTCGGAATCTATGTTTTGCTGAATGGGCAGAACTCACCGGGCGGCGGCTTTTCAGGCGGTGCCATTATGGGAGCGGCTTTGATCCTGTTTACGGCCTCGTTCGGATTTGAAAAAGTAGATGAGTTTTTCACGTTGAAGCTTTCGGTGGTCATTACCTTCGTTTCTTTGGCGTTCTATAGTTTTGCCAAGGGCTATGTATTCTTTACCGGAGCCAATGGCCTTGAAAATGGCATTCCCAAGGGGATCCCGGGAGCGATCCTGAGCGGCGGCTTGATCCTGCCGCTTGATATCGCGGTCGGCCTGGTCGTAGCCTGCACGATGTTCGGGTTTTACAGTCTGTTTAAGAGAGGAAGTATCGGCGGTGCTTGAAAATCTATTGATCAACAATGAGGAAGCGGCAGCCATCATCCTGTTCGGCATCGGTTTTACCATGCTGTTGTTTCAAAGAAACCTGATCAAAAAACTGATCGGTATGAATATCATGGACACAGGTGTGTTCCTGTTTCTGGCTTCCATGGGGTATATTGAAGGGCGAAAGGCACCGATCGTAGTCGACGGGATCACCAGTACCGAGGCATATATCAATCCGGTGCCGGCTGGCCTGGTCCTGACGGGTATCGTGGTTTCCGTATCCGTTACGGCTATCATGCTGTCTTTAAGTATTCGTCTTTATAAACGCTATCATACGTTGGAGCTTGACGAGATCTATGTCCTCTCAAAACATCAGACGGAGGACAGATAAAGTGGAAATCATTAAAAATATCCCGCTTTTTACGATCGTATTAAGCCTGTTTTCCGGCGTGCTTTGCTTTATGCTCAAGGGCAAAGCTGCCAAACGCTATACAGTCTGTTATGAAGGCGTGCTGATCATCCTGGTGTCCCTGGTACTCTATTACACCCTTCGTACAAGGTCATCCTTTACCTACGTGATGGGTGAGTTTCCGGCGCCCTGGGGCAATGAGATCCGCGCGGGTGTGCTGGAGGCTTTGATCGCCTTAGCCTTCCTGATCATCATGTTCAGTTCCGTTATCGGCGGCTATCGATTCATCCTTACGGATATGGATGAGAGCAAGGTCAATCTGTATTATACGCTGGTCAATCTGATGACGGCGGCTTTGATGGCGCTGGTATGGACAAATGATATCTTTACCGGGTATGTTTTCCTGGAGATTCTGACGTTGACCAGCTGCGGTATATTGATCGTTCGAGAGATAGGCCGTACTACACTGGCCGCGGTCCGCTACATGATCCTGAATCTGCTAGGCTCCGGCCTGTTCCTGCTGGGGGTCGTACTCCTGTATGACCTGACGGGTCATCTGCTGATGGTTCCGATGCAGCAAACGATTACAGAGTTGGCCAGAGATCCAAAGATCGTTCCGGTCCTGACCATGGCGATTGGTATCATCACGATCGGCCTTTGCATCAAGAGCGGCCTGTTCCCGTTCCATTTCTGGATGCCGGATACCTATGGATGGGCCAGTCCTACATCCGCCGCGATCTTGTCATCCCTGGTATCCAAAGCCTACATTTTCCTTCTGATCAAGATCTACTACCGTGTTGTCGGTTCCTGGGTGATGCAGGCGATGCCGATCCGCGATATTCTCTTTGTGCTGGGCATAGGGGGGATCATCATAGGCTCGGTACAGGCCATGCATGCCAATAATCTGAACCGAATGGTTGCATTCTCTTCGGCTGCCCAGGTCGGTTACATCTTTATGGGACTTGGTTTGGGAGGACATTATGGCTATACTGCTGCCATCTTCCATATCCTGGCCCACGCGGTTACCAAATCGATGCTGTTTTTGACGACACCGCGTCTGGCCGCTGTGTCGGATGAGAGCTTGCTTTTCAGCAACTTACAGGGTAGCGGCCTCAGGGACCGACATGCGGGAATCTTTTTCACGGTCGGTGCCTTGTCCATGATCGGCATACCTGTTTTTGCCGGTTTTTCATCGAAGATCCAGTTCGGTATCGCAGCGATCAGCACGCACAGCGATTGGCGTATGATCATCGTGATGCTGGCTCTTGCGGTCAGTTCTATGCTGAACGCATTGTATTTCATTCGTTTTATCATCCGCATCTATACACAGAAAGATGAGAATGACAGAACCGTGCCGATGGGCCGGAAGAGCGTCCCTTCATATCTGGTTTCGATGGGGCTCCTGACCGCCGGCAATCTGATGCTGGGTTTGTTTTCAGGCGTCATTGTCAACCTGATCCGTCAGGGGTTGGGAATGTTTGGATAAGAACAGGGAGGAACTTGGAATATGCTGATTTGTATTGCGATCCTGTTTCCGATCATAGCCGGTGTCGGTGTTTCCTTGATAAAAGGGGTCGGGGACAGTGCAAGAAACAGGCTGTACGCGGCAGTTATGATCCTGACAGATATTTTAGGCGCGCTTGCGATCGCCTATGGAACGGATCTTACGATCTTCCGGATCTCCAAAACGGTGGCGATGTCTTTCCGGCCGGATCCGTTTGGACGCCTGGTCATGGGAGTCGTTCTGCTCGTTTATACAGCGGTTTGTTTTTACGCATTTGAATATATGAAGATGGAGGAGAGACGGCCAATGTTCTTTGGCTTCTTCTTCATCTCGCTGAGTGCCATGATAGCGGTATGCCTGGCCTCGAATATGGTAAGCCTGTACTTCTGCTTTGAGTTGGCTACGCTTTCTACGGTACCGCTGGTCCTGCATGAGATGACGAAGGACGCGGTGGCAGCCGGCTTGAAATATCTGTTTTATTCCATCGCAGGCGCGCTGCTGGGCCTGTTCGCGATCTTCTTCGTGTATGAGTACAGCCAGGGAGATGCCTCATTTGTAATGGGCGGATTTCTGGACCGGAACAAGCTGGTCGGACATGAAACCGTTTTCCTGGCCGCTGTGTTCTGTGGCATCGTTGGTTTCGGAACCAAAGCCGGTATGTATCCGATGCATGGATGGCTTCCGGCCGCGCACCCGATCGCGCCGGCGCCGGCTTCCGCACTGTTGTCCGGTATCATGGCGAAGGCCGGTATCGTGGCCGTTATCCGGCTGGTCTATTATTCCGTTGGCGCCGATTTTATAACGGGTACCTGGGTCCAGTACACATGGATGATCCTGGCCATGATGACGGTCTTTATGGGATCCATGATGGCGTTTAGGGAAAAGGTCACCAAGAAGAGACTGGCTTATTCGACGGTCAGCCAGATCTCCTATATCATGCTGGCGCTTTCATTCCTGTCCATGGACGGGCTGAAAGGCGGTATCCTGCATCTGATGAGTCACGCAGCTTCCAAAGGCTGCCTGTTCCTGGTAGCGGGTATTTTCATCTACAAGCTGGGCAAGCGTAATGTAAGCGAGCTGAAAGGCGTAGGACGGCAGATGCCGTTGACCATGTGGTGCTTTATGATCGCGTCTCTTTCATTGGTCGGTATTCCTCCTATGGGCGGTTTCCTGAGCAAGTGGGTCATCGCCGAGGCATCCTTGTCCAATGGCCTGGGCATCCTGTCATATCTTCCGCCAATCATTCTTCTGATCTCGGCACTGCTTACGGCGGGCTATCTGTTCCCCATCGCCATCGACGCCTTTTTCCCGGGCAAAGACTGGAATGAAAAAGCGGTGGAGAAATGTGAACCTTCTGCCTGGATGACCGTTCCCTTGATCGTTTTATGCGTCGCGGCTTTGATCGTGGGTGTATTTGGCCTGTCGATCGTTGGCTGGCTTGGTTTGTGATTCTAACTTAGAGTGGAGGAATATCCATTGAGCCCTCTTTTTCTGCTGATACCGATCCTTTTCCCGATGGTCGCCGGGTTCCTTCTGATCCCGATAGGCCTGAAGGCAGAGGAGGATCGAAAACGCAACCTATACGCGGAGGCAGTGGTAGTTGTGACTTCCGTTCTGGTATGGGTGATGCTTTTTGCCGTGAAGAGAGAAACGGTTGAGATCTACAGCTTTTCACGACGCTTTTCCATCGATTTGTCGATCGATGGACTGGGGTGCCTGTTCGCGGGAATGATCTCCATCATGTGGCCGTTGGTCATGCTCTATGCCTTCGAGTACATGCGGGAGACCAAGCGAAAGAATATGTTTTTCGCTTTTTACATCATGACGTATGGTATGACGCTGGGTGTATGCTTCGCGGCGAACATGGTCACCATGTATGTGTTCTATGAAATGTTGTCTTTGGTCACGATCCCTCTGGTTTTCTATTATGAAGACAGGGACAGCCGGTTTGCCGCGAGAAAGTACGCGGCCTATACGATCGGCGGCGCGTCCCTGGGCTTCTTCACCGTGGTCATGACGACTTACTTTGGTGAGAGTGGCGCTTTCCTTTATGGAGGCAGTCTGGGAGAGCTGGAACCTTCCCGCCTGATGCAGATCGCTTTTGTATTCGGCTTCTTTGGATTCGGTGTCAAAGCAGCAGTCTTTCCATTCCACGATTGGCTGCCGACAGCTTCCGTAGCGCCTACACCGGTCACAGCCTTGCTGCATGCGGTCGCGGTCGTAAACTCAGGTGTGTTTGCTGTCGTGCGACTGGTCTGGTATACATATGGACCAGACTATCTGGCAGGCACATGGGCGCAAAGGATCCCATTGGCCTTCTCGATCTTCACTTTGGTTTTCGCGGCGGCATTGGCCATCAAGGAGCGTCACTTCAAACGCAGGCTTGCCTACTCGACCATCAGCAATCTTTCTTATATGCTGTTTGCGGTCATGCTGCTGACGCCCCTGGGCCTGGAGGCCGGGCTGATGCATATGCTGTTCCATGGCATCATTAAAATGTCATTGTTCCTTTGCGCCGGAGCTTTTATGCATGTGACCGGCAGCAGCTACCTGTATGAGATCAATGGTGTGGGCAAGCGCATGCCTTATACGTTCGCTTTCTATACGCTGGCCTCCCTTTCATTGACAGGAATTCCGATGTTTTGCGGATTCGTGTCCAAATGGAACCTGGTCATGGCCGGTCTGGAATCCGGAAAGCAACTGGGTGTGATCGGAGCGTTTGCCTTGATCCTCTCCGCTTTTTTGTGCGCTATCTATACCTTAAGTGTCAGCGTCCGCGCGTTCTTCCCGATCAAGGGGACGGACCGTTTCGCGGAAAGCAAGGATCCGATCCATGAACCGAAGTTGATGCTGATCCCGATCGCTGTGTTTGGGATCTTGAATATCATTTTGGGTATCTGGCCCCAGCCGGTCATCCGTTTCCTGCAGATGATCGCGCAGGGACAGATCTGAGAAAGGAGGAATATCATGCTTGCAGTCCTTGTATTCGGACCGATTCTGTGCGGTATTCTTTCCTATCTGATCGGACGGAAGAAAGAGACGTTCCGCGATATCTTTGTCATTCTGGCCACCGCCTGCTTCCTGGTCTTGAGTCTGTTTTTGTGGAGCGGCCGTTATACCTGGCAGATCCCGGGCATCCTGGCCATGGACCTGACCTTTACAACGGACGGTTTCCGTGGAGCGTATGCCATCATTACCGCTTTGATGTGGGCCGGGACCTCAGCTTTTGCAAAAGAGTATTTTGCTGAAGAGAGAGAAGGCCTGAACCGGTATTGGTTCTTCAATCTGGTTACGCTTGGGGCAACAGAGGGAGTTATGCTGTCCGGTGATCTGATGACAGCGTTCATCTTTTTTGAGATCCTTTCATTTACCTCTTTCACATGGGTCATCCATGAAGAGACGAAAGAGGCGATCCGAGCCGGTTATACTTACTTGTTCATCGCGGTCACATTTGGACTTGTCCTGTTCATGGGACTGGTGATCCTGCGTCATGAGCTGGGGACCCTTTCCTTTGCGCAGCTGAAGGAGGCGGCAGCCAACTGCCCGAACAAAAAGACGATCCTGGCAGCCGGAATCTGTGTGCTGCTTGGTTTTGGCGCGAAGGCCGGCATGTATCCGCTGCATGTCTGGCTGCCTAAGGCCCATCCTGTCGCGCCGTCACCGGCCTCCGCTCTGCTTTCCGGTATCTTGACGAAGGTAGGTGTTTACGGGATCCTGATGATGACGATGCAGGTGTTCATGGAAGATCAGACCTTTGGCCTGCTGGTCCTCATTCTGGGAGTGATCACCATGGCATTGGGCGCTGTCCTGGCATTGTGCTCTGTCAATCTGAAGAGAACGCTCGCTTGTTCCTCCATGTCACAGATCGGGTTCATCCTGACCGGCGTGGGAATGATGGTATTGCTGAGCGCGCAAGGAGAAGAGGAGGGCGTGGTGCTCGCGACTTCAGGCCTGATGCTGCATATGGTCAACCATTCTTTGATCAAACTGGTCTTGTTTATGGTGGCCGGCGTAGTTGTCATGAATCTGCATCAGCTGGACCTGAACCAGATCAGAGGCTGGGGCCGAAACAAAACCCCTTTAAAGATCATGTTTCTTTTAGGCGCTTTGGGTATCAGCGGCATGCCTCTTTTCAACGGGTACATCAGCAAGACGCTGCTGCATGAAGGGATCGTGGAAGGCGCTCATGCTATCGGCTATCTTTCCGGAATGCTGCATGCCGTGGAGTGGATCTTCCTGATCTCCGGCGGCCTGACCTTCGCTTATATGCTGAAACTGTTCATTTGTCTGTTTGCAGAGAAAAATACAGATGTAAAGATTCAGAGACAGTTCGATTCCGATCAAAAGGCTATGAACGGCCTGAGCACCGTTACGATAGGCCTGTCTTCTCTGTTCATGGTCATTCTGGGACAGCCGGCCGTTATGAAACGTTTGGCTTTTCATATGACAGGGATGGAAGAGATCATGCATTTTCAGGCATTTTCCTGGACCAACCTGAAAGGCGGCCTGATCTCTTTAGGGATCGGAGCGCTGGTATATGTCGTGATCGTACGGCATCTCTTGATGAGACAAGATCAGTATATCAATATCTGGCCGCAGAAGCTGGATCTGGAAGATCTGATCTACCGCCCGTTGATGACAAAAATCCTGCCTGCAGTATTTGGAACGATCGCTTCTGTTTTCGGAGAGAACAAGATCCTGAGACCTTTGTGCAAGGCCGGAGTCTGGATCGGGACCTTCTTTGGCAGGATCCTGGATTCCAGCACGGATGCGGTGATCGTATTCCTTCGCAAAACGGTCATGCGGGAGCGCAAGGTACGCGGCGAGGAAGGCCATCCGGGGCTGTTTGGCACCTTGTACCGGGAGTCCAAAGATACCGTGGGACCGATCGTTTCCAACTTTACATTCGCGATGATGATGACTTGTATCGGTATTCTGATCGTGCTTCTGGCGATCATCGTTACGGAGGTATAAGTCAGCCTTCCACAAACCCGCGAGGCCGGTACTGCAAGGCCTCCGCTAAGTGTTCATCCAAAATCGTTTCACTGCCTGCCAGATCCGCAATGGTTCTGGCAGTTTTTATAATGTTATGACGGGTGCGCAGACTGAGGTGAAAGTGAGAGACAGCCTGATCCAACAGGATCCCCGCTTCCTGGGAGAGAGGGCAGTACAGGCTGATCTTTTCCGCCGGCAAACGACTGTTATAATAAAAGGATTCTTTCTGATAACGATCCTTCTGGATTTCAGCCGCATTTTCGATCTCGCTTCGCATATGTTCCGCTTCCGAAAGAGTCAGACATGGCGCGCCATCCGGCGTATTTTCCAAGGTGAGGCCCAGTTCGATCCGTTCCAATAAAGGAAACCCTAGGCGGGCCTGGTAACGGCGGATGGCTGACGGACGGCAGGTGCACAGCTCTTCATTGGGGAAATGCCCGCACGGGCACAGATTCATGGTCGCGATCATGATAAAATCCGCAGGAAAAACGCGGGTCTCGCCCAGATAGCTGAGGCGAACGGTGTGAGATTCCAGAGGTTGGCGGAGGTTTTCCAGGACATTGCGCGGGAATTCCGCGATCTCATCCAGGATCAAAAGACCCGCGTCGGCCAGAGTGAGCTCGCCGGGCAGGACCGGCGTGCCGCCTCCGATGAGCGCATGGGTCGAGATGGAATGATGGGGTCGCCTTACCGGACGGTACAGGACATGATCCTGCATAGCCCCGCTCAGATCTTGAAAAGGCAGGATGCGAAGGATCTCCTGATCATCCGGAAGGGGCAGAAGAGATGCAGCCGCGCCGGCCAAAAGAGTTTTGCCGCAGCCGGGAGGACCGCATAGCAGAAGATTATGGTACCCGGCGCAGGTCACGGCCAAAGCTCTTTTGGCGATCAGCTGGCCTTGTATCGCCAAAAGGGGTTCTAAAGACGGCCGCTGCCTTTGGAGCGGATGGTATTCGAAAGGAGGGATCATGGAGGGATCCTTCCAATAAGAGCAGGCTTCTGACAGCGTATCGACCGGAATGATCTTGATCCCGGACAGGTGAGACAGTTCAGGAGCGCACTCCCGGGGTACGATCAGTTTCTGAAATCCCAGCTGAAGGATCTGTGGCAGGGAGGCGCTGACCATGCCGGAGAGCCCGGAGACAGGCAGGACATCTCCATTCAAGGAGAGCCCGCCGATGACCAGAACGGATCGGTTCAAACGGACAGGCAGGATCTGTTGCGCGCACAAAAGCCCCATGGCAATGGGAAGCTCCAGACCTTCGGAAGAAAGCAGATGATGCGGCGCGACCAGATTGATGGTGATGCGCCGGGCAGGAAAAGGCAGGCCGCACGAAACAAGAGCACTCCGCAAGCGTTCCCGGATGCGGCGGGAGGCTGAGTCCGGAAGACCCAGCAGATTGATATACGGCATTCCGGAAAGAATATCCACTTCGATGGTGACAGGTTCCGGGTGAAGACGGTTCAATGACAGGCTGAAGATTTTCTGAAACATAGGTCGGCTCCTTTTTCAGATGGTATACTCTATAACAGACCGGTTTTGGAAAAATGGAAACTGCACATCCGGGTGCAGTCAAACGGACCTCGTGTTTTACGCATAGTTACGCTTTAAATATACAAGCCTGAAAACAATAAAAAGGAAAGGCTTTTTGAGGAAAAGTGCAAAAACCATAGAATTATGGGAATTGGAAAATTATCGGAATTGCCGTCTATGCAAATCGATGAAACCAACGTATAATAAATAATGCAGATAAAATCGGACTTTACGTTTTGCGGAAACCAGTAATGGAGAAGCATGATGGATAAGTCTATGCAAAACACGATATATTGGCTGGCGATCTCCCGGTTGCCGGGAATAGGCGGCGTAACGGTCCGCAAGATCGGAAAGAGTTTTTCTTCTCCG
>ONBQ01000013.1 GCA_900316145.1 uncultured Eubacteriales bacterium
AAAGATGAAACGATCCAGACGCTGCGCGAACAGGGTTACAAGGCCTTCTTCCTGGCGATCGGCATGCAGGGTGGCCGCCTGGCCGGCGTACCCGGTGAAGATGCCCAGGGCGTAGAAACCGGTGTGGATTTCCTTCGCCGCATCAATCAGGATCATGCGGTCCGTCTGGCTGGACAAACCGTGGTTATCGGCGGCGGCAATGTAGCCATCGACGTGGCCGGCAGCGCGCTGCGCGCAGGTTCCGATGAAGTGTTTATGGTCTGTCTGGAGCAGCCTCAGGAAATGCCGGCCGCCAAGGATGAGATCAAAGACGCCCTGGAAGACGGTGTGCTGATCCAGAACGGCTGGGGTCCGAAAGAGATCCTGACCGAGGATGGCCATGTGACCGGCGTCGTATTCAAGAAATGCACCCGCGTGTATGACGCGGACCATCGCTTCTCTCCGCAGTATGATGAGTCTGAAACCATGACCATCCACTGCGAGCATGTACTGCTGTCGATCGGCCAGAGCGCCGTCTGGGGCGATCTGCTGAAAGATACAAAGGTAGAACTGAGACCGAACGGTACTGTCATTGCCGATTCTCTCACCCTTCAGACCGCGGAGCCTGACATCTTCGTTGGCGGAGATATCTTTACCGGAGCAAGATTCGCGATCGACGCGATCGCCGGCGGCCGGGAAGGCGCCGTATCCATCAACCGGTTCGTCCATCCGGGCAACCGTCTGGATCTGGCCAGAGACCGTCGTGAGTTCATCGAACTGGACAAGAATAACATCCAGGATCCCACCGCTATGGAAGGGTTCGATAATGCCCCGCGCCAGATCCCTGGCAAGAAGGCCGGCATCGCCGCGAAGACCTTCGATGATCTGCGCCTGACCTTGACCGAGGAGCAGGTGAAGCAGGAAGCGGCCCGCTGTCTTGGCTGCGGCGCGACCACGGTCGATGTCAACCGCTGCATTGGCTGCGGTCTGTGCACCACCAAGTGCGAGTTCGACGCGATCCACCTGCATCGTGACGTGCCGGAAGCCAGCAATATGTATCGTTCCGAGGACAAGCTCAAGGCGATCGGCCCGTATGTTCTCAAGCGCGGCATCAAGATTCTTTTGAAAAAAGAGGAAGACGCATGATCCCCGTTTTGGATGTTAAAGCAGGCCTTGAGGCCGAAAATGAAATCTACGCGGAAGAGGTACACCGGTTCTGTAAGGACCGGGGCCTCTTCCTGATCAATTTAATGGGCTCGCCCGGTGCGGGCAAAACTTCTCTGCTGACCGAGATCCTGGACCACTTAGGCGCGGATCATTCCTTCGGCGTGCTGGAAGCGGACGTGGATTCCGATGTGGATGCCCGTACCGTGGCAGCTCATGGGGCCAAGGTCGTCCAGCTCCATACGAACGGGTCCTGTCACATGGACGCCCGCATGACGCTGGAAGGCTTAAAAGCCCTGGAGCCGGATCTTCCGCAGATCGTTATTCTGGAGAATGTCGGCAACCTGGTGTGTCCGGCGGAATTCGATGTCGGCGCGAACCTTAAGCTTATGATTTTAAGCGTCCCCGAAGGGGATGACAAGCCGCTCAAGTATCCGCTCATGTTTACCGTGTCGGAGTGCCTGGTGATCAGTAAGATGGACACCGCGCCGATCTTCGATTTTGATGTGGATCGTTGCCTGTCCCATGTACGCGCGCTGGGAAACCAGATGCCCTGCTTTCCCCTTTCCGTAAAGACCGGCGAGGGATCGGATGAGTTTCTTGCCTGGCTGAAGGAGGTGGTGGCATGAAGACGATCGAGCTGAACCAGCCGGTCACCGCGGCAAACGATAAAGACGCGGAGCTTCTGCGCGCTTCCTTGAGCGACTCCGGACTTCTGCTCATCAACCTGATGAGCGCCGCCGGCAGCGGCAAGACCACCCTGCTCTCCCGCACGATCCGGGACCTGAAGGAAAAGGTGAACATCGGCGTAATGGAGGCGGATCTGGCCAGTGATGTGGACGCGCTTTCCATCGAAGCGCTGGGGGCCCGCAGCATCCAGGTCCACACCGGCGGCTGCTGCCACATGGACGCTTTCATGACCGGCGAGGCCCTTGCCGAGTTCGACACAACAGATCTTGATCTGCTGTTCCTGGAAAACGTCGGCAATCTGATCTGCCCGGCGGAATATGATACCGGCGCGCACAAAAACGTGATGATCCTGAGCGTACCTGAGGGGGATGACAAGCCTCTCAAATACCCTCTGATGTTTGAGAAAAGCGATGTGCTGCTCATCACCAAGACAGACGTCCTTCCCTATTTTGATTTCGATTTGGATGCCGTAAAAGAACGGGTCCTGCATCTCAACCCCTCTATCCGGATCTTCCCTGTCAGCGCCAAGACCGGAGACGGTATGGATGCCTGGGAAGCCTGGCTTCAGGGATCCCTTTCCGCAGGTGAAGCCCATGCATGAACTAGGCATCGTATCTCACATCATCCGCACGTTGGAAGACGTGGCAGAAGAAAACAGTCTTTCCCGCATCGGGTCCGTTACCCTGGAGGTCGGCGAAGTATCCGGTATCGTCAACGAGCAGCTTCTGGACTGCTGGGATTACTTCCGCCAGAAAACCGTGCTGGTGAAAGATGCTGAGCTCAAGCTGGACATCATTCCGGCCGTGACCTATTGTACCGCCTGCAGCCGCACCTATGAGACAGTGCGGTACGGACGCACCTGCCCTCACTGCGGCAGCGGGGAAACCTATCTTCTGGAAGGAAACACCTGCTCTATCAAAGAGATCGAGGCGGAATAAAAAAAGAAGCGTTCCATAACGCTTCCTTATCTGATCTTGATAAGGCACCGAAAGGTGTCTTATTTTTTCTTTCTTTTCCTATCATTTTCTTGCAAGATGATACATCAGGCCTCCATAATTGAAGGTTCACTTGGCCGGATGCACCGGAATAATCATATCTATTTAAAGTAATTATCTACGCATCTTACCGGGCTCGATGTCTTAAACACAAACAAAGCCAAGCTGGGATTCCAGCTTGGCTTCGCCAGTGCATTATTTGTATTCAGAAGGAGCATATAATCCCATTATTCCCGGGGCACAGCAAGCTTCAGATAATCTTCGATCCAGTACTTTGATGTTTCGGGAGAGGATTCATATATATCCAGAAAATAACCGTATTGACTGCCATCTTCAGAATAAGAACCATATTCCGGGAATCGAGCATTAAATACGAGTTTTGCAAAGGTACCATCTTCGGTAATATAGTTAAGCTGCAATCCGCTTAAATCGAATTTCTCGTTGAACAAGGTGCCGTTCTCAAAGGCGGTTTTCAACTCTTCTGTCGGTAATTCACTTAATTCATACATCTTTGTTCCAACTGTCAGATTATTTACTCCATTGACTTCTGGTACACCGTATTGCGCCATCATGGTCTTATAGATGCGATTCAAGGAATCTCGCTGCTCTTTTGACAGATCCGTGATCTTAACATTTTTAATGGCTCCGGCAAGCCGAAGCTCCTCAGAGTCTTTGTCATAACGAGCAAAATTCAAAATCGTATAGAATGTAAGGCCCTGGATCTCCTCCTTGATCACATAAGTTCCCCCATGGTCATCATCCGGTCTCGTTTTTTCCTCATCAAATACAATACCGTCCGCCTTCATCTGAGCCAAGGCCTGATCATGTTCCATATCGAAATAGGGAGACAGGTCGATGCCGACCGTATTCGGATCCAGTCCGGCTTCGAGTTCCGGACGATGTACTCTTAATACTGCCGTAATGCCAATAGCTGCAAGGAGCAGGCAGGCAGCCGCCATCATCCACTTCTTCAACTGAATATTTCTGGATGGTTTTTGCAAGGCCTCTTCTACAAGAGATTCCTCCGTATAGTTCAATCCGCGAAGGATATCTTCTCCTTTCATACACTCACCCCTTCTTCCTGTAAAAAACTCTTTAGCTTCTTCCGGATCCGATGAAGTCGGACTTTGGCATTGCTCTCGCTGATACCCGATTCAGAAGCAGCCTGTCGGAGCGGTTCCTGTAGATAATATCGTTTCAGAAATAAAATTCGTTCTTCCCTTTTTAAGCTATGAATGAAGCGATCGAGCATGGCGCCGAGAGCCTCATCTGTTATCTCCATCGAGGACATGTTGGCTGGAATACATGCCATGAGCTCATCGGACAGAACGATAACTTCCGCATTTCTTTTAGCCGCCTTCCTTTTATCGAGAATACCGTATGCGGCAAATCGGCAGATCTTCATTAAATACGCCCCCAGATGATTCGGGTTTTGTGGCGGGATCGTATTCCAGGCCTTCCAAAGTGTATCGTTTACACATTCCTCCGCATCTTCACGACTGCTTAAAATACGCGCAGCAAAGCCCAACAGCTTTTGACCATATTTTAATTCTGTCTGTCGTATCGCGTTTTCGTCCCTTGCAAAGTACAATGCGATCAACTGAATATCCTCCAAACAGACTCACCTCCTTGCTTTTGTCCCTCTACTATTATAGAGGGATTTTTGACGCGATGGTTACACTTTTTTATATAATTCGATCGCTCCAGGCACCGAATTCACAAGAGGTAAACAAAAAAGCACCTTTCGGTGCCTTTTATTCGTCGCGTGTTTCCATATACTTTGTCTGACCCGCAAAGCTTCGTTCTGTCCATACTTCAGCAAGATGCTCATCCCTTTCGACGCCATGTCCGGTACGATAGCACTCGGCAAGTCTTTCGCAGGAAATATCATCTTTGTCGCCCTAGGCTTTTGCCTGTTCCCGGTATAATTCGAACGCTTTCTTATAGTCCTGCTGAACACCGATCCCGTAATAATAACAATCCCCTAGCAGCACGGTGTATTCCTTTGGATCTTTTTTTGCCGCTTGTGAAGCCCAATAAAATGCCTTCTCTTCATCTTTCACGCATCCCCGACCCTCACGATAACATTTCGCTAAATCGGCAATTGCATGCTTGTCACCTTCTTCAGCTTTTTTTAACGCCTTGAAAACGAATGCCTTACATTCCGGCGCCTCATCTTGCCCATAGATCTTACAGTATTCCAACTCAAAGATAGCATCTTTATCTCCTTGCGAAGCCGCTTTTTCAAGGTAAAATATGGCCTTGTCAAGATCTCTATTTGTCACTTTTCCAGCGTAACAAACCCAGGCAAGCTCTCTCTCTGCTTTTACACTGCCATGATCTGCTGCGCGGGTAAGCCAGTAAAGATATTGATCACGATCCTTCACTTTAGGATCCCCTGGTTCGAGGTAATAGGGATTCCATGATTCCACATAATTATGGGCTTTATCCAGTTCAGCTTCAGAAAAGCCTAGCTGCGCTGCTTCTTCTCTCAATTGACGAGCTTTTTCATATGCATTTTCAACATGATAAATATTTCCGTGCGAAAAATAGATACCGCTCAATGCATACATTGCCCCTGGATGGCCTTTTTCAGCAGCTTTTTCAAACCATTCCATAGCTGTCTCCCATGATCCGTTTACTCCAAAGGGAGTTTCATTGTATACCTTCCCGAGCTGATATTCTGCTTCCACATCACCGGTCTCTGACGCTTTGGTCAACCAAAATATGGCTTCTTTCCTATATCTATCAAAGTAACATTCCGAAAGGTATATGCCCAGCTCCCTATAAGAGTCGGCATCTTTTAGCTGGTCAGCCCGCATTTTTAGTTCATTGTATTTTTCTTCATTAAAAATCTCCATAGGTTCTTCTCCTTTTGAGGCACCATAAGGTGTCTTTTCTTTTATCTGCTAATTACCGTCTCTTTGCATACAAATACAAAAACAGCACCATAAACAATTCGCCGAACATGCTGATAAAAAAGATCAGATCGATATTACCGGTCGCAGGTCCGAGCGCTGAAAAGACGAACATCAGAAAGCCGGACAGGAACAGAGAAGGCGTTTTCTGCCTGCGCCAGATAATCACACCTACGATCATCATCGGAATGACCGTGCCGAATGAGAGGAGTTTGCTGATCATGTCCGCCCATTCTGGTGTATCTTCTCTCGCTGTATACCGGACCACACCGGCAATTTCCCTTGGCTCAAGCACCGTACTGAATGCCTGTGCCGCGCCTGCCGCCATGAGCAGTGCGGTAAGGATCCATATCGCCCGCATAACAGGCTTCTTGAGATCCAGCGCATATCCGCAGATCGGAAACAGAAACGGGATCAGCACCCCATGCGCGATAAAACGCGCAGGACTGATCGTCCTAAGCACTTCCTGCTGTATCACAGACCCCAGGCCGATAATAACTGCATCAAGGATCAGTCCCGCCGAAACAAAGAATGTCAGTAGCGCAAGCGTCTGCTTGTTCTTTTTCCATTGTCTCAAAAGCAACACCGCGATGATCGATTCACAGATAATGATCGTCCAAATGGCAGTTGGACAGATGTTCAGCAAAAGATCCCGCATGATGATACCTCCGTATCGTACCTATATAATTTAGAATTATAGCATAAGAAAGAAATCATTACTATACATATTCGACAGGATTTTCATCAGGCAGGGATCTGCTGCTTTACCCGATATAGTTTGACACTTAGTTTCCATCCTGTAAGGCCTTCTGCGGTTCGGTTTCCTGCATATCTATAATAGGCAGTAGGGATGAATACCCTGAGGCATCGGGGTTTCTGTAATATTTTGGTTATAAAAGCGTGTGAAAGTTTTCTGTAAATAAGATACCCTAAGTTCTGAAATTCAAATTGGACTTTGCATATTTATCTGATATAATTATAGGAAAGGGGGTTTTCGCCTCCTGGAGTAGGAAATCAAATCTTTCATTAAGATCTGAGGTAAACCAGAGTTACCACTCAGTATAGCCGGAAAAGGGCTTGAAACCCGAGTGATATTCTGGTGATAAATCTCATAAAAACAACAAAACGCAGTACTGTACAAAGATAAAGGAGTAAGCAGAATGGCAACCGATAGAAAAGAATATCCGCAGTTCTCGGAAAACCCGGCAGAAAGTACAATCACAGGCGTAAGCGCGGGCTTTGACCGCTTCCGTTTCAGTCCTGCGCTGCATCACCGTCCCGGGACGTTATTACAGACAGCTGTCACAGATCATGGCGTAGGTTTTGTTTTCAAAGCTGCTGCCCGGCAGAGCGTGCTCTCCTATACGCACGAAACCGCCCTGCATCTGTACAAACCAGCTGAGCCTGAACTGGAAAAAGTCTATCTGCATATTGAACTGTGGACCGACCGGATCTTCCGGATCCTCTGCTCCACACAACCGCAGCTTCTTGATCCTTTTACCGGTCTGCCCAAAGATATGCAGATGCTGATCGCTTCTCCGGAGAAAGTCGATTTTGAATATGAGAACGGGATCATAAAAACCAGCGAGATCGAGATCCAGATCGACTCTGAAACCGGGCAGATCCGCGCGCAATATCCGGATGGGACGGAGTTCTTCACTGAGTTGAAAACCACCTTCAAGGCGGCGGATATCTACGATCTGTCCATCAGTAAAAGCGGGACGGATTCCGCCTGTTTTGAAGCCATTGAACTTGAAAACGACGAGTTGATCTATGGTCTTGGCGAGCGGTTTGACAGCCTGACCCGAAATGGCCGGGAAGTTGATTTTCATAACAAGGATGCCGTCGGAACCACCAGTCAGCGGACCTATGTCAATATTCCGTTTTATATGTCCACAAAGGGATATGGCCTGTTCCTTAATTCCTCCGCCAAAACGGACTGGCAGATCGCGACCAGGGATTCCGGAGCGGTGCAGTTTGCCGTGCTGGATTCACAGCTGGATTACTTCGTGATTGCGGGCAGAACGCCGAAGGAGATTCTGAACGGCTACTGCCATCTGACCGGATTTTCAAAGCTGCCGCCACTATGGTCCTTCGGCCTCTGGATGAGCCGCAACAGCTATACTTCCTGGGATATCGTAGATGAGATTGCCCGGGATGTACGCGCCAATGATATTCCCTGCGACGTGCTGCATCTGGATACCGCCTGGTTCCAGCAGGACTGGAACTGTGATCTGAAGTTCTCTGAGGAACGTTTTCCGTCTTCCAAAGAACATATGGCAGAACTGAAAGAACGTGGTTTCCATGTTTCCCTCTGGCAGTATAATTTCATTCCGCCCAGGGAAAATAATACACATTATCATGAGGCTGTTGCCAACGGCTATCTCGCCAAGGATCAGGACGGCCGTCCGTACCAGCTGCCGGAATCCTGCAAAGGAAGCTGGACCGATGATGTCATTATCGATTTCTCCAATCCGGATGCCGGGCCTGGTACGCTGAAAAGATCAGAGGTCTGATGGATCTTGGCGCCGGTGCAATCAAGACCGATTTTGGCGAAGGCATTCCCGAGGATGCCGTCTATCAGAACATCGAAGGCAGATACTTCCACAACCTCTACTCTCTGGTCTACAACAGTACGGTATTCCAGGCCTCCAGGGAGAATATCGTCTGGGCCCGCAGCGGCACGGCCGGTTCGCAGCGATATCCACTGCACTGGGGCGGTGACAGCCAGTGTACCTTTGAAGCGTTGGCCGGAACCCTGCGCGGTGCCTTGACCATCGGCATGAGTGGAATTCCTTTCTTCTCCCATGACATCGGCGGATTCATCGGGAATCCGGATGATGAGCTTTACATCCGTTGGGCGCAATTGGGACTGTTCTCCTCCCATTCCCGCTGCCATGGCGCTGGCAATCACACGCACCGCGAGCCCTGGTTCTACTCTGAGGAGGCGTTGGAGATCTTCCGTTTCTATGATAAACTGCGCTACTCTTTGATGCCTTACATCTATGAACAGGCGGAAGCCTGCACAAGAACCGGTCTGCCGATGATGCGCGCCTTGTATCTGGAATATCCGGAGGACCGCAATGTCTGGAAAATCGATGACGAGTACCTGTTCGGCAGTGAGCTTCTGATCGCCCCGATCCTGAAGCCTTTGCGCAAGAGCAAAGTACGGACACTGTATCTGCCCCAGGGCATCTGGTACGATTACTTTACGAAAGAACGCATTATTTCCTCCGGCCAGTGGATCTCAAAAGAAGTCACCTTGAAGGCCCTTCCGATCTTCGTCAAGGAGGGGGCTGTTCTGCGATACTGTTCCGCTGATACCACGCTGGCCCATGGTATGGGCGATATTATAAAAACCGAAGTCTGGAAATGAAAAGGAGCTTTTCTCACAGCCCCTTCTGTAACTTTTTCGTTGTAAAAGTATGTTTGATGTTTTTCTGTATATAAGATATCCTACAGTTTATTGACGAGATATATTACGGCAGGCCAATCACCTTCATCATAAAGAAAGAGCAGAGACTATAAAAGCCTCTACTCATATATTAAGAATCGGTATTTGGAAGAGAGAAAACAGACATAGAAATAACCGGGTAAGCCGGATTTTTCAGGGGAAGTGCGGTAAAATGAAAAAGCTATATCTGATAACCGGAGCCACCGGACATGTGGGAACCATCCTCGTTTCGGAACTTATAAAGCGTGGC
>ONBQ01000025.1 GCA_900316145.1 uncultured Eubacteriales bacterium
AGGCTGCGAGCAGAGCTTTTGGGCTCCACCATTCATAATGGCAGGCATACCGCCGTGAAAACGGCTCCGTTAACGAACTGACCAATGTCGGAACGCCTGAGAGGACCGTGCCGCTGTGCCGGAATATTTCTCCGTTTTCGCTAAACTGAAGGATTTTCGTTTGCTTTTACTACGTCCTCATACGTTATCTTTGTTTCTTCAGGTTTGGTGAAGAGTGTAAAATGGTATATGTATTTGGTCCCGCCATTGAATGGCACTCGCCTAGTTTCCTCCCCAATCTCGCCTATAACCAATTCACGCTTCTTCCACGACAGATATTCACTTTTTGCCTTAATATACTTGACTAAGAAAACTATGGCAACCACTATGGCCGCAATACACATCCAAGCGGATAAATCAATTCCCATGGATGGAACAGCCCAGTGCGAGGTACATACAAAGCAGGAGTCTTGGACTCTGGCAGCAGGCCAAAGCCCGCTTTGCTTCCTGATCCGTCCAGGCGTCCCTCTTTCCCCGCTTGTTCTTGGGCAGCTCCACGGCCATCGCCGGATTGTTGCCGCGCAGATAGTACCAGCGCAGCGCCTGATTCAGCACGCTGCGGAGGATCGTATGACACTTCGTGACCACATATAACAATGACTTGATATTACCATCCCCCGGCGGGTATAATCAGGCAGAAGGGAGAGAACACGATGAAAGATCCAGAGACGTATCGGCTCTTTCTGAAGCTGTTCAGAAAGGTACAGGAAAAAGCAATGCAAGCGGGAAAGGAAACGCTGACAGACGAAGAAGTGGAGAGGCTGGCACTCTCGGCCACGGAGGAACACGAGATTATGGTAGCTAAGAACAGGGAGAACGAAAAACGATCTGCCAACCTCAACAATTCTCAACCATAAAACGGGGCAAGCCTCGCAGCCACCCCATTTTTGTCACTCTCCCGCTTTCAGCTACGCGGGCGTGTGAGGAGGAGCAGCTTGAAGACATACAAACAAATAGATTCTATCCCCTCCGGGAGGGCGTCCGATGAAATCACGAAGGGATGCCTTGTCCTGGAGGGCGGCGGCTGGAAAGGGCTGTATACATTGGGCGTGCTGGACGTCCTGATGCAGCACGGCATCAACTTTTCCTCGGTGGTCGGCGTGTCTGCAGGCGCGCTCTCCGCCATCGGATACGTCTCGGGGCAGATCGGATGGGGCGCGCGGATCGATCTTCGATACCGCCACGATCAGAACTATTGCGGCCTGGGCGCTTTTCGCCGTGACCGCGGCATAACGGGGTTTTCCTATCTGTTCGACGATCTGCTGAAAAAGCACCCTCTTGACGAAGCGCGGCTCCGCGACCCGGCCCGCCGTCTGGCCGTATCCGCGACCAATCTTCTGACGGGAAAGGCCGAGTATTTCGAAAAGGACAGCTGCGATATTTTCAAGGCGGTGCAGGCGTCTGCAAGCGTTCCTTACGTCACCCGCCCGGTCATGATCGACGGCGTCCCGTATCTGGACGGCGGATGCGCCGAAAAGATCCCCTTTCGATGGTCAGAGGCCAGCGGCGAGAAGAAGACCGTCGTTGTGCGCACGCGTGAGCTTGCATACCGCCGAAAACCGGGCGCTCCGAAGCTCGCCGGGCGAATCTACAGAAAGTATCCCGCATTCGTAAAGGCGCTCGGGTCTGCCAATGAAGAATTCAACAGCACCGTCGAGATGCTTGAGAGAAAAGCCGCTTCCGGCGAGATCTTTCTTATGGCGCCGTCCGAGCCGGTGACGGTCAAGCGCTTCGACGGGGATATGGAGAAGCTCGGCAGCCTGTATTGGCTCGGGCATCACGACATGGAACGGCGGCTGGACAGTCTGAAGGAATACCTCGCGCAGGCCGACTGAAAGGTGTGGAGTTCAGGAACACGGGCCATTGTGACCGGGTATGCGCTCCGGATATGCTCCCATCCTCCCGCTTTTCATGCTTCGGATAGACCGAAAAGACCGGAGAGATCATTTGTCAAAAGGCAAATGGTCCCTCCGGTCCGATTTTTCCTATTCTGGTGTTCAGTCTCCGATGAACACCATGACGCCGTTTTCATCCTGCCCCGGTTCCGAATCCCGGATCACCAGCTCCAGCTCTTCAGGTTCTTCCCCCCAGAACTCACGGGAAAACGACGCCGGGCGCAGCGTGAAATAGAGATGCTTATGTTCCCCCTCACCGATGGAGAACTTCTGCGTAAGCAAAGCCTTCCATCCGTTCCCGTCGTTTGCCCAGACGCTGATATCCGCTTCTAAGGCGCTGCCGCTGTTGGCTGCGCCGCCCAGGACATTCAGGCTCTCGCTTCGCCGGATCGTATTCCGGGCAGGGATGGCGTCGAGGAATGACAGGTTGCTCATCATGCGGCACCTCACAATTCTAAATAACAGATACGGTTCCGTACACGGCGGTTCAACCGCATCCGTGCAGAGGCCCACCGGTCCGGGACGCTGTAGTGTCCGGCCTGTGCGAGTTTTTGCTCGTTATGGAGCTTGTGTGAACGGGGCTCCCGGCAACATGGCAGTATTCCTGCTAGCAGCTCCATTTCCGGGCGCAGTATGGTGCTCTTCAGAAACCCGCCTGCAGCGGCTCCGCTTCATTCTGTTTTTGCAGAACATTACTGTTCTGCGCGGCCTCTTCCTTCGGTGCAAGCTGGTTTACCAGATCCGCAATGGATTTATCGTAATCGTGCTTGTCC
>ONBQ01000049.1 GCA_900316145.1 uncultured Eubacteriales bacterium
ATCAATGCTCTTTTGTTTCCGGAGGAAGGCACTTTGTGGGTCGATGGGATCGATACCAAGAACGAAGAGCAGATCTGGGAAGTGCGCCGCACCGCGGGTATGATCTTCCAGAATCCGGATAACCAGATCATCGCTTCTGTCATCGAAGAGGACGTAGCCTTTGGCCCGGAAAACCTTGGAGTCGACCCCGCGGAGATCCGTCACAGGGTGGATTCTGCCCTGACGGCTGTCAACATGCGGCAGTACGCGGACCGGTCTCCCAACAAGCTTTCCGGCGGTCAGAAACAGCGCGTCGCGATCGCAGGCGTGCTGGCTATGCAGCCGCAATGCATCGTCCTGGATGAACCGACCGCCATGCTGGATCCGTCCGGCAGGCGTGAAGTCATGGACACATTGGAGCGGCTGAACAAGGATGAGCATATCACGATCATCCATATCACCCACTACATGGAAGAAGCAACCAGAGCCGACCGGATCATCATCATCGACCATGGAGAAGTGGCCATGGAAGGCCAGCCGGCTGCCATATTCTCCCAGGTCGAGAAGATGAAACAGCTGGGACTGGATGTGCCGCAAATGACGGAACTGGCGTATCTGCTGCGTAAGGATGGAATCGATGTGCCGGAAGGCATCATGACGGTAGAAGAGATGGTGGAGGCAATATGTCGATTGAAGTAAAAAACCTTACATTCTGGTATGATCCGGACACGCCTTACAGCAAGAAAGCGCTGGATGATGTCAGTTTCACGGTCGAAAAGGGAGAATTCATCGGCCTGATCGGCCATACCGGGTCGGGCAAATCCACCTTGATCCAGCATCTGAACGGTCTGGAAAAGCCGCATTCCGGACAGGTCCTGTATAATGGAGTGGACATCTACAGCAAGGAAGGCAATTTAAGAGAACTCAGACAGAAGGTCGGACTGGTCTTCCAGTATCCGGAACATCAGCTGTTTGAGATGACCGTCCACAAGGATGTGGAATTCGGTCCCCGCAACATGAAGCTGTCAGAAGAAGAGATCAAAGACCGGGTCGAACGGGCGTTAAACATCGTCGGCATCACGCCGGACCGGTATGAAAAATCCCCCTTTGATTTGTCCGGAGGGCAAAAGCGCCGTGTCGCGATCGCGGGCGTTCTGGCCATGGAGCCGGAGTATCTGATCCTGGATGAGCCGACGGCTGGTCTGGATCCCAAAGGCCGGGATGAGATCCTGGGGCGGATCAAGACCCTGCATAAAGAGCTGGGGATCGCCGTGATCCTGGTATCCCACAGTATGGAAGACGTGGCCAAATACGTCGACCGTCTAATCGTCTTGTCCGACGGAAAGAAGGTCTTCGATGATAGCCCGCGTGAGGTCTTCCGTCATTCCTTCGAATTGATCTCCATCGGTCTGGGTATTCCGCAGGTCACGGAGCTCAACGAGCGTTTGAAAGAAAAGGGATTCGTCCTTCCCGAGACGGTTCTTACGGTCGAGGAAATGGAACAGGAGTTATTGCGGATCCTGAAGGAGGGCCATCATGCTTAGAGATATTACCATAGGCCAGTATTATCCTTCTGGATCGATCATTCATCGCCTGGACCCGCGCACCAAGATCATCGGTACCCTGGTCTACATCATCATTCTGTTTTTTGTGAAGACTTTCACCGGCTTTGCCGCGGCCATCCTGTTCTTAGGGATCGTGATCAAGCTGTCCAAGGTCCCCTTAAAATTCATTTTAAAAGGCCTGAAAGCCATCGTGTTCCTGCTGATGTTCACCGTCATCCTGAACATGTTTCTGACAAAGGGCGATGTCCTTGTTCAATTCTGGATCTTTAAGATCACAAAACAGGGCGTCTATCAGGCTCTGTTCCTGGGAGCCCGTCTTATGCTTCTGATCATCGGCTCTTCCATGATGACGCTCACCACTACGCCTATCGAGCTGACAGACGGCATCGAGCGCTTGCTCAGACCTTTAAAGAAGATCCACGTCCCAGTCCATGAAATCGCCATGATGATGAGCATCGCTCTTAGGTTCATTCCGATCCTTCTGGAGGAGACCGACAAGATCATGCGCGCACAGATGGCCCGCGGCGCTGATTTTGAAAGTGGAAACCTGGTTCAGCGAGCCAAAAGCATGATCCCGATCCTGGTCCCACTGTTCCTTTCAGCATTCCGACGGGCCGGAGAGCTGGCTACCGCCATGGAAGCCCGCTGCTACCGTGGTGATGCCGGACGTACCCGGATGAAAGAATTGCGCTACAAGAGAAGAGATTTCATCGCTTTCCTGTACATTCTGGCGGCAACGGTCGCGATCATCGGAACCCGGTATTTCCCGGACTTCCCCGCTATGATCCGGAGCATTCTGCGATGAAGCGGCGGATGGCCCTGGTCCTGGCTTATGATGGAACCGACTTTGCCGGGTGGCAGCGTCAGACCAATGCGCTCTCCATTCAGCAGGTGCTGGAGGAAACGATAGAAAACTTGCTGCACGAGCCTGTCCACGTCACAGCCTCCGGCCGTACCGACGCCGGCGTCCATGCGGAAGGTCAGGTCGCTGCACTGGATCTGGAGCATCCCATTCCAGCAGAACGCCTTCAGGCAGCGCTCAATTCCAACCTGCCGGCTTCTATCCGCGTAATGGACTGCTATGAAGCTGCCCCGGATTTTCAGCCCCGTTACGACGCAAAGCGCAAGACGTATCGATATACGGTATTCAATGGGGAAGTCATGCCCCCTAAATACCGCTTTACCGCCGTGCGGGAATACCGAAAGATCGATTGGGGCAAGGTAGAGCAGTGCATGGAGCTCCTCATAGGAGAGCATGACTTTGCGGCTTTCCATTCCACCGGAAGCAGCGAGAAAACGACAACACGGATCCTTTACGAAGCGAAAAGCTATGCGGATCCTAAAGAACCGGCCCTGCGGCATATGGAATTTACCGGAAATGGTTTCCTGTATAACATGGTCCGCATCCTGGTTGGGACCCTGCTCGACATCGGCTGCGGCAAACGCGATCCGAAAGATATCGAGCTTGCGTTTCAAACCGGCAACAGAAACCTGGCAGGCCCGACAGCCCCTCCCCAAGGGCTTACGCTCGTGCAGGTAGAATACGAAAAAAACCGTATAAATAAAGAAAAAACTGTTGACTTTTAAAGTCCCGTGTAATAATATATTAAGGTACGACTGTGCAGAGGAATGAAGACCACTAGCCCCGGTTCCAAGTTTATCGCACAGCAATAGATAAGGAGATTTTTCTCATGAAGACATTTATGCCCAGTGCTAAGAATATCGAGAGAAAATGGTATGTGGTAGATGCCACAGATCTGACTCTGGGTCGCCTCGCTTCTCAGGTCGCGGCGATCCTGCGCGGCAAGAACAAGCCGGAATTCACTCCCTTCATGGATATGGGAGATTATGTGATCATCGTCAACGCTTCCAAGGTCAAGCTTACCGGTAAGAAGCTTGAGCAGAAGGTCTACAGCACTCACACCGGTCAGCCGGGTGGCCTCAAAGAGACCAAGTACAAGGACCTTATGCAGAAGAAGCCGGAACTGGCTGTCAAAGTTGCTGTTAAGGGCATGCTGCCCAAGAACACCTTAGGCCGTGAAATGTTCAAGAAGCTCAAGGTTTATGCCGGTCCGGAGCACACCCACCAGGCACAGAAGCCGGAAGAACTTGTCATCAAGGCATAAGAGAGAGGAGAGCATAATCCATGGCGAAACAGTATTATGGAACCGGTAGAAGAAAGTCCAGCGTGGCCCGTGTTTATCTGACCGCTGGTACCGGCAAGATCACAGTCAATAAAAAAGATATCGAAGAGTACTTCGGTCTGGAGACCCTGAAGACCATCGTTCGTCAGCCCCTCGTCGCGACTGAGAACGTTGATAAGTACGATGTCACCGTAACCGTTCACGGCGGCGGCACCACTGGTCAGGCCGGTGCCATCCGTCACGGCATTTCCCGCGCTCTGCTGGAAGTTGATGAAGAGTATCGCGCAGCCCTCAAGAAGGAAGGCTTCCTGACTCGTGACTCCCGCATGAAAGAGCGTAAGAAGTACGGTCTCAAAGCCGCTCGTCGCGCTCCGCAGTTCAGCAAACGTTAAAAGAGCCCAAAAACCTTGGAAACAAGCGGTTTCCAGGGTTTTTTCTTTGCCTCTCAGGCTGTCGTGTTTTGACTCGGTTTGACACGGTTTAGATGGGTTAAAAAGGGTTAATTTTGCCTTTATGGGCTTCGGATGGGATTATAGGTCAGAATAACGAGGGGTCGAAAAGCAGCGATTTCGGTACTTTTCAAAGCCGCAAGTCAAAAATCTCGAAAAATCACAATCATAAAAAATGAACCATCACTTAGCGTGTATGGATCTGTCGCAGTTTGTCACAGTCTGTACCGGATAAATGTGGTTCTAATGCAGCTCAGCGCTTACCAGTGCTGAGCTTTTTGCGTTCTAGGAAAAATGGAGAGAAGGTGATTGCATTCATGTTGGATTACTACTATGGATCCGAAGGAAATCAGTTTGCTTTCTACCGGGTCCCCAAGATCCTGTTTCAGGATGCCTTGTATAAGGGGCTTTCCGCAGATGCAAAGATCCTGTACGGGATCATGCTCGACCGTGTCACCCTTTCGGTTCAGAACGGATGGAAGGACAGGGAGAACCGGATCTACATCTTTTTTACCGTGGAAGAAGTAATGGAACAGCTGTCATGCGGAAACAAGAAGGCAATTCAGCTTATGGACGAATTGGAGAAGAAGACCGGGCTGATCGAGCGAAAGCGCCAGGGACAGGGAAAGCCCAATATCATATATGTGAAGAACTTTATCCGCATGGTGGATAAATCAGGAGAACGACACTTCTTGGAGTGTCAAAATGACACTTCTGGAAATGCAGAAACGACATCTCAGGAAGTGTCGTTCTCACACACTAATAATACTGATAATAAAGAGACTGATAATACCGATACTGATAGATCTATCCATCCGGATCAGGATGGGATTGACACCCACCGCAGGTATGAAGCATGGTTCAGAAAAGCTCTGGAGATCGAGTATCTGCTGCCGGACTATCCGTATAAAGAGGAGATGCTGGACGGGATCCTTGATCTGCTGGTTGAAACCTGCTGTACTAACAGAGATACTATTCGCATCGCGGGGGAGGACCGTCCGGCTGATGTTGTACGAAGCAGGCTGATGAAGCTTAATTCAAGTCATATCCGGTATGTGATGGATACGATGAGATCCAATACAGCGGATGTGCGGAATATCAAGCAGTATCTTCTGACGGCACTGTATAACGCTCCTGCTACGATGAGCGCCTATTATCAGTCGAAGGTGAATCATGATATGTATGGTTCGAGGGAAGGAGAAGAGGTAAATGCAGGACAAAGCTTTGATTACGGC
>ONBQ01000042.1 GCA_900316145.1 uncultured Eubacteriales bacterium
CTTCTATCAAGCGCTTCGTCGAGATCAAGGATTTCGGCAAGCTGATCCCGGGACATGGCGGTATTCTGGACCGTTTTGACAGCATCCTGTTGTCCGGCACCGCAGTCGCTTTGGTCCTTCATTTCCTGGGGGTCTGATCATGAGACATATCGTACTTTTAGGATCTACCGGTTCGATCGGAACACAGACTCTGGACGTGATCCGCAAGAATCCTGGCATCGCGGAGGTAAAAGCGTTGGCTTCGGGAGGCGGCCGTGTGGATCTCATGGAACAGCAGGTCCGTGAATTCCACCCGGAGACAGCGGTCATCTACAATGAAGCCGCGGCAAGAGACCTGCAGGTCCGCCTTAAGGATACTTCTGTGCGTGTGCTCAGCGGCATGGAAGGCCTGCTTGAGATCTGCCGGATGGAGAATGCGGACATGGTCGTAACGGCCATGGTCGGAATGATCGGACTCAGGCCGACAGTCGAAGCGATCAAAAGCCATAAAACCATTGCGCTGGCCAATAAAGAGACCTTGGTCTGCGCGGGAGAATATATCATGCGTCTCGCGGCGGAAGAACAGGTGGATATCCTGCCTGTCGACAGTGAGCATTCCGCGATCTTTCAGTGTCTGGACGGAAGAGGGCCGGAAACCGTGCGGCGTATTCTGCTGACCGCCTCTGGCGGTCCGTTCCGGGGCTGGACCTTTGACCAATTGAAAAATGTGACACCGGAGCAGGCCCTCAAACATCCCAATTGGTCTATGGGAGCCAAGATCACGACTGATTCCGCCACGATGATGAATAAAGGTCTGGAAATGATCGAAGCCAAATGGCTGTTCGGCGTGCGTCCGGACCAGATCGAAGTCGTCGTGCATCCGCAAAGCATCGTGCATTCCGCGGTGGAGTTCACGAATGGTTCCGTGATCGCCCAGATGGGAGTGCCGGATATGCGGCTTCCGATCCAGGAAGCATTGGAGTATCCAAAGCGAGGAAACATTACGGTCGATCCGCTGGATCTTTTCCAGAAAAGCCCGTTGACCTTTGAAAAACCGGATGAGGGTACATTCAAGTCCATCCCGATGGCCAGATGGGCCTTGGAAAAAGGCGGTCTGTATCCGGCCGTCTACAATGCCTCCAATGAGCTGGCGGTATCCAGGTTTTTACAGAGAAAGATCGGTTTTACAGACATATATCGGGAGGTCGAGCTGGCCTTGGAGCAATATGACAAAGGCGCTGCCCATCCCGCAGCTTATACGCTGGAAGATGTATTCGAGGTCACGGACCCGTTCCTGACCGTATAAAGGGAGTTGATTTTCATAAGTATCATTATCGCGATCATCGTTTTTATGATCATTATCGTGGTCCATGAGTGGGGCCATTTTATAGCGGCGCGGGCCTGCGGCGTTTATGTAGAAGAGTTCGCGGTCGGCATGGGACCTAAGATCGTAGGGGGAACCTCCAAAAAAGGGACCCTGTACGCCTGGCGTGTGTTCCCGATCGGCGGCTATTGCCGGATGAGGGGAGAAGAAGAAGAGGTCGATGAGGAAGGTTCCTTCTCCAGAGCCAGTGTCTGGCGGCGTATGATCATCGTAGCAGCCGGCCCGTTTATGAATTTTGTTCTGGCTATGATCCTTGTCCTGATCCTGACCTGTTCCTATGGATACATCGATACCCGTATCGAGTCGGTGGATGAGGCATATCCGGCGGCAGAGGCCGGGATCGAGGCGGGAGACCGCATCTATTCCATCAATGGCCATCGCACGCGCATCTATTCCAAATTCAGCTACGAGATGTCCTTCAATAAAGGCGAGGAGATCACATTGACCGTGATCAAGGCAGACGGAAGCAAAAAGACTGTTTCATTCGAGCCGCAGTTCGATTCCGAACTGGAGCGGTATCGCCTGGGCTTTTCTGTCGGGACCAATGGCGGCAGCCTGAAAAACATCGTCAAGGAAAAGGGAGCAGGAGCGGTCCTGCCGGCTTTGGGCAGCATGATCCACCAAAGCTTCTGGACTTTATGCTTTGATGTGGAACTGGTCGTCCGCAGTTTTGTTCAGTTGATCACAGGTCAGGCAGGCCTTAGAGATGTATCCGGACCGATCGGTATCGTATCCGTGATCGGAGAATCCTACCGGGAAGGCATCCGGGAAAGCATCATGGCCGCCATCAGCAATGTGGCCAGTCTGGTCATCCTTCTTTCTGTCAACTTAGGTGTCCTGAACCTGTTCCCGATCCCGGCTTTGGATGGCAGCCGGCTGGTCTTCCTGATCCTTGAAAAGATCCGGGGCAAAAAGATCAATGAAAATGTGGAGAACTGGATCTATACGATCGGTTTCATCCTCTTGATGGGACTGATGATCCTGATCGCCGTCAATGATATCCATAATCTGTTATAAGGAGACTTCATGTTTACCCATTCACAAACCAGAAAAGTCCGCATCGGGAATGTCGAGATCGGCGGAGGTAATCCGATCCGCATCCAGTCCATGACGAATACGCATACACAGGATGTGAGAGCAACGGTCGACCAGATCCTCAGACTGGAGGATGCCGGCTGTGAGATCATCCGGTCTACGGTACCGAACAGGGAAGCCGCGGAAGCCTTTTCTGAGATCAAAAAGCAGATCCACATTCCGCTGGTAGCGGACATTCATTTCGATTATCGAATGGCCATTGCCGCTATGGAGCACGGGGCGGACAAGATCCGTATCAATCCCGGCAACATCGGCTCGGTCGAGAACATAAAGAAAGTGATCGAGGTCGCGAAAGAGCGCGAGATCCCGATCCGGGTCGGCGTCAACGCAGGTTCGCTGGAAAAGAACCTGATCCAGAAGTATGGCGGACCGACACCACGGGCTTTGGCAGAAAGCGCGCTAGGCAGTGTGCGCATCATGGAAGACCTGAATTTTGAAAACCTGGTCGTTTCCATCAAGGCTTCGGATATCCGCCTTTGCGCGGACGCGCACAAGCTCTTCGCGGAGCAGAGCGACCATCCGCTGCATATCGGCATCACAGAGGCGGGAACGGTACATGACGGTACGATCAAGTCCGCCATGGGTCTTAGCCTCCTGCTGTACCAGGGCCTGGGCGATACCATGCGCGTATCCCTGACCGGGGATCCGGTCGAAGAGATCTACGCGGCCAAAAAGATCCTGACATTTGCCGGGGAGCGTAAGTTCGGCGTGGAACTGATCTCCTGTCCTACCTGCGGGCGGACCGAGATCGATCTGATCGGTCTGGCCGGCCGGGTGGAAAAGGCTTTGGAGAAGATCGAGCTTCCCATCAAAGTGGCCGTCATGGGCTGCGTTGTCAACGGCCCCGGAGAAGCCAGAGAGGCGGATTATGGAGTGGCCGGCGGCAAGGGAGAAGGCCTGATCTTCAAAAAGGGAGAGATCCTGCGCAAAGTCAAGGAAGAAGAGCTCTTGGACGCGCTGATGTTTGAGATCAAGAAGGATTACGATTTAGAATAAGGAGACTCTATGGGACGATCCAGAAAGCTCTTTGATGTGTTTCCAGGCGCTTTCGAAGGGCATGACTGTGGATATCTGCTGGATGAGGCGGAGGTAGAGGACGTCAGTATATCGAAAGAGAACCTGACTCTTTCCGTCCATGTCCGGCTGCCGCAGTATCTGCCTGTCGATCTGGAAGAAGATCTTAGAGAAAGCATCGATACGTACCTGAGGCATCAGCTGCGTACCGAGACCCACATCCATTATCCGGAAACCCATCTGGAAGAGGATTTCGAAGAGTATAAAGACCATATCATGCATTGTATCGGGCAGCAGTCGCCACTGGTGTCCCGATTTTTGCGTGCGGCCGTCTGGACACTGGATGGCAAGACCCTCCGTATTGAAGTGGCGGAGACCGCGATGGCGCTGTTAAAAGCTAAGCAGACGGCGGCTCGTATCGAAGAGAGGATCCTGGAAGAACTGAATGAAGAGATCCATGTGGCCTGGGTGCCCAGGGCTGTCTCCGAAGAGGAGTTGGAGCGGGCTCAACAGCTGCATGAGAAAAAGCAGGAAGACCTGATCCGGCAGGGGCTGACGCAGCCGCATGAGAGCGCTTCTGTCCTGGTTTCCGATGTGGCGGACCCCGGGGTCGTTCTTCCATGGCAGGAAGAAGCTGCCTCAGCTCCCAAGATCCAGTTGTCAAAAGAGGAAGACGCTGTTCTTTTGGGCAAGCCGATCTCCGGTACACCCAAAGAACTTGCTTTCTGTGACCATGAGGCAAAAGGCGTGGTCATGAAGGGCATTCTTCAATCGTTCTCTACCCATGAGATCAAGGGTGGAAAGACGATCTTGACAATGTCCTTGACGGACTATGTCACGACCATCACGGCCAAAGCCTTTATCGCCCTGAGCGACTGGACCGGCGGGATCGAGCCTGTGCTGAAGACAGGAGATACTTTGCTCATAAAGGGCAGTATCAAGGAAGACAGCTTCCTGCATGCCTGGGTGCTGATGGCCAATCATATTACGTGGTGCGTACAGCCGCTGGAGGTCGATCCGGCCATTAAAGAGGCGGCGGAAAAGATGATCATCGGTAATCCCTTCGAGGGAGATCCGCGTCCGATCCGCAACATAGAAAACACGACAGGAACCGTGATCGTACGGGGAGATGTCATCACCACAGAAGAAAAGGAACTTCGCGGCGGAACATCTATCATGCTGCGCGTGGACCTGACGGATTATACCGGGTCCGTTCCGTGCAAAATGTTCATGGATCCGGACAGTTACAAAAAGAAAAAGGGCTGCTTCAAAAAAGGTAAGCAGCTGAAGATACAAGGTACGATCGAAGAGGATGAGTTTACGCATGAGAAACTCTTTATGATCCAGGCCGCATTCCCCATCGAAGAGCAGATCAAGCCGGTCCGGCATGACAATGCTCCGAAGAAACGTGTTGAATTGCACGCGCATACCCAGATCAGTGAGATGGACGCGGTGGATTCACCGACAGCTCTGGTCAAGCAGGCTATCGCCTGGGGGCATCCGGCTGTCGCGATCACGGATCACGGCGTCGTACAGGGCTTCCCGGACGCCATGACCACGGCGGGAGACAAGATCAAGGTCTTGTACGGAATGGAGGCTTATCTGGTCGATGACCTGATGGAAGCAGTCATCGAAGACCAGGGGCAGGATTTCGACGGGACCTTTACGGTATTCGATATCGAAACGACCGGTATCCACAAAGAGACCGATCATATCATCGAGATCGGCGCCGTACGCATTGAAAAGGGAGAGATCGTGGATCGGTTCAGCCGGTTCATCAACCCGCGCATGCCCATCCCGGAAGAGATCACAAAACTGACCTCCATTACGGATGAAGACGTAAAAGACGCCGATCCGATCGAGATCGTTTTAAAGGATTTCCTGGATTGGGCCGGGAACAGTGTCCTGGTCGCGCACAATGCCATGTTCGATACCGGTTTTGTCAAGATCTGGGCAGATCGCCTGGATGGCCGGATCATTCCGAATACGATCATGGATACGCTGGTCCTGGCGCGCGGTTTGTACCGCCTGCGCCGTTATACCCTGGATTCCGTCGCCAAACATCTGGAGGTCTCTCTGGAGAACCATCACCGGGCGGTGGATGACGCGGAAGCGACAGCCGAGATCTTCCTTCACATGATCGGTGAACTCATGGAGAAGGGGATCCATGAACTAAAAGACGTAAACACCTATATCCATGACAATACCGATATCAAGCGGCTTCGTTCCCATCATGCCGTCATACTGGTCCAGACACAGGCCGGTATGCGGAACCTTTACGAGCTCATTTCTCTGGCGCATCTGAATTATTTCTACCGCCAGCCAAGGATCCCCAAGAGCGAATTCCTCAGACTTCGCGACGGCCTTATCATTGGGTCGGCCTGTGAAGCGGGCGAGCTCTATGAGGCGGTCATGGAAAAGGAATCTCCTGAGGTCATTGAACGCCTCGTGGATTTTTATGATTATCTGGAGATCCAGCCGATCGGCAATAATGCGTTCAAGATCCGCAATGGTCAGGTCAAAGATGAGGAAGAACTGCGTGACATCAACCGCCGCATCGTAGCGCTGGGAGAGCAGTATCATAAGCCGGTTGTAGCGACCTGTGACGTGCACTTCCTGGAGCCGGAGGATGAGATATATCGGCGGATCCTTATGTTCGGCAAGGGATTTGAAGATGCTGACAGCCAGCCCCCTCTGTATTTCCGTACTACGGAAGAGATGCTGGAAGAGTTCGCTTATCTAGGTCCCGAAAAAGCGGAAGAGGTCGTCATCGACAATACCGTCAAGATCGCGGACAGCATCGATTATGTCAAGCCGATCCCGGACGGCACTTATACGCCGGAGATCCCGAACGCCATCGAAGAGCTGCAGGAGATCTCTTACAAAAAAGCCAAGAGCATGTACGGCGATCCGCTGCCCAAAGTGGTGGAAGACCGCCTGGACCGGGAACTGACATCCATTATCAAAAACGGTTTCGCCAGTCTCTATATTTTCGCGCAGCGCCTGGTGTGGAAATCCAACGCGGATGGCTATCTGGTCGGTTCGCGAGGTTCCGTAGGTTCGTCGTTCGCCGCGACAATGGCGGGCATTACCGAAGTCAATCCTCTGCCTCCCCATTATTATTGCAAGAAATGTCAGTATAATGAGTTTGAGAGTCCGGAGATCGAGGCAGCCCGCGGGCTGTCCGGATTTGACCTGCCGGATAAGGTCTGTCCCAGATGCGGAGAGATGCTCACCAAGCAGGGACAGGAGATCCCCTTCGAGACCTTCCTGGGCTTCGATGGTGACAAAGAGCCGGATATCGACCTGAACTTTTCCGGTGAATATCAGCCGCATGCCTGGGCCTATACGGAAGAACTGTTCGGAAAGGGACAGGTATTCAGAGCCGGTACCATGGGTACCTTGGCTGAAAAAACAGCCTACGGTTATGTGAAGAAATACATGTCCGATCATCATATGACGGTCAATTCGGCAGAAGTCAACCGACTGGTGGCCGGATGCACCGGTGTCAAGCGTACGACCGGCCAGCACCCGGGCGGTCAGATGATCGTGCCGAAAGGTTACAGTATCTATCAGTTCAGCCCGGTACAACATCCGGCCAATGACATGACGACCGACATCGTCACCACGCACTTTGATTATCATCAGATCAAAGGCCGTCTGCTGAAGATGGATATCCTGGGCCATGATGATCCTACTATGATCCGCATGCTGGAGGACCTGACCGGACTGCCGGCTACCGAGATCCCGCTGGACAATAAAGAAGTCATGTCCCTGTTTTTGGGGACCGAAGCGCTGGGCGTTACCCCGGAGCAGATCAACTCTCCTGTCGGAACCTATGGGATCCCGGAATTCGGTACGCAGTTCGTCCGGCAGATGCTGGTCGATACCAAGCCGAAGGCATTCTCGGACCTGGTTCGTATTTCCGGCCTTTCCCACGGAACAGACGTATGGAACAACAATGCCAAAGATCTGATCGATCAGGGGATCGTTGGTATCTCGGAATGCATCTGTACGCGTGATGATATCATGACCTATCTGATCCACAAAAATATGGACAGTCTGGAATCCTTCAAGATCATGGAGTCAGTTCGTAAAGGAAAAGGTCTGACGCCGGATTGGGAGGCTGATATGCGCGCTCATGATGTTCCGGAATGGTATATCGGATCGTGCAAGAAGATCAAATACATGTTCCCGAAAGCGCACGCCGCCGCCTACGTCACCATGAGCCTGAGGGTCGCTTACTATAAGGTCTTCTACAAAGAAGCTTACTACGCGGCCTATTATACCGTTCGCGCGGACGGGTTCGATTATGAACTGATGTGCAACGGGGAAGAGCGGGCCAGAGAGGCTATCCGGGAAATCGACGCCAAGGACAAAAAGGATACCACCGCAAAGGATAAAGAGATCAGGACCATTCTGGAACTGGTTGTCGAGATGTATTGCCGTGGACTGGAATTTGTCCCCATCGATCTGTACAAGTCTGACAGCAAGAAGTTTATCATTACCGAGGATAAAAAACTGCTGCCACCCTTTAATTCCATCTCAGGCATGGGCCAGACAGCCGCGGAAAGCATCGTGGAAGCCAGAAAAGACGGAGAATTCACCACGATCGAAGACTTCGTGACCCGGACCAAGGTAAGCCGGACACTGGTCGATGTGATGAAGCAGTACGGATTTCTGGGCGATCTGCCGGAAACGGACCAGATGAGTCTGTTTTAAGACAGAAAAACGATACTATTTATAAACTGTTCACAAATTATTCATATTTATCATGTATCATGTCATTTGCATCTGAATAAGATAAAAAAGGCTTTTTAAAAATGTGTAGGAGGAGTTTACTTTGATCGAAGTTAAGAATCTCACAAAGAGATATGGAGATCATCTGGCCGTCGACAACACCACCTTTACCGTAGGGGATGGTGAGATCGTCGGTTTCCTTGGCCCGAACGGCGCCGGAAAAACGACCACGATGAACATGCTGACCGGCTACCTGTCTTCCACAGAGGGTGAGATCCTCATTGACGGCATCGATATCCTGGATGATCCGGTCCATGCCAAAATGAAGATCGGTTATCTGCCGGAAGTGCCGCCGCTGTATCCGGAAATGACGGTTCGCGAGTATCTGGATTTTGCCTGTGCGCTTAAGAAGGTTCCTTCTTCCGAACGCAAGGAAGCGGTCGAAAAGCTCATGAAGATCACCCGCATTAAAGAAATGCAGAATCGTCTCATCGGCAATCTGTCCAAGGGTTACAAACAGCGTGTCGGACTGGCAGCTGCTTTGGCCGGAGACCCGGATGTTCTGATCCTCGATGAGCCTACGGCTGGTCTGGACCCGAAGCAGATCACGGAGTTCCGTGACCTGATCCGGAACTTAAGCAAGGATCATACCATTATCCTCAGCTCTCATATCATGCAGGAGATCCAGGCGGTCTGCGACAAGGTCATCATCATCAACCATGGCCGCATCATCGCGACGGATACGCCGGAAGCGCTTTCACAGCGTATTCTGCGCAACAACAAGCTGGAGCTGCGCATCAAGGGCCCGCGTCAGGAAGTGGTCGCCGGCCTGAAACAGATCGAAGAGATCACAAGTATCGATATCACCAGGATCCGCGAAGAGGGTTCTCTGGATCTGATGGTCGAGACGAAAGAAGAGGCGGATATCCGCGAAAAGGTATTCCGTTTCTGCAGTGAGAACAATTACCCGATCCTGCAGATGAGCACGACGGAGATGACGCTGGAAGACATATTCCTGCAGATCACCGGGGAAAGAGAGGCATAAAGGTTACTATGAAAGCTGTGTATTTGAAGGAGATGCGCTCCTATTTCACCAGCACGCTCGGCTATATCTATATCGCCATGATGCTCGTGATCTTTGGATTCTATTTCTTCCTGTATAACCTCTATGCAGGATATGTGGACTATTCCAATGTCCTTTCCAATGTTACTTCTCTGATCTTGTTCGCGATGCCGGTCCTGACTATGCGCCTGTTCGCGGATGAGCTGAAGACCAAGACGGACCAGATGCTCTTTACCGCGCCGGTCAGCACCACGCAGATCGTGCTTGGCAAGTTTTTCGCGGCCCTTACGGTCTTTACGATCACTGTGCTTCTGACTGTTCCGCAGCCGCTGACCATCGTTGGCCTGGGCGGCAGCCTTCCGGTGCACCGTGTCGTCGGCGCGTATGTAGCCCTGTATCTTATGGGCATTACATTCATCGCCATCGGTATGTTTATTTCCGCCTGCACCAATAACCCCATCGTAGCCTTGATCGTGTCTATCGCGGTTTTCCTGCTGATGTTCATTTCTGCGGGTATCGGAGATCTTCTGCCGTCCACCGTTACATTCGCGGTAGCGATGTGCGTGATCGTGCTGGCTCTCTTGATCTGGTTCCTGTACCGTTCGGTCAAGGACATATACCTGTCCGGTATCGTGGGCGTGCTGGGATTGGCCGGCATTATCACATTGTATTTTGTAAAGCGTTCGGTCTATGACGGACTCGTTGCCAAGACACTGAACTGGCTCAGCATCACGACCCGTTATTCGGATTTCTATTCCGGAATCTTCACCTTCGCGCATATCCTGTTTTATATTTCATTGTCGATCCTGTTCGTTTTCCTGACGGTTCAGCGCATCGAGAAGAGACGTTGGAGCTAAGGAGGGTGCAGAGAAATGGCTAAATTCGATTTTAAAAGCGCTGTTAAGAAAAATAAGAATCTGAAATATGGCGGCTATGCTACGATCATCACCGTGATCGCGGTCATCATTCTGGTCGTCGTAAACCTGCTGTTTGAATCTCTTCATCTGACCATCGACCTGACAAGGGAAGAACTGTACACCGTGTCAAGTGAGACGATGGATATCCTGAATGAACTGGACCAGGATGTCGATATTTATGGATTCTACGCCACGGGTGATGACGAAGGTACTTATAGTTCCATGGTCGTCAACTTCCTGGAAATGTATGAGAATCTGAGCGATCATCTGAAGTTTGAGATCAAGGATCCGGTAGGAGACCCGGCTTTTGCCAATCAGTTCCTGCAGGGACCGAATGAGACTATCACCAGCGGCAACGTCGTCGTAACCTCTGCTAAGACCGGACGTTACAAGATCCTGGCGTTGTCCGATATGCTGACCTTCTCCTATGACAGCAATTCCTCTTCCGGTTACCGGGTATCCGGCTGGGACGCGGAATCTGCTATCACCGGCGCGGTCCAGTATGTTACTTCCGATGAAACGCCGGCTCTGTATCAGCTGACCGGCCATGGAGAAAGCGTTCTGGATGACCGCGTGATCGGATATCTGAATACTTCCAACTTTGACGTATTCTCTCTGAACCTGATCTCCGGTGATGATATCTCTCCGGAAAGCTACAACACCATCCTGGTCAATTCTCCGAAATCCGATATCACAGACATGGAGTATGACACGCTGTTAACTTACATGGAAAACGGCGGCCGTCTCATTTACATGTTCGATTCCAACGCGGAAGTGCTTCCGAATTTTGAGAAGCTGCTTATGCGTTTCGGTATGGAGATCGATCACAATGGTTATATCATTGAAACGACAGATACCAACTATTATTCCTATAATGAGCTGATCATCCCGAACAAGGGAGATGAGACGCACGAGATCCTGACCAACCTGGAAGAGAGCGCTCAGCTTCTGTTCCTGGCTCCGTCGGCTGTTGCGGAAACGAAAAACCACAACCGCCTGACCAAGGTCACGCCGCTTCTGACTACTTCAGAGGGTGCCCTGATCAAGGCTGAGGGCAACAGCATGGTCGCCTATGAAGAGGGCGATATCCAGGGTCCGTTCAATCTGATCATGATGGCGGAAGAGCAGGAACAGCGCGGCAACGAAGTCCGTACCGCGGAACTGTGCGTCATCGGCAGCACCACCTTCATCAGCTATGACGCGGCCTATGGTCTGGTCACCAACGGCAACTATCAGCTGTTCCTGAATATCTGCAGCTATATGCAGGATTCTGTAGACAGCCTGTATATCCCGTCCAAGGAATTCTCTTCTGAGAACTTGATCACATCCATGCGCACGGCTATTACCGGCGGTGTCATCTTCGTGATCATTATTCCGGCTCTGATCATCGGTATCGGTATCTTCATCTGGCTGCGGAGGAAGAAGTTATGAGTCGCGGTAAAAAACTGATCCTTCTTCTGATCGTTCTGGTCGTCGCCATAGCGGCGTATGTCGGGATCCGGGCTTATCAGAAAGCCCATCCCGAGGAACCGACCAACGATGGGCAGGAGGTCGAATCGGATTCTTCCTATGCCGGATATGGAAATATCCTGGACTTTGAGGAAGATGATATCGAATCGATCCGTATCGTCAACGCCCTGGATGATTTTACCCTCGTTTATACGGAAAACAACGAAAATGAGAATGAGGAAGATTTCCACTGGGCTATTGAAGGTCATGAGAAGTGGACGCTGGATCACGAGACCGTAAATAATACCGTCGAGATCGCCAGCTCCCTGTTCGCGAACCGTGTTGCGGATGAAAACGCAGTCGCCAATGAAAGAAATCTGGCTGATTTCGGTCTGGCGGAGCCTCTCTCCACGATCACGGTCACATTAAAAGACGGTACGGTGCTGACCATTTCTGTTGGTAATCGAACAGCGGATGGTAAGTACTATTATGGTATGCTTGAAGGCGACAATGCGATCTATACCTTGGGCCGCAATGCCGGCAACACAGCAGAGTTTACCGCACTGGGACTTCGCTATATCAGCTCTCTGGACATTTACAAAGAAAACAGTTCTCTGTATTATCTGCTGATCGAGAATGATACCGGCCGTAACACGGAGATCAATTACATGGGCATCTATGATTCCGGTGATTCCATGGAATACTACAATGCCGGTACCCGCAATCTGTCCTATGGCGGTGACTTCGCCTACGACAAAGTGCTCTTTGTTACAGGTAATATCGATGATATCTTCCAGGCCATGCCGGATACGGTCCTTCCGGAGGATCAAATCGAAGATGGAGCCGCGGATCTGGATCAATACGGCCTCGGTGAGAAGCCTCGTCATCACTTGGTGCTGACCTATCGTACCCAGCTGCAGGAAAACGATCTGTCGGATCTGGAAGAAGCCAAGAAGGCCGGTGTCGATGTTGGCATTACCGATGATGACCTGGTCGTCGATCCGGAAGATGGTTACACCTACATCTATACTACCAATGAGTACTACTTCGGAGATGAATACACCAAAGAAGATGGAACGCAGATGGTCTACTTCCGTTTCGCGGAAAGCAACGATGTCTTCGGCGTTCCCAAGAGCGTGGTGGATCAGTTCGATTTTGAACCGTACATGTACGTCCAGCGCGTACTTTACATGAACAACATCAAGAACGTGAAGTCCATGAAGGTCACGATCGATGGAGTTGCGCATGATTTCGAGTTCAAGCGTGGAGAAGTTACGGTCGACGATGAAGGCAAGGAGCAGCAGGATGTCGTCTATAAGATCGATGGCAAGCTGATCGATACGGACCTGTTCGTTGACTTGTATCAGGCGCTCATCGGTGTCATGTCGGATTATGAGATCTATGGAGAAGAGCCGGAATATGATGAAAGCGATTCCCTTCAGATCGATTATGAATTCCTCGATGGAAGCACGCATTCTATCACCTACTACCGGTCCGATGACTTCTATTATGTCACCCCGGTTGGTAAAGACTGCTGGTTCGCCTGCGCCTATACGCAGTTCGATCTGATCGACAGTCTTATGGAGCAGTGCCTTGGCGAATGATCGCTCGTTCCAAGTATAAGATTAAAGGTTTTGTCTGCGGGCAAAACCTTTTTTCATGTATTGACGGACCTTAGGTTCTGTGTTATATTATATTCTTGTGTACAGATGTCCATTGGTGAAGAACAAATGGATGGATTCAAATGTATCTGAACAAAAAAACAATAAGAAGGTGGACCATGGCTTATCAGGTTGAATACTATATCGTAGATCGCAAGGCGTTGCCGGAGGTCTACATTAAGGTGGTAGAGGCAAAGCGCATGCTGGCGGCCGGAGAGGTCTCCAGTGTGCAGGAAGCCGCCAAAAAGCTGGATATCAGCCGCAGTTCTTTCTATAAGTACAAAGATATGATCGAGCCCTTTACGGATACGACCGGCAAGAAGATCGTGACGCTGTCCTGCACGTTGGATGATGAACCCGGCGCCTTGTCACAGCTGTTAAATGTAGTTGGAGAAGGCAAAGCCAACATCCTTACGATCCATCAGTCGATCCCGATCAATGGCCTGGCCGATGTCTCATTAAGTATCGAGACCGGTGACGAGTCTAAAAACCTCGGACAACTGATCGAATGCATGCGGGAAGTGACAGGTGTGCATGAGATCAAGATCCTGGCCAGAGAATGAACGGAAGGGATGATCGAGTATGAAAGCAGCAATACTGGGATTTGGAACGGTCGGCTCCGGAGTCTGGAAGGTCTTGCATGAAAACAAAGACCGGGTAGAAAAGGCAGTCGGTGAACCGGTCATGGTGACACGGGTCCTGGATCTGCGTGATTTCCCTGGCCATCCGGTAGAACCCAGCCTGGTCAAAAGCTTTGAAGAGATCGAAGACGATCCGCAGATCGATATCGTCATCGAATGCATGGGAGGCATTCATCCTTCCTATGAATACGTAAGTTCCGCGCTTGAGAAGGGGAAGGCAGTTGTAACTTCCAATAAAGAGCTGGTCGCAAGCTGCGGCGCTAAGCTTATGGAGATCGCGTATCAACATCAGACGGACTTTTTATTTGAGGCGAGCGTTGGTGGCGGCATCCCCATTCTGAATACACTTCGGTTGGGGCTTGTGCAGGAGAAGATCGATTCCATCGAAGGGATCCTGAACGGTACGACCAATTATATCCTGACAAGGATGGAAAAAGAAGGTCTTCCTTATGAACAGATCCTGAAAGACGCGCAGGCGCTTGGATATGCTGAGCGTAACCCGGAAGCGGATGTGATGGGATATGACGCCTGTCGCAAGATCGCCATTCTGGCCTCCATGATCTCAGGAAAGACCGTTCGTTATGAGGATATCCCCACAGAAGGGATCACAGAAGTCTCTTTGCAGGATATAGAAGAAGCAAGAAAAGATGGAAAGCGCATTCGTCTGGTCGCAAAGGCAGCGCTTACGGAGGACGGCGTGACGGCCAGCGTTCGTCCGGAAAGGATCCGGGAGGATCATCCTTTGGCCGGTGTACAAGGAGTTTTTAATGCGGTACTGATCCATGGCAATATGGTAGGCGACATCATGCTGGAAGGACAGGGAGCCGGAAAAGAAGCAACAGCCAGCGCTGTGGTTTCAGATGTCATCTACGCGCTCAAACAGCGCCGAAACGGCCTGTATGAGCCAGTGTGCTGGACAGAACAGATCTGCCCGGTCAATGCTTGATCGTATCGTAAGGAGGAAGTTTCAAATTGCTGATCGTTAAAAAATTTGGAGGCAGTTCGGTAGCGAACGCGGACAGAGTGCGTCACGTAGCCGGGCTGATCGCGGAGGATGTAGAAAAAGGACACAGGGTCATCGCCGTTTTGTCCGCGCAGGGCGATACGACGGATGAGTTGATCGCGAAGGCCCATGAGATCTCAGCCAATCCTAGCAAGCGGGAACTGGATATGCTGATCTCTACAGGAGAACAGCAGTCCGTAGCGCTTATGTCAATGGCTCTTCATGAGATGGGTTATAAAGCGATCTCCCTGAATGCTTTTCAGGTCGGGATGCATACGACCAGAGTATATGGCAATTCCCGCCTGAAGCGGATCGATTCTGAGCGGATCAATGTCGAGTTGGACCGTGGAAACGTGGTATTGGTCACAGGGTTCCAGGGCGTCAATCGCTATGAGGATTATACGACCCTTGGCCGTGGCGGCTCTGATACCACAGCGGTCGCCATCGCGGCGGCCATGCATGCGGATCGCTGCCAGATCTTCACAGATGTCGAAGGCGTTTATACCGCGGATCCGCGCATCGTCAAGAATGCCCGCAAACTGAAAGAGATCAGCTATGATGAAATGCTGGAACTTGCCTCTCAGGGAGCCAAAGTATTGCATAACCGCTCCGTGGAAATGGCAAAACGATATAACGTGGTCCTGGAAGTGCTTTCCAGTATGACCAGAGCAGAAGGAACATTGGTTAAGGAGGAGACTCAGGTGGAAAGATTGTTGATCACCGGTATTGCCGTGGATAAAAATGTGGCGCGCGTTTCTTTGATCGGTCTGGCGGACGTACCCGGCCGTGCATTCCGCGTGTTTGATTTGCTGTCAAGAAACAACATCAATGTAGATATCATTCTGCAGTCCATCGGCCGTGAAGGGACCAAGGATATTTCCTTCACGATCTCCCGTGATGATATGGAAGCGACCAGGACCCTTCTGGAAGCCAATAAGGAACAGCTCGGCGCGCAGGAGATCCAGCTCAGCGATCAGTTCGCCAAGATCTCCATCGTTGGCGCCGGCATGATCTCCAATCCGGGCGTGGCCAGTAAGATGTTCGAAGCCTTGTACAACGCAGGCGTCAACATCCATATGATCTCCACGTCTGAGATCAAGATCTCCGTTCTGATCGCGCAGCGCAATGTAGAACTGGCTATGGAAGCCATCCATGATCGTTTCAACATGGCTGGCAGCATTTGATCATTCAAAAAAGAGAGGGGATATCAGTTATGCTGGAAGCATTACGAGAGCAGGTATGGAATGCCAACCTGGAACTGGTACGAAAGAATCTGGTCCTGTATACATGGGGCAATGTCAGCGGCCTGGACAGAGAAAGCGGCCTGGTCGTGATCAAACCGTCCGGCGTAGACTATGATGTACTCAAGCCGGAGGACCTGGTCGTGCTGGACCTGGATGGAAACGTGGTAGAGGGCCAGTATCGTCCATCGTCCGATACGGACACGCATCTGGAGCTTTATCGCAAATATCCTCAGATCGGTGGTATCGTACATACCCATTCCACCTGGGCTACCATCTTCGCGCAGGCAGGCATGGGCATCCCCGCCCTGGGCACCACCCATGCGGATTATTTCTATGGGACCATTCCCTGCACCCGCCCTATGACCGCAGATGAGATCGGCGGAGAAAACGAAGGGCAGTATGAGCTCAATACCGGCAAGGTCATCGTCGAGACTTTCGAGAAAAAAGGTTTGGATCCGATGCAGATCCCCGCGGCTTTGGTTTGCGAACATGGCCCGTTCTGCTGGGGAAAAGACGCTGATGACGCGGTTTATCATGCGGTCGTACTGGAGCAGCTGGCCATGATGGCTTACCATACCGCCGCGCTTAAGGGAGTGAGCGGGATCCTTGAAACCTCTTCCATGCAGCAGACCCTGCTGGACAAACATTATCTCAGAAAGCATGGAGCCCATGCGTATTATGGACAGAATTAAAGAATATCCTTATGTTCGGCACGGAGCATAAAGACTATAAAACCGGCTGAAAAGGTCAGAAAGGCTTTTTCAGCCGGTTTTTATCGTCAAAAAGAACAAAATGAAATAAATTAGGTTTATAATAACAATAAAAGACAAACTCAAGAGAAACATGATACCATCCCGTTACCGGCAAACGCCGGCCGGAGATGTCTCTGCAAGGCACCCACTTAGCGCTTCCTAAACCCAAAGAAGCGCTTTTTTTGAGCGATAAAGCCTCCTGGCGCTTCCATGTGCGAAGCACGAGGGCTGGAGATCCGAAGAGGGCAGGAGGGAAGCCCGAAGGGCCTCACTCCTGCCCGATGAAGGATCGACAGACCGCGAAGCGGAAGCGCGAGGAAACATTGGGAGGCCAACGGAAATCGAGCGTCGAAGACGCGAGAGGGCAGGAGGAAAGCCCGAAGGGCCTCACTCCTGTCCGATGAAGGAGCGACAGACCGCGAAGCGGAAGCACGAGGAAACAATGGGAGGCCAACGGAAATCGAGCGTCGAAGACGCGAGATGTAAGCCTTTCAAACACCTCATCACGAATCAGTTTTCATGATAGAATAAGGGTTTCTCCTAAGAAGCAGCCTGAAAAAGGAATCAATGGAAAAAAAGAATAGAATCAGAAAAAGAAAGGAAGAATTGGCGAAAACTTTTCATTCCGGCAGGATCCGCTATACTGTTCACACAGGCAAGGACCGCCGGTTTCCGAGAAGCCCGATGAATATCTGCAAATATCAATTGTACAGCGGTCTGACCTGAATGAAAGAAAGGAGCCGGACCAGAATGATCAGGTTGGGAATATCTTTAAAACGATCTGAATATGCGGAAAAGATATGTCGCTATCTGCAAGGTCTGCAGATCTCCGATCTGTCAGTCTTTACGGGCCACCCCAGGGATGAACCGGAAGCGGACTTTTGGCTGACGGATGAAGTGTTTGATGATGAGAGTAATTTTATATTTATGGGAACGAAGGAAGAAGCAGATCAGCTTGACTGGCAAGGAGAGAGGATCGAACCCTATCTTCCGGGACGGCAGCTGCATCGGGAATGTGTACTGTGTCTGAATCGCCTGAAAAACAGAAGCACAGGAACAGGCCAGGACATGGTACCGTTTTATGAGCCCTTCGTGTCCGCGCAAGAAACTACGCAAAACCAAGGGCAGTTGATCGCTGTCTACTCACCGATCGGCGGGATCGGGAAGACATCTTTTTCGATCGCTCTCGCAGAACACCTGGCCACGAGGAATGAAAAGGAACGTGTCTTATACTGGAATGTAGAAGGCATATCCGGATGGAAACTGTTTTGCTTTGGAGAGGAAAAAGAAGATCTGTCAGATCTGCTGTATTACATTTTGAAAGAACATCCGGATCAGCAAGCTGCCGCGCGCATGGCTCATCATATCGCGACAAAGCAGCCCGGAGGCTGGTTCTTTATGACGCCTTGCCCATTAATTGAAGATCTGGAGATCCTGGAAAAAGAGGAATTAATCGAATTGGTCCAAGTGTTGAGGGCATCATTTGATCACATCGTCTGTGACATGAGCACAGCATATCATAGGCTCAATAGAAACCTGCTGGAAGAAGCGGATATCTGTTATTGTTTAAGTGCTTCTTCCGAGCAGGATCAGGCCAAATGGATCGATCTTATGGAAGCAAAAGCCAGACAGCAATCGTCTTCCATCGTGAGATTTCAGGAGATCCGGGTGCTGAGACCGGGGCAAAAGATCCGAAAGGCAGCGCAGACCTGTTATCTGCCCTATGAAAGGAATCTGCTGCAGGACAAAGACGGTAAAAAACGCTTGAAAACGACGACAGAGTGGTATCAGAAAGTCGGGCAGATCGCGGGGGATATTTTTGAACGAAAAGACCAGATATGTGGACCTGAAGGAAAAGGTGCAAAACTCGATTCCGGTTCGAGACGAATACTCAGACTATGAAGTAGAGGAACTGATCGGAGCGGTCCTGTCAAAAGAGAGCAGGGAACGATTTACCAATGTCAAAGAAAGGATCTCATATGGAAAACGGATCTTTGACGCCATGCGCAGGCTGGATGTGATCCAGCCATATATCGAAGACCCGGAAGTCACGGAGATCATGGTCAACGGCCCGGATCACATCTATATCGAAAAACAAGGGCGGCTTCAAAAAACGGATACCACTTTTGAATCCTCTCAAAGACTGGAGGATGTGATCCAGCAGATCGTAGGAACGGTCAACCGTACCGTCAATGAAGCTAACCCGATCGTAGACGCGCGCTTAGAAGACGGGTCACGAGTCAATGCGGTCCTGCCGCCAGTCGCTTTAAATGGCCCGATCCTCACCATCCGAAAATTCAGAGAAGAGCCGATCAGTATGGATGAACTGATCCAATGGGGCACGATCAGCGAAGAAGCAGCAGGATTCCTGGAGAGATGTGTCCAGGAAAGATACAATCTTTTCATCTGTGGAGGCACAGCTTCCGGGAAAACGACTTTGCTGAACATCCTGGGAACCTTCATTCCGAAAGAGGAGCGGATCATAACGATCGAAGACGCGGCGGAATTGCAGCTCAAGAGCCTGGATAATCTGGTAACGCTGGAAACCAGAAAGCCTAATGTTGAAGGAAAAGGAGAGATCACGATCCGGGATCTGATCCGGACCAGTTTAAGAATGAGGCCAAACCGGATCATCGTGGGAGAGATCCGAGGCGCGGAAGCGTTGGATATGCTGCAGGCCATGAATACTGGACACGACGGGTCACTCAGTACAGGACATGCCAATTCCTGTGTTGATATGATCTCTCGCATCGAAAGCATGGTTTTGCAGGGGGTCACCTTCCCAGTAGAAGCGATCCGCGCGCAGATCGCTTCCGCCATCGACCTGATGGTCTTTGTCAGTCACAGGCCGGATGGGAGACGTTGGGTGATGGAGATCGATCAGATTCGAGGAATGAAGGAAGGACAGGTCGAAATGGAACCTATATTCCTACGAGAAGACGGCGAGCTTGTACGAACGGAGTATCCTTTTTATGAAAAGAAGATCTGAAACGAAAGAGTGGTATCATCTTACGCTCAAAAACTGGATGAGCTATGGCGCTATGGGAGCGGCTGGCGGTGCCTTGACTGCCCTGATCTTCTTTAGACATAGTTTGGCTGTCGGGATTCTGGCTTTTTCCGGAGCATTGCTCTTCCCTCAGTTCAAAAAGAAGGATCTGTTTGCTAAGCAAAAAAGAAAGATCACTTTGGAATTCAAGGAGAGTCTGAATTCTTTGTCCGCTGCGCTTCGGGCCGGGCAATCCCTGGAGAACGCTTTTGCTTCTACCGTAGAAGAAATGAGTCCGGAAACACATCCCTATCTATATGATCACTGGAGGAAGATCCTGGGCAAGGTCCGGCTAAGATATCGTCTGGAAGACCTTCTGATGGAATTTGCGCAGCAAACACAGATCGATGAGATCCAAAGCTTTGCGCAGATCATCGCGGTCAGCAAGCGGACGCAGGGGGAAATGTCACGTGTCTTGGATCATACGATCTCGATGCTGGAAGAAAAAATCGAACTGGAGCAGGACCTGGAAGTGCTGCTGACCAAAAAGAAGACCGAACAAAAAATCATGAATCTGATGCCCTTTCTGGTGATCGGGATGCTCTCAGCCGTTTCGCCGGAATATATGGCGCCATTATATGAAACCATGAGAGGCCGAGTGGTCATGATATTCTGCGCGGCACTTGCTTTTGGCAGCATTGGCTTAGCCAGGCATTTTTCCAACATCACCATCTAGGAGGATATCATGGTCGTTGCTATTTTGGCAGAGGGGGCAGGCGTTCTTTTCTGCCTGGCAGTTTTATTGCGAGTCAGGCCAGGAAACAAAAAGGATCTTCTCTGTGCTTTAGGAAATGTCATGCCGGGACCTATAGTCCGGTATCTGGCGGGAAAAGTGAAAGGGGAGCGGGCGGAAGTTCTGTTTCCGGATGCTCCGGCCCCTCAAGCGTCGATATCATATATTCGCATGAATGCTGGCTTATGGTTCTTTTTAACGCTTACATTCAGCCTCCTTCTTACCGTACTGTATGTTGCGGCAGGAAATAACAACGATACCGGCCTTCGGGAATCGACTCAATCTCTGCAAAGACCTGCCTTTGAGGAAAAAGATCAAAATGTCAGGTTTGAAGTAGAGGCTGAAAGGGACGGCGCTTCCATTTCGAAGCAAGTTACGATCGAAATACCACGTCAGGAACCCAACGAGGAAGATCTGGATGCCTTGTTTCAAAGAGCGGAAGACTATGTGGTAGATTATTTCAGCGAGTACAGTCTTCATGCAGGGGTTTTTCCGGAAAGATTTCAAGATGTATCGGTGCTGTGTCTCACACGCTCGGACAAGTGGATCGATCAGACCGGAACGATCCTATGGGAAAATATCCAGGAACCGGTCCGTGCTAAGATTCTTGTCTATCTCAGTGCGTATGGGAAGGAAAAAGAATTCCTGGCAGACTGTCCGTTGACGCCAAAAGAGGAAACGATGGAGGAAGAAGTGGATCGGATGGTCGAACGACTCAGGCAAGGCGCGTACCTTTCCAAAACCACGATCGATCTGCCGCAGATCGGGGAAAATGATATGAACTATCATTGGTACTTCCCGGATACTTCTTTCCAGATAAGGAAAAGCACGATCTTCCTCTGGATCGCATGCATGCCGCTTTTGATCCTGTTATATCATCTGCAGCGGATCAAGATGCAGATAAAAGATCGAAAACGAAAGATATACCGCAGATATCCTGACATGCTGAATAAAATGACGATCCTTATGGGATCCGGGATGAGCGCGATCCGCGCATGGGAAACCATCACCTCAGACTATCGAAAACAGAAAGAAAGGGGGCGATATAAAGAACCATTGTATGAGGAAATGCAGCTTGCGGAAAACCGTTTTCACAACGGGATCTCCTTTTTGGAGGCGGTCCGCGGGTTCGCGCAAAGGACGGGGATCAAAGAGATCCGACAGTTTGCCGCAATCATGCGGACAAGCTGGCAGAGAGGAGATGACCGCGTCCTGATCCATCTGAAAGACCTGCATGACAGGTCCTGGGAGATCCGAAAAAACCAGACCCGAAAACTGTCCGAGGAGGCGGACACCAAACTATTGCTGCCCTTGATCATGATGCTGCTCGTAGTCATGATCATTGTCCTGACGCCGGCTTTAATGACGATGTCCATGTAGCCGGACAGACCTTTCAGAAAAAGGAGAAACTGGAATGAAACAGACGGAAAACAGAAACCTCATGCATGAGGATTGGTACGAAGAGGCTTTTGGAACATTGGAACTTGTCTTGCTGGTCTGCGTATTGATCGCTTTGGCTTTGATGTTCAAGAATACGATCATCAGCTTTGTAAGCAAGATGCTTGCGAATATCTCCACGCAGGGATCCACCTTCAATCCAGCAGCTTTGGCCGGATGAAGACGGAAGGCAGCGCGACTGTAGAAGCGGCTTTGATCTTCCCGGTGATCTTCATCATGCTGATGGCATTTATGGAGTTTGCGATCTATTTCGCGGTTTTGGAATACAGCCAGTCTGTGTGTGAAAGCGGGATCCTCATGGCAAAGAGCAAGGATGCTTCGGAGGGGGAGATTGCGCAGAGCATGAACGAACGTTTGGAGGGGATCGGTCTTGTAGAAGAGAAAAAAGCATGGATCGAAAAGAAAAACTACTTGGTTTTTTCACAGATCCGGGCTTCTATATCGGGAAGCTGCCGATTGATCTTTCCTATGAAGATCGAGGTCACGGCATCGGCCTACCAGGAAGATCCACCCGCCTTCTGTCGTACGGTCGATCTGATCTGGGAGTGCGCGGACAGATTGGGAGAAGCGAAGAGTTTTATAGACCGGTGGTATGGAGGAGAATAAATGAAAAGCAGAGAAAGCGGCAGCCTGACGGTTCATTTCAGCATGATCATGGCCGTCATTACGGTCTTCATGGTCATCTTGTACCTGGCGGAACAGGTCATGCAAGCCCAGGTACGGGGCCGTCAGGTGCTGAATATCTGCGCGTCCTCAGTCCTGGCCGGGTATGACCGGGAACTGTATCAGAAGTATGGTTTTTTTGCCATTGAAAATACGACTCTGGCTCAGAAGGATCTGGATCATTTCCTTGCGATCGATCTGGATCCTTACCGGTCCGGAGAGTGGACCCTGACTCCACAGGGATTCCTTACCGATCAGGCCGAGTATGAAAAACAGATGCAGGAGTTTATGAGGGTCCGATTTCCTGTCACTCTTGTGGATCAATATACGGACCTGCTGAAAGATCTTAAAGATATGGATGATATTTCCGGTGTGGTAGATGCCGAGATCAGCCTGAGCGAGGCAATGGAAGAATACAGCCGTCTGTTTTCAGAATTCATTACAGCCTTGGAGGGGATCGATGATTATGGCAATCAGGAGGTCTATTATGTAAAAGGATTGTGGGATGAAACATGGTCAAAAAAGAGCTATCAAAACGTGATCACGGATCCGGGAGAAGAAAGCGCGCAAGCTCTTTCATCCTGGCGCGAACGTGCTTCCGGATTTCGGACAGTCACTGAGGAGGCTTGTGATCTGTGGTCTCAGCTGATCCAGGAAGGAGAACGGATCCGTCCTATACTGGAAGAACTGCAGAAAGAAGCGGAGCTGGAAGAACAGAGGGATGAGATCGGAAAGATCCTGAAAGGGCTGCATACGGGGACCAGCCAGGATCTGGCCATTCAAAAAAGACTGGAGACAAATCTGAAAGCGCTGAAGGAGGTTGATGAAGGCCTTGATCTTCTTTTGAACGATCCTGCTTCCGAGGAGGGAAAGAAAAAAGCCAAAAAGCTTTTGGATTATCAGACCGAGATCCATGTGGAGTATGAGATCCGTCCCATGACAGGAAGCAGAAAGTCATGGAAAAAGCTTTGGAAAGAGTTGCAGAACTATGTCACAGATCTTTCGGGTTATGTAGAAAAGAATGAAAAGATCAGCAAAGACCGCAGAAAAAAACTTCCATCCGGGGGAGAAACTTCGGGTTCTGTGCTGGACGGGTTGTCTTTAACGGAGCTGTCAAAAGTGATCTCGGATGATATTCGGGATGTGCCCATAGTTTTATTGATGAAAGCGTATAATATCGAATACGTCTGCGGTATGTTCTGTAACCTGGAAGAGGTGATCAAGAGGGAGGATCAGGGCAAGTCGTCCGTTTCTTTGAGAGGATCAGACAAGGAAACGGGTTTTTTGGAAGCAGAGGCGGAATATGTCTTAGCTGGAAAAGGAAGCGACCTGTCAAACTGTAAAACTGTCCGATTGGAGATCCTGGGCATCCGGATGATCAGCAATCTGTGTTTTCTGGCTACAGATCCGGATAAGCGGGCCGTCATCGAAGGCATGGCCGCGATCGGAGGCATTCTGGCTCCGGGAGTAGGAGATCTGATCCTGAAAGGGATCATCATGGCGGTCTGGGCCGGTGCGGAATCCTTCCAGGACTATGAGCGGCTGATACACGGGGGAAAAGTGCCTCTTGTCAAGAGCCCGGAAGATTGGCATGTCGATCTGGACAGTCTGATGGAAAATATGCAAGAGTCGATCGCGGATCAAGAAGAGGAAGAAGGAAGGGGGCTCCGGTATATCGATCATCTTAAGATCCTGTTTTTGTTCCTTTCGAATGAAACACTGGAACGCAGAACGCAGGATCTGATCGAACTAAATCTCGAGGAGATGACCGGTTTTGAGATCCCGCTTACTTCTATGATCACAGCTTTTGCGGCTGAAGGCTCTTATTATGACAATGGCCGAAGGTATGAGCTCAGAGGGGAGTATGGATATACATGAGGGAAAAAGGATCGTTGTCAGTAGAGGCCTCCATCATGATCCCCATCGTATTCGTCGTTCTTCTGCCGTTTCTGTATATCCTCCGTTCTGTATACCTTTATGACAGCATTCAGTCCGCAACCATCGAAACGGCACAGCTGATGCAGCCGCTGTTTTATCTGGCGGAAAAGCTGCCGGATGAGATCGGTGATATTCCTGAGACAACGGAGCCGGATCTTGATGACTTGGGATCTTTCCAGGATCTTGAAGGGCTTCTGGGACGTTTCGGGGATGGAAGCGGCGCAAAGACCTTGGTCTGGAACCTGGCCTTGCAGGCGGCCGCCCGGTATTTTACAGGCCGTTTGCTGGAAGACAAACAGCTGGAGCGATATGGTTTGTCCGGAGGGGTGGAGGATCTTTCCTTTCTGCTTTCTGACTTTATGATAGAAAATGAGGAGTATGGCAGTCTGTTCAGGATCTCTGTTAACTATGAACGTGATTTTCCTTTCGCGAGAAGCTTCGCCACGCTGAAGCCTGTCTGGATCCACGTGCTGGCTCGTAAATACACAGGCCGACCGACTGTAGGTTCAGCGGGAGCTGCTGACGGCAATGAAAATGAAGAGGAACAGACGTACTATCGACTCCGAAACGGGAATCATTATCATTTAGGCAGCTGTTATATGCTGGACAAAGATGTAAAAACGATCAGCAGGGAAGCGGCTCTGAAGCAAGGATACTCGGCCTGTCCGTTTTGCCATCCGGAAAGCTTATCGCAAGTTGTGATCACCGGATCAGGGACTCGATTCCACGCAGATTGGTGCTATCACATCGGAGGGTCGGTCAGTATTGTGACCTGGCAGGAGATCCAGGAGAAGGGATACCTGCCCTGCGCCATTTGCATAGGAGGGGGAGAATGGTTTGCCTCAGGGAATTGACGGGCATTTTATTGCTTTCCATTATGAGCGCGCGTGATATTAAAGAACAAAAGATCCACATCATGTGGATCCTTGTGTTTGCCGTATTCGGCTGCGCCATGTGTTACTTGGTGCGAAAAGAAGCCTTCTTTTTGTCTTTAGGAACCTCAGCCTGGATCGCGGGATGCTGTTTCCTGGCTTCCAAGGTTTCGCGAAACGGAATCGGCCGGGGAGATATCTGGCTGTTAAGTTTGCTTCCTGTCTGGAAGGAAGGGGATGATCTGATCCTGACTTTTTTTCTGGCTTTTGTGTGCGCGGCGATATACAGCCTGATCCGGTTCGGGATCCGGGACAGAACCCGCCGATTCGCGTTTATTCCATGGATCAGCATAGGATTCGCGGCGACAGCGGTCTGGAAACTGATCCGGCATGCACCGTAGAAAGGAGTGGAGATGTGAATTCTTTATTCTATCCGGATGGATCCGGGCAGATCATTTGCCCGTTGGATCCGGAGTTTGCTATCGACTATCAGATCCATATGATGGAAAGATCTGCTATACGTGGTTGCTGCCCTTACCGGTTTGAAGAAGGACAGCTGATCTACCGCATTCCAGAAGCATTGGAAACTGATCCGGATATGGCAATGGAGCCATCGATCCATGATATCAAAAGACGATTTCATAACATGCGGGACATTTTGGATTCCTCGAGGGAGATGTTTTTGGATGATGGACGCTGGGTCTGGGATGATCTGGGCCAGGAACAAAATGAGATCACAGGTCAGACTGTGAGCTTTTATATCCCCGACAGACGCTTTTATAATGATACTCATTATTATATCCGGACAGTGGTTGATAGAATGGTGCATAAAAGTCTGGAACAGGGATGGCAGGGAAAAGAATTGATCCTGTATCTGCATCGGATCAGCCGCATGGTGCGGCTGGCAGATCCTAAGCTGGATGTGACGAAGCTCCTCCTGGCCATTGAAAACACTCCGCAGGAGGCCGTCACTGCAGGATTTGAACAAGGTTCCTTTACTTTTTGAAGATTTATGATACAATAGGTATCTGATGATCTATATCGGCGAACAAAAGGAGCGAGGTTATGTATCAGGAATTTGCCAGAGTCTATGATGAATTCATGGAGACCATCCCTTATACTACGTGGGCGGACTATATCGAACAGGTCTGGCATCGCTTTGATGAAAAACCGAATCTGGTGTTGGATATGGCATGCGGCACAGGTGGGTTAGCGGTTGAACTGAGCCTGCGCGGCTATGATATGATCGGAACGGATCTTTCAGAAGATATGCTGGAAGAAGCCAGAGAAAAAGCGGCCGCGGCCGGGCAGAGCATCCTTCTTGTCCACCAGGACATGCGGGATCTGGAACTGTTTGGAACTGTAGATGCCATGATATGTACCTGTGACAGTCTGAACTATATCCTGGACCCGGAGGATGTACTGAAGGTATTCACGAGAGCCTCCTTATATCTGGAACCGGGCAGCCTGTTCGTGTTCGATGTGAACACGGAATACAAGTACCGGGAGATCTTGTCTGATCACACTTTCGCGGACACATATGATGATTCCGCCTTTATCTGGCAGAATCAATATGATCCTGAAACCAGACGGAATGAATATCTGGTGAATTTCTTCGTGGAAGAAGAGAAGGACACTTACAGAAGATTCGAAGAGCTGCATATCCAGCAAGCTTACTCGCCGGAAGAGATCAGAGATCTTTTGCGAAAAGCCGGGTTTACGACAGAGGCAGTATTTGACGGCTTGAGTCTGGATGAGCCAAAGAAAGAGTCGGAACGCCTGACTTTTGTTGCCAGAAAGATAAAGGAAAGAGGTTAATATGGGAGATTATATGATTCGCGCCACGGCGGCTGACGGGCAGATCCTGGCATTTGCCGCGGTGACTTCGGAAATGGTAGAAGAAGCAAGAAGAAGACATCATACGTCGCCGGTAGCCAGTGCCGCGCTGGGACGTACCATGACGGCTGCCGCCATGATGGGATGGCAGCTGAAAACAAATACAGATACATTGACGATCCAGGTGGATGGAGATGGTCCGCTAGAACGCATCGTAGCGGTCGCGAATAACCAGGGTGAGATCAAGGGATATGTCCATCATCCGGAGGTAGAGCTGCCGCTGAACGCAAAAGGCAAGCTGGATGTCGGCGGAGCGGTCGGTCTGGGAGTTATGAGTATCATTCACGATATCGGAATGAAAGAGCCGTATATCGGGCGTACGCACCTTGTCAGCAGTGAGATAGCGGAAGATCTGGCCTATTATTATACAGCCTCAGAGCAGATCCCGTCCGCGGTATCTTTAGGGGTCCTGGTCCGCAAAGATCAGTCCATCTGGACGTCCGGCGGCTTCATTCTGCAGATGATGCCGGGAGCCTCCGATGAAACAGCCGAAGCCCTTCAGGAGATCGTTACTGATTTTATGCCGGTAACGGAGTATCTGGCCATGGGGCATACGCCGGAGGAATTGTTGGATGTGCTTCTTTCGGATTTCGGATATCATATTCTGGAAAAGCAGGAGATCCGGTTCCATTGTGACTGTGATCGGGATCGCGTCACACGCGCCTTGCTCAGCGTTGGTCGTGAAGAACTGGAATCCATGATCGAAGAGGGAGAACCGATCGAAATGAGCTGCCACTATTGCGGCGAGAAATATATCTTCCAGATCGATGAAATCAAAAAGCTGCTGGAGGAAGCCCAGCAGCCATAAATGAGATCAAGACCGTCCGGTCATCTGCATGTGTTCCAGCAGCAGGTGGCCGTACAGTGTTTTTAGAGGCCAGTTTACATTGGTCTGAGTGACAACGGCTTTCAAAGCGACCGGTTGCAGGCAGGCCTTTCGAATGCTTTTCAGCAGGGTGTCGAGCCTGAGATCCGAAAAGCCGCTCAGGATCAGCATTTCACCGGGAAGCGGGTCCGAGGAGACTTGCTCGGGAGCAGGGTAACCGGAGAGCCCCAGCAGGCTGCCCAGGGTATTCTCGCATAAAGAGGGATCAATAACGGTCCAGGCAATGCCCAGCCGGCTTAAAAGGTCGGTGTATCCGGCCAGACGGTCTTGCGGGTTAAGATTGAACAATAAAACGTGTTCTGTATGGTTCATAAGTTCTCCTCCAAAATCTTTTTTGCTAAGGCAAAGGTTTCTTCGTCGGCTCTCCAAAGTTCATATTCACTGATCTCCTTCAGCCCCATATGAACAGAAGGATTGCGATACCGCATGTGGCTTTCCACTACGTGTTTTCCTGACATATGGAAAGCGGACAAAGGCGCTTCTTCCAGAATGGTTTGGATCACTGTCGGGCTTACGCCGGCGCCGCACATGATCCGGATACGATCGCGGGCCTGTTCATTTAATTGCCGGATCAAAGGCAGGCCTGCCAGACAGGAGTCCTGCTGGCCAGAAGTGAGGATCGTATCGATCCCAAGAGCGCAGGCGTCTTCCAAAGTCTGGAAGGGATCCCGGCACATGTCAAAAGCCCGGTGCAGCGTAATGGGACGGCCGTCCGCCGCTTCGATCAGGCGTTTCAAGGTGTCCAGATCCAAAGATCCGTCCTCAGTCAAAGCACCGATCACAAAGCCGGATGCGCCAAAAGGAAGAAGAGAGCGGATCTCGGCTTCCATTTGATGGACCTCTTCCGTGTTAAATAAAAAGTCTCCAAAGCGGGGACGGATCAGGACGCGGATCGGGATGGAGACCTGGCTCGACACCTGATCCAATAGGGCGGGGGAAGGAGTCGTGCCGCCTATCACCAGATTGGCGCATAGTTCCAGACGGTTGGCACCGCCTTGGAAAGCATTCAGAGCGGAGGCCAGACTGTCTACGCAGCCTTCTAAAATGTAACGGGACATGTTGGGATTCTTTCCTTTCCATTCATTCGTTCAAAAAAATAATAAAAGATAAAGAAAAAATGAAAAAAAGCATTGACACGAACAACATAATGTGATAATATATCGATTGTTCGCAAGAACATCTGCGGATGTGGCGGAATTGGCAGACGCGCTAGATTCAGGTTCTAGTGGGAGCAATCTCGTGGGGGTTCGAGTCCCTTCATCCGCATCAGGAGCTTTCAGTTTGAAAGCTCTTTTCTTTTTGTCCTGCCTGACTATTATAAGCCAGACAGCAAGGCTCTGTCAATGAAAAGACCTGAAGAAAGTCCAATGTTGACTCAAGTTCTAATAAAGATTTCGTTTCTTTTTGAAATCATGGTTGATTTAATACTTAAACAATGCTACAATATTGTTTACAAGTAAAAGCAGGAACAATTATACTGCTATATTATCGAGAAAGGATTGATTCCAATGAAATTACAGACGTTTTTCTTCAGTAAGGATGAACACGGCGGGCAGGCCCGTCTGATCGGTGATGAGCTTAGCAAGCTGTTTAAGTGCAAGTGTGATCAGATCCCCCCGGCCTATCAGTGCAACAAGGAAAAGCTGGTCATCCTTACTTATGAAAAATATGGCAAGATGCCTAAGAAGTTCACAGAGTTCATCGAGAGCCTGACCACCGAGAAGGTTTACAATGTCGCGCTGATCGAGCTGTCCAACAAGGGCAATGAAGCGTTTGATGAGCTGAAGACCATCTTCGATAAGAACGGCGTTAAGGTCGTTGATACGCTGGGCCTGGTCGTAAAGAAGGGTCTGTTCGGAAGCCCCAAACTGTCTGATGATCAGCTGAAGCAGGCTGTTGATTTCAGCCACAAGATCGCGGCCTCTATGTTTGACTCTATCGATTGATCCTGATCGAAAACAGGAGCGGAACCGTTCGTGAAGATACGGTTGACCGCTCTTTTTTTATTTTCATAATCAAAGAGACAAGATCATGATGATAACTTTGTCCCAAAGAGTTGATTTTTTGAGTCGAGTGATATATGATAGTACAGATGTCAAAAATCACATTCTATGAGGAGTTAGTTTATGAATATCGCAGTTATATATGGAGGAATGTCCTCTGAACATGAAATATCCTGTTTGTCAGCGAAAACGATCTATGAGGCGCTGGATCCGGCCCGTTATACGGTCTATCCTATCTTTATTTCCAAAAAGGGTCAGTGGCGTCTGACGAAAGAGATCGCTGATTATGATAAGCTGAGTCTGGAAGGGCTGCCTTTGGCTTCGATCCTGCCCAGCCGGGAAGAGTTCAATTGTGTTATCATCGGAGAGACAGAAGAGAAGATCCATCTGGACGCGGCGATCCCTGTCCTGCATGGCAAATATGGAGAAGACGGTACGATCCAGGGCCTGTTTGAGCTGGCCGGCATTCCTTATGTGGGATGCGGCGTGCTGGCCTCCGCGGCGGCTATGGATAAAGCGACGACTAAACGAATCGTGGAACCGCTTTCGATCCGTCAGGCTAAGTGGGTCGTGGTCTATCGCCAGCAGCTGGAAGATATGGAAAAGATCTGTGACCGTATCGAAAGCCGTCTTCCGTACCCTGTCTTTGTGAAGCCCGCGAATGCCGGGTCTTCGGTAGGTGTATCGCAGGCGGCCGATCGGGAAGAACTGAAAAAAGCGCTTCAAATCGCGGCGGAGCAGGATTTTAAAGTCCTTGTGGAAGAAACGATCATCGGTCATGAAGTCGAGTGTGCCGTGCTGGGCAACCTGGAAGTCAAAGCGTCCCAGGTTGGAGAGATCCTGGCAGCGGATACGTTCTATACCTACGAAGCGAAATACAGCAATCCGGATTCCAAGACGGTCATTGCGGATTATCTGCCAAAAGAGACGATCGAAGAGATCCGTGATGATGCGGTGCGTATTTTCCAGGCGCTGGATGGCCGTGGCCTGGCCCGTGTGGATTTCTTCATTGAAAAAGCGACCGGTGAAGTCGTTTTCAACGAGATCAATACATTCCCGGGATTCACTTCGATCAGCATGTATCCTACCTTGTGGAAGAATGCCGGAATGGACATCGAGTCACTGGTAGACCAGCTGGTAGGTCTGGGAATGACGCGGTAACCGCAATGAGAGAAAACGTCATCATCAGCCTCACGTCCAAAGAAGAGGGGGCCAAGGCTGAGACCTATACTTATTACGGGTACAGACAGTATAAAAATGGAAAACATTTTGTCCTTTATCAGGAACCGGACGCAGAAGGCGTTCTGCATGATACGGTGATCCGGGTGGAGGAGAAGATGGCGGCTGTCTTGCGGCATGAAAAGGTCGGCGGGCATATGGTCTTTGACCCATCTCATGTGCAGCGGGTCAAATACTATACACAGTACGGAGACATGGACCTGTTTCTGACTACGACCATGTACCGGAAGGATGAAGAGGGGGATGACATGTTCCTCAACATCGATTATGCCCTGCAGGTTTTGATGTCGGAAGACGAAGCGCCGGATCCCGAGAAAAAGGATATCGTTCGTTCTATTCAGATCGTAATAAAAAAGGATCATCAGTAAACATAAAACGACCTCCAAGCATTAGCGTTTGAAGACTAATGATTGGAGGTCGGTTCAAATCTGATCCTTTTTAGTAAGACTTAACGGCGTTTTTTGCTGTTCTTGGGACCCATGATCCGCTCACGCTCTTGTGCCATCTTCTTAGCGGCCGCGATATTCTTTTTATTATCTTCGACCTTTTTATGCTCGACCGTTTCGGTCGTTTTGTTGAGCTTGTTCTGCAGCTTCTCGCGGAAGGTGAGCTTGCGGGGCTTTTCAACGATCTTTTCGCCCTTCTTGGCGGTGGAGAAGCCCATGATGTAGGCGCCGGAGATCTCCAGCTTGACGACTTTTTTGACCGGCAGGTTTTCAAAGACCTTAGGCTCGCAAAGAAGTGTCATGAACTGCGGACCGATCTTGACCTTGGCCATAGGCATCTTACGAAGTTTCAGGTACCACGGAACTCCTTCGATCGCTTGCTTTGGCAAGCCGGATTCGGTGAGTTTGATCTTCTTTTTATCTATGACCATGGCGGAAACCGTTTGACGGTTCTGCTGGATCAATTGCTGGGATTCGACCTGTTTTTTCTGGAGCTTGTTGCCTAAGAGATACAAGCCGACCAGAATGAGGGCGACCACGATGACGACGGTGAAAATTATACCTAAGGTATCCATACATTGCCTCCTCTGAAATAGCTTCATATAGTTTAACTGATTTCATGAGGCAAGTCAAGTAGCAGGCGGAAATTTGCGCCGCGGATGGATTTGTGTTACTATAAAAAAGATACGAAAAGAGGGATCATAAGGTGAATATAGAACAAAAACCAACGGGCCTGGATCAGAAAATGATGAAAAAAGTCTCCGATCACCTTGACGGACTTTTGAAGCCGCCGGGCAGCCTGGGAGAGCTGGAACACATGGCCGTTCGACTGGCCGGGATCTATGGTACACAGCGGATCGAGATCCGTAAGCCCAGGCTTTTGATCTTCGCGGCGGATCATGGGGTAACGGCTGAAGGCGTGGCCAGCGCTCCCAAAGAGTTTACATTTCGGCAAACGGCCTATATCGTACAGTCTTTGACAGGGGCGGGCGTTCTCGCGAGGCAGGCGGGGGCTGATCTGACCGTCATCGATGTCGGGATCGACTCCCAGGAAACGATCCCAGGTGTGACTTGTGCCAAGATCCGCCGGGGAACCGGCAATATTCTGCATGAGGACGCCATGACAGAGGAGAATCTGGAACAGGCCCTGAAAGCCGGCGCGAGAGCGGTCCGGATGGCTCTGGAAGAAGGATCCAATCTGATCGGCGTTGGTGAGATGGGGATCGGCAATACGACGGCCTCCAGCGCCATCCTGCACGCGATGCATCCGGAAGCTGAACTTTCGTCCCTCGTCGGAAAGGGAGCTGGGTTAAGTGAAGAAGCGTATCAGCACAAGATCGAAGTCATTCGAGAGGCAGTGCAGAACAGACGACCCGATCCAAATTCCGTGAAGGATGTGCTGAAAAAGGTCGGAGGACTGGAGATCGCGGCC
>ONBQ01000053.1 GCA_900316145.1 uncultured Eubacteriales bacterium
ACGGTATCGGAAATGGTATTTCGCTTATCATCTTCGCGAACATCCTGTCCCGCGTACCGGCCATGATCACCGCGCTGGGAAGCTATGGCCTGGCCTGGTGGAAACTGGTTCTGCTGCTTGTCTGCTTCGTCGCGATCATCGCGTTCACCGTGCTTCTGTCTCTGGCAGAGCGCCGTGTACCGATCCAGTACGCGAAGAGAATGCAGGGACGTAAGCAGTATGGCGGCAACTCCACCAACCTGCCGATCCGTGTCAATATGGCCGGTGTTATTCCGATCATCTTCGCGGTCTCTCTGATCAGCTTCCCGAGTATCATTACTTCGTTCTTTACGGCGAACCCGACCGGTTGGTGGGCGAAAGTCCTCAACTGGATCAGCACTTCCCACCCGTTCGGTGCGGTGCTGTACGCCGCTTTGATCATTGCTTTCACCTTCTTCTACGCTCAGATCCAGTTCAACCCCACTGAGGTTGCGGACAACATGAAGAAGAGTGGCGGTTTCGTACCGGGTATCCGTCCCGGACGTCCGACTGCGGATTATCTGAAGAAGATCACCAAGTACATCACCTTCATCGGTGCTATCGGCCTGGCGATCCTGGCCACCATTCCGGTCATCCTCCAGCACATCTTTGGAGTCAACAACCTGTCCATCGGTGGTTCTTCCATGCTGATCGTTGTCGGTGTCGCGCTCGAAACCATCAAGCAGATCGAAAGTCAGTTGGTATTGCGTCATCATAAGGGATTCCTGAATCGTTGATTTCAGGACAACGAAGAAAAGGAGCACAAGCGATGAAACTCATACTTTTAGGAGCTCCTGGCGCCGGAAAGGGCACACAAGCTACCCGGCTGGCAGAGCATTATCAGATTCCTCACATTTCCACTGGTGACATTTTCCGCGCTAACTTAAAAGCTCAGACGGAACTGGGCATGAAGGCCAAAACCTATATGGACGCAGGCCTGCTGGTTCCGGATGAACTGACGGTAGACCTGGTCATGGACCGGATCTCCCAGGAAGACTGCGCAAACGGTTACATCCTGGACGGTTTCCCGAGAACGCTGGCACAGGCTGCCGCGCTTGACGCGAAGGTCCAGATCGATGCCGCTGTGGATGTAGAAGTCCCTGATGAAAACATCGTATCCCGTATGGCCGGCCGTCGTGTCTGCCCTGCTTGCGGTGAACCGTATCACACCGAGTGGAAGGTTCCCAAGAAGGAAGGCATCTGCGACCGCTGCGGCGCCGAGCTGATCATCCGCAAGGATGACGAGCCCGAAACCGTGCTCAAACGCCTGGTCGTTTATCATGATCAGACGCAGCCGTTGATCGACCACTATGGCAGCATGGACCGCCTGGTCACCGTAGACGGAACCCTTTCCGTCGAGGAAGTAACGGAAGCGATCGTTTCCGCGCTGGAGGCCCGTGCCTGATGGCCATAACCATCAAATCCGCGGATGCCATCGAAAAGATGCGCGTCGCGAATCGGATCGTAGCCCTGGTCCATGATGAAATGAAGAAAAGGATCGCCCCCGGGGTAAGCACTGCCTGGCTCGACGAGATCGCGGAAGACGTGATCCGGTCGGAAGGGGCGGTTCCTTCCTTCAAAGGGTATAATGGATTTCCGGGCAGCATATGCACATCCGTAAATGAACAGATCATCCACGGCATTCCTTCAAAAGAATGCGTCCTGAAAGAGGGAGATATCATCTCCGTCGATGTAGGGGCCATCTGGAAAGGATACCATGGTGATGGAGCCCGAACGTTTCCGGTCGGAAACATCTCGGAAGATGCCAAACGGCTGATCCGGGTCACAAGGGATTCGTTCTTCCAAGGAATGGAATATGCAAAAGAAGGCAATTATCTGTATCAGATATCCGCCGCGATCCACAAAACCGCCAAAGCCCATGGCTATGGTGTGGTAAGAGATTTTGTAGGGCATGGGATCGGAACCGAAATGCATGAGGAACCACCCATTCCCAACTATAAACCCATAGGACGCGGTCCGCGTCTTGTGGCCGGGATGACATTGGCCATCGAGCCGATGATCAACCAGGGCAGCGCTTCTGTGCGTATTCTGGACGACGGCTGGACAGTCGTCACCAAGGATGGATCGCTGTCAGCTCATTATGAAAATACGATTTTAATTACCTCTGGTGGGTATGAGATCTTAACACGTTTGTGAAAGGGGGTCGAAGACTTAAATGGCAAATGAGGGTGTACCGTTTGACGGTATCGTAGTGGAAAAGCTTCCCAATGCCAAGTTCTGGGTCGAACTGGAGCTCGGCGGTCAGAAGGTTCGTGTACTGGGACATCTCAGTGGAAAGCTGAGAACCAATTACATCAAAATCTTACCTGGCGATAGAGTGACTATCGAATTAAACAAGGTTGATCCCCAAAAGGGTCGTATCGTCTGGCGCGCGAAGTGATTCGCCCAGAAAGCCGGACGCCACCAAGAAAGGAGCGAGAGCTTTGAAAGTACGTTCATCTGTAAAACCGATCTGCGAGAAGTGCAAGATCATCAAGCGCAAAGGCCGCCTCATGGTTATTTGCGAGAATCCGAAGCATAAGCAAAGACAGGGTTAATTACAATAGGAGGAAAAAAGCATGGCACGTATAGCTGGTGTTGATTTACCCAACGAGAAGCGGGTCGAGATCGCGCTGACCTATATCTATGGTATCGGTCTGACGACCTCTCAGCGCATCCTGAAGAAAGCCGGTGTGGATCCCGATATCCGCGCACGTGATCTGTCTGATGACCAGGTTTCCAAGATCCGTGAGATCATGGATGAGACCACTCTGGTTGAAGGTGATCTGAGAAGAGAAACCGCGCTGAACATCAAGCGTCTGACTGAAATTGGCTGCTATCGCGGTCTTCGCCACAAGAGAAGTCTTCCGGTCCGTGGTCAGAGAACCAAGACCAACGCTCGTACTCGTAAGGGCCCGAGAAAGACTATGGCGAACAAGAAGAAGTAATAGTAATTATTAGGAGGATATAGTTTTGGCACCGAAAAGAACTGCTAAAAAGATCGTACGCCGCCGCAATCGTAAAAACGTTGAGAAGGGTCAGGCGCATATCCAGTCTACATTCAACAACACGATCGTTACTCTGACGGATACAGCCGGAAACGCTCTGTCCTGGGCCAGTGCCGGTGGACTTGGTTTCCGTGGTTCCCGTAAGAACACTCCTTATGCCGCCCAGATGGCCGCTGAGACCGCTGCGAAGGCTGCTATGGAGCATGGTTTGAAGACTGTTGAAGTTATGGTCAAAGGCCCCGGTTCGGGTCGTGAAGCTGCGATCCGCGCACTGCAGGCTGCCGGCCTGGAAGTTACCGCGATCAGCGATGTAACACCTGTTCCGCACAACGGCTGCCGTCCGCCGAAGCGTCGCCGCGTATAATCTAAGGCAACGTATCGCATGTTTACAGTAAATATGCGATGAAAAGGACTG
>ONBQ01000118.1 GCA_900316145.1 uncultured Eubacteriales bacterium
AGAGTTGATCAGACCGATGTTCGGACCTTCAGGCGTCTCGATGGGGCACATACGACCGTAATGGGAATGGTGAACGTCACGGACTTCGAAACCGGCACGGTCACGGGACAGACCGCCCGGACCCAGCGCGGACAGACGACGCTTATGGGTAAGCTCTGCCAACGGGTTGTTCTGATCAATGAACTGAGACAGCTGGGAGCTTCCGAAGAACTCCTTGACAGCAGCGGTGACCGGGCGGATGTTGATCAGCGCCTGCGGCGTTACATCCTCCAGATCCTGCGTGGTCATACGCTCACGAACGACACGCTCCAGACGGGCCAGACCGATGCGGAACTGGTTCTGCAGCAACTCGCCGACGCAGCGGATGCGGCGGTTGCCCAAATGGTCGATATCGTCCACATTTCCGATATCATAGTCCAGGTGCATGCAATAGTTGATGGACGCCATGATATCCTCAAAGGTGATATGGCGCGGGATCAGACGATGGGACTCTTTCTTAACGAGTTCCTTCAGCTCTTCTCCCTCCAGACCGGCATCCATGATCTCTTCCAGGACCGGGAAGTAGACCAGCTCGCCGATACCGCACTCCTTGAGTTCTTCCTCCGTCAGATCCAGATGCTCATGGATATCGACCATGAGGTTGCTCAGGATCTTGACCGGCGTCTCGTCCTTATTAACGATGACGTACGGAATACCGGCATTCTGGATGGTATCGCACAGCTCTTCCGTAAGGACCTCACCAGCAGAAGCCAGCAGCTCACCGGTAGCCGTGTTGACCACATCCTCCATCAGAACGCAGCCGACGATACGGTTGTGCAGCATAAGCTTCTTATTGAACTTATAGCGGCCAACGCGTGCCAGCGAATAACGGCGGCTGTCATAGAACATGCCATACAGAAGGCTCTTGGAGCTTTCCACTGTAGGCGGCTCACCCGGACGCAGGCGACGATAGATCTCCATCAGACCTTCATCGACAGAACGGGTGGTATCACGCTCCAATGTAGCCAAAAGCTTAGGATCCTCACCGAACATTTCACGGATCTCAGCATCCGTACCAATGCCCAGCGCGCGGATCAGCACCGTAACAGGAAGTTTACGGTTACGGTCTACACGAACATAGAAAACATCGTTGGAATCTGTCTCATATTCCAGCCATGCGCCACGATTAGGAATGACAGTTGAAGAATACAGGCGTTTGCCCAGCTTATCAAACGTGCGGGCATAATAGATACCGGGAGAACGGACCAGCTGAGAAACGATAACGCGCTCGGCTCCGTTGATAACGAACGTACCGGTCTCCGTCATCAGCGGGAACTCGCCCATGAACACCTCATGTTCCTGGACCTCGCCGGTCTCACCGTTCGTAAGGCGGACCTTGACCTTAAGAGGCGCGGAATAGGTGGCGTCACGCTCTTTCGCTTCCTGAATGGTATACTTCGGCTCCCCTTTGAGATTGAAATCGATGAATTCCAAAGACAGATTGCCGCTGAAATCCACGATCGGATTGATATCCTCGAAAACTTCCCTCAAACCCTCATTGACGAACCAGTTGTAGGAATCTTTCTGAACGTCCAGCAGATTGGGCATTTCAAGAACTTCCCGCTCCTTCGCATAAGACATGCGGATCCGGTTGCCATAGGCTTGGGTATGGATTCGGTTCTTTTCCATTGAATGTGTCACTCCTTGAAGTTTTGATTGCAAAATGCCTGGTGATGTGATATGCTTATTTAGGCAAAAATAGGCATATTACCCACTATGATGCAATTGACTATTCTACCACCCTTGTCAACACTTGTCAAGGGTGGATTTTATTATTTTGAAGGAATTTATAGCACGATTTTCCGTTTTCGCCGTTTTTATGGATTTCAAGCATGCTCTGATCCCCTCGGCGGGACAAAAAAAAGAGTCGCTGCATTGTATCGCAACGACTCTTTCAGAAATTCTGGATTCAGTCAGATTACTTAAGGGTAACCTTAGCACCGACTTCTTCGAGCTTCTTCTTGATCTCTTCAGCCTCGTCCTTGGAAGCAGCTTCCTTAACGATCTTCGGAGCGGACTCAACGAGTTCCTTAGCTTCCTTCAGACCCAGACCAGTGATACCACGGACTTCCTTGATAACCTTGATCTTCTCAGCGCCAATCTCAGTAAGCTCGACATCGAACTCAGTCTTCTCTTCAACTTCAACAGCCGGGCCGGCAGCAACAGCAACACCAGCAGCAGCGGATACGCCAAACTCTTCTTCGCAAGCGGTAACCAGCTCGTTCAGCTCTAATACGGTAAGGCCCTTGATGGCCTCGATGATTTCCTGAATGTTAGCCATTCTAAATGTTCTCCTTTAATTATTTTTGAAATGGGATGCGCAAATGCGCCAATTGGTGATACCAGCGCGGCTTTGCAAACCAGATTCATTCTCGCGCAAGCGCGGAATGTGCGGCTTTGCAAACCGGTATCATTCTTATTCGGCAGCAGCCTCGCCGGACTGAGCCTTTGCGATCTCCTTGACCACACGGGCGAAGGAGGCGACAGGAGACTTCCAGCTTCCCAGCAGACGGGACAGCAGGACCTCTCTTGACGGGATCTTGGCCATGACCTTGATGGTGTTCTCATCATAGTAATTGCCATCGATGACACCAGCCTTGAAGGACAGGTTCTCATACTTGTCGACGAAAGCGTCCAGCTCACGGCCGGCGGCGGTTGCGTCCTCATAGCTGAATGCAACAGCGGTGGGGCCTTCCAGGTGCTTAGCAAGCGCCTCGAACTGGGTGTCCTTGATCGCGAAGTTGATCATGGTGTTCTTGTAGATCTTGAAATCGACTCCTGCCTCACGCAGCTTCTTACGAAGAGCGGTATCCTCAGCAACGGTCAGACCTCTGGAATCGACCAGGACCATAGCCGTAGCCTTCTCTACCTTAGAGCGGATCTCATCAACGATCTTTGATTTTGCTTCGATCTTTGCCACTTGGTTTACTACTCCTTTCTTACAGATTCGTGTAAGGAGTTTCCGAAGAAATAAAATACAAGCCTCGCACGAAGACGAGGCTTGAACATAAGCATAGACTTATCATTTCTTACCTCGGCGGGCCACAACGGTTACGACGCATACGGCGTCACCTGCTGTCTTCGGTTATCCTTGATATATGACTAACAGATTATAACAGAGATGATCTGCTTTGTCAACGGTTGAATTGTGAAGTTACTGATGATACGACGGTACGCTTCGCGCTGCGCGCTTTCGCGTCCCTACAATACCTCGAACTCTCGCTGCTTTGCAGCTTCATTCTTGAGATACTGATGATACGACGGTACGCTTCGCGCTGCGCGCTTTCGCGTCCCTACAATACCTCGAATTCTCGCTGCTTCGCAGCTTCATTCTCGGTATTGTTCGGTTTGCTAAGGCCTCATGAGCTCGAGCAAGCTCGGCTCATTCGGCTTTGCAAACCGGTATCATCACTCTTCAGCGCGGAGCGGTGCGATCTTGACGCCGGGGCCCATGGTGGAGGCGACGGTTACGGAACGCACATACTGGCCTTTTGCGGCGGCCGGTTTTGCCTTTATGATTGCACCAATCAGGGTGCGGAAGTTTTCGCCCAGCTTTTCAGGACCGAAAGAGACCTTGCCGATCGGGCAGTGAATGATGTTGAAACGGTCCAGACGATATTCGACCTTACCGGCTTTAATATCGTTGATGGCACGGGTAACATCCGGGGTAACGGTGCCGGACTTCGGGTTCGGCATCAAGCCCTTCGGACCCAGGACACGACCCAGACGTCCGACAACGCCCATCATATCGGGAGTTGCGACGACAGCGTCGAAATCGAACCAGTTCTCCTGCTGGATCTTCTGAACCATATCCTCTGCGCCAACGAAATCCGCGCCGGCAGCCTCAGCCTCGTGTGCCTTGTCGCCCTTGGCGAAAACAAGAACACGAACGGTCTTGCCGGTACCATGCGGCAGAACGATAGCGCCACGGACCTGCTGGTCAGCATGACGGCCATCAACGCCCAGACGTATATGGACTTCTACGGTCTCATCAAACTTGGCCGGCGCGACATCGACAACAGTCTGAAGCGCCTCAGCCGGGCTGTAAAGGGTCTGCTTGTTGTACTTTTTCGCAGCCTCTACGTACTTTTTACCTTTTTTCATGGTTATCCTCCTTGTGGTCAAAACGGGGAGTGTGACCCTCCCACAATGTGAAACAGCCTGGGCCAGCGGAGCCCACTGCTTCCTGTTTGTGCTGATGTGATGAACACGATAACATCACATCGAATCATTCTCTCGGGTTAATGTGTTGATTAGTCGACGACGACAACGCCCATGCTGCGCGCGGTGCCGGCGATCATGCTCATAGCAGCTTCCAGAGAACCTGCATTCAGATCGGGCATCTTGAGCTCAGCGATCTCCTGGACCTGAGCCTTCGTGATCTTCGCGACCTTGGTCGCCTTCGGGCTGCCGGAACCGGATTCGATACCGCAGGCCTTCTTGATCAGAACGGCCGCCGGGGGCGTCTTGGTGACGAACGTAAAGCTGCGGTCCTGATAAACGGTGATGACGACCGGAGTGATCATACCGGCAGCGTTTGCGGTTCTTGCGTTAAATTCCTTCGTAAACTGAGCGATGTTTACGCCATGCTGACCCAGAGCGGGACCTACCGGAGGCGCCGGTGTGGCCTTGCCGCCAGGGATCTGCAGCTTGATATAGCCAGTAACTTTCTTTGCCATTTTTCTTTACCTCCAAAGTTTCTAGAAATCAATTTCCTGTTTTAGCTGATTTTTGTGATCTGTCTGACATTCAATTCGACCGGTGTTTCCTGACCGCTGAACATCCGGATGGCCACTGTAACGGTCCCCTTCTCTTCATCGATCGCAGTGATGCGCCCTGCGCCTTGCAACGGCCCATCGATCACATTGACACTCTCGCCGATCTCAAAGCGGATCTTACGAACAGCTCCGCCCTGAATGCCCAGGCGATCGATCTCCTCATCCGATAAGGGTACGGGATCTGATCCGGGGCCGACGAACCCGGTCACGCCGCGGATGTTGCGGACGACATACCAGGTATTGTCATTCATGGCCATCTTGACCAGCACGTAGCCAGGGAAGATCTTGCGCTGCACGACGACCTGACGGCCATTGCGCTCTTCGATGCAGTCTTCCATGGGAACCGCTACTTCCAGGATCTGGTCCTGCATGCCGCGGTTATCTACGGACTTTTCGATGTTTGCCTTGACTTTGTTCTCATAGCCGGAGTACGTATGGACAGCGTACCACTTGGCCTCTTTGACTTCTTCTGCCATTCTTACCGATCCTCGATCACTTTACAAAGATACCCTGGATCAGTGTCCGGATCTTGTAGAATACAAAATCACAGGCGCCGACCAGTGCGGAAAAGACAGCGCAGAACAGGATGACGACACCTGTCTTCTGAGCCAGTTCTTTCTTAGTAGGCCAGACGATCTTTTTCCACTCGCTTTTCAGCTCTTTCCATTTGAATGCCAACTTGATATCCTCCTTAAGTTACCGTTAACGGGTCTCTTTATGGAGAGTATGACGCTGACAGAAACGGCAGTACTTCTTGGTTTCCAGTCTGTCGGGGTGTGCTTTTTTGTCTTTCATCGTGTTGTAATTCCGCTGTTTACACTCTGTGCACTCTAACGTGATTCTAGTACGCACA
>ONBQ01000054.1 GCA_900316145.1 uncultured Eubacteriales bacterium
GCGGATGACGTCCAGATCGTGTTCGATGACGATGACGGTGGCCCCCTGATCGATCAGGCCTTGGAACACGCCCAACAGGGACTGCACATCCAGAGGATGCAGGCCGATGGTCGGTTCGTCAAAGACGAAAACGGAATCCGCCTGGCCGCGTCCCATCTCACTGGCAAGCTTGAGCCGCTGGGCTTCGCCGCCGGAGAGGCTGGGCGTTTCTTCTCCCAAAGTCAGGTATCCCAGGCCCAGATCTTTTAAGACCTGAAGGCGGCCGGCAATGAGTTTTAAGTCTTTCGTGGCCTCCAGGGCATGGTTTACGTCCATGTCCATCAGATCGGGAATGGAGTAGGCCTTCCCGGCCTTATTGATCCGGAATATCTTTCCGGCTTCGCGAGCGTAGCGCGAGCCGCGGCAGTCCGGACAAGGAATGTTGACATCAGGCAGAAACTGTACATCCAGGCTGATGGAGCCGGTCCCGTCACAGGTGGGGCAGCGCAGCCGGCCCGTGTTGTAGGAGAAATCTCCGGCCTTATAGCCTCTTGTTTTGGCGTCCTGCGTGCGGGCATAGACCTTGCGCAATTCGTCATGGACGTTGGCGTAGGTCGCTACGGTGGAACGGATGTTGATGCCGATGGGGGTCGCGTCGATCAGCTTGACCTGATGGATGCCATCCGCCTCGACTGATTTGATATGGTCGGGAAGAGGCCGTCCTTCGATGTGAGCTTTCAGACCCGGGATCAGGCTTTCCAGGATGAGCGTGGTCTTGCCGGACCCGGAGACGCCGGTCACGACGGTCAACCGTCCTTTCGGGATCTTGACGGACAGGGGATGGACCGTGTGGATCGGGCCTGTTTCCAGAGTCAAGCTGCCAAGATCGAACAAATGGCCTTTTTCTATAGGATCGTGAAGGGACACACCGGCCTGGCCGGCGAAGAATGGACCGATAACAGAGGCCGGGTCATTCTCGAGATCTGTGATCGTACCTTCGGCGATCACCGTCCCGCCGTCAGCGCCGGCTTTGGGACCCATCTCGATGAGCCAGTCGGATTCTCTGAGGATGGTCAGATCGTGGTCCACCAGCACGACGGAATTCCCATCCCGGATCAGGTCATGCATGACCTCGTTCAGCCCCAGAATGTTGGATGGATGCAGGCCGATGGAGGGCTCATCCAGCACATAGAGGACGCCGGTAGTGCGGTTGCGGACCGCCCGGGCCAGCTGCATGCGCTGACGTTCGCCGGTGGATAAGGTGGAAGAAGCGCGATCCAGCGAGAGATAACCCAGACCCAGATCGATCAGACGGCGCGCCACATCCAGGAAGGAATAGCAGATGCTCCTGGCCATGGGCCGCATCTCTTCCGGCAGAGAGTCGGGTACGCCTCCCACCCAGTCTATGAGCTCGGTCAGGGTCATGGTGCAGGCTTCCGCCAGGGAAATGCCGCGCAAACGAGGCGCTCGGGCCGCCTCGGACAGGCGGGTGCCGCCGCAGTCGGGACAGACATCCAGTTTCAGAAACTTTTCCACTCGTTTCATGCCCTTCTCATCCTTGACCTTGGAGAGGGCGTTTTCCACGGTGTAGACCGCGTTGTAATAGGTGAAGTTCAGCTCGCCGCCCTGGTCCTTGGATTTGGGCATGTAGAAGATGCGCTTCTTTTCAGCGGGGCCATGAAAGACGATATCCTTTTCTTCCGGAGTCAGGTCCTGGAATGGCACATCCGTCCGGACGCCCATGGCCCGGCACACGTCGGTCATCAAGGACCACATCAGGGAGTTCCAGGGAGCAACAGCCCCCTCATCGATGGTAAGCGTAGGATCTGGCACGAGGGTAGACTCATCGACACGGCGCACGACGCCGGTCCCGTCACAGGTGCGGCAGGCGCCTTGGCTGTTGAAGGCCAGTTCTTCCGCCCCGGGGCCGTAGAAATGGACACCGCATTCCGGGCAGATGATCTCCTGCTCCGCGGCAACGTGCAAGGAGGGCGGCGTATAATGCCCGTTGGGGCAGCGGTGGCTGGAAAGACGGGAAAACATCAGCCGCAGGCTGTTGAGCAGTTCCGTTCCGGTACCGAAAGTGCTGCGGATGCCGGGCACGCCCGGACGCTGGTGCAGGGCCAAAGCGGCCGGCACATACAGAACATCCTGAACGTGAGCCTTTTCCGCCTGGGTCATGCGGCGGCGGGTATAGGTGGAGAGGGCTTCCAGGTAGCGTCGGGAGCCTTCCGCGTACAGGACGCCCAGGGCCAGCGAAGACTTGCCGCTGCCAGACACGCCTGCTATGCCAACGATCTTGCGCAGGGGAATGTCTACATCGATATTTTTCAGATTATGGACCTTGGCGCCGCGCACCAGGATCTTGTCAGGGGTGTTCATGATTCTTTGTATTCCTTTCTTACGGAGACAAGCCTCATTCAGCCGATTTCCACTGTGAAGATGGCCGGAGTCAGATCTATTATAACATATTTCAAAAATGCCGCCAATCTCTTATAAAAGATGTTTGTTTTCTCTATTGTTTTTTGGCTTTTCTTCATGTACAATGGTTTACTGTGTCTAATGTATTTTAATCTGGCAAGGAGAGTAAGAGTTTTGGTTTTCGGAAGACATATCAACAGGTACTATCTGAAATACAGCTGGATGCTTCTGCTGGGGCTGGCAGCCCTCTTAATGGTAGACTTTGCCCAGCTAAAGGTACCGGAGTTTTATCGGATGGTCGTCAATGGCCTCAATACCGGAAAGGCAGAGGTCGGCGGAGCGGTCGTTCCCTTCGACATGGATTTTCTGCTGGATTCGGTATGCCGGCCCATGATCTTCGTCATCCTGATGATCGTCGGCGGCCGTTTCCTGTGGCGCGTAGGTTTTTTTGGCGCGGCCATCGGCATGGAGCGGGATCTGCGTGACCGGATGTTCGATCATTGCAAAGATCTGTCCCAGCAGTATTATCAGGTCAATAAGGTCGGTAATATGATGAGTCTGTTCACCAACGACCTGGAAACGATCAAGGACTGTTTTGCCAATGGCATCATGATGCTTTTTGACGCGCTGTTCCTGGGCGTCATGGCGTTTACGAAGATGTTCCGCATGAACAAGATGCTTACGGCTCTCACGCTGCTTCCCATGATCTTCCTGTTCATCGCGGCCATGCTGGTCGGACAGAAGATGAGCAAAAAGTGGAGAGAGAGGCAGGAAGCGTTTTCCAACCTTTCCGATTTTTCTCAGGAGTCCTTCTCCGGCATCGCGGTCATCAAGGCGTTTGCCAAGGAGGCCAAGGAACTGATGGCTTTCAAAAAGCTCAACCGTGAGAATGAAGTGGTCAATGTACAGTTCGTGCGGATGTCCACGTTGATGAACATCATGGTCACCCTGTTCGTAGAGTCCGTCATCTGCGTCATTCTGGGTTATGGCGGTTATCTGGTCTACAAGGGGGCTTTCAATGCCGGCGAGATGATCGAGTTCATCGGTTATTTCACGACCATCGTCTGGCCCATCATGGCCATCTCCATGCTGATCGAAATGTACGCGCGCGGCAAGGCCAGCCTGAACCGCGTCAGCGAGCTTCTGGATGCCAATATCGATGTCAAGGATAAAGAAGGGGTCGACCCGGATATGGACCCGAAGGTCACCGGAGAGATCGAATTCAAACACCTGAACTTTACCTTCCCGGGTTCTAAAGTGGAAGTCCTGCATGATGTCAATTTCCATATCCAGACCGGTGAGAACGTAGGTCTGATCGGCAAGACCGGCTCCGGCAAGACCACGCTGGTGGACTTGATCACGCGTACCTATAACGTGCCGGACGGTACCATTTTCGTGGATGGAATGGATGTCAACAAAATGCCCATCCGCGCGTTGAGAAAGCATATCGCGTATGTGCCGCAGGACAATTTCCTTTTCTCCACCACCATCGGAGACAATATTGCCTTTGCGTTTGATGATGCGGAGGATCAGGCCGCCATCCGGCACGCGGCGGAAATGGCCGGTGTCCATGACAACATCATGGAATTCGCGGACCAGTATGAAACAGTGCTCGGCGAGCGCGGCGTCACCGTTTCCGGCGGCCAGAAGCAGCGTATCTCCATCGCGAGAGCGCTGATGAAGGATGCGGAGATCCTCATCCTGGATGATTCCGTGTCCGCGGTCGATACCAAAACCGAAAAGACCATTCTGGAAAACCTGAAGAAAGAGCGGAAAGGCCGTACCACGATCCTGATCGCCCACCGTATCACGACCATCGAGCATATGGACAAGATCATCTTCCTGGAGGATGGCAATGTGGTCGATGTCGGCTCTCATCAGGAACTGATCGAGCGTTGCCCGAAATACGCGGAAATGGTCGAGATGCAGCGCCTTGAGGATGAGCGCAACGCAACTTCCGGCCAGCGGGAGCATAAGCACCAGACCATCGACAGAAGGGAGCGTGATTGATATGAGAGAATACTATCCGCTTCTTCTGACTGGCGCCATCGTCGGCCTGTTTACCATCATCTTTATCACGGCCTATGCCCTGATCAAAAACAAAAAAGAGGCCATCGGCTTCGACCGCAACATGAAGGATTCCGAGATCATACGGCGGCTGGCCCATTACGCGAAACCGTACTGGAAGAACTACCTGCTGATCTTCTTTGTCCTGATCCTGTCTATTGCCTATGATATCATCTCTCCGCGCCTGATCGGCAGCATCGAGGAGATGGTCAAAGATCAGTTTGCCATGAGCGACCTGATCAAGAGCGTCATCATCTATGCCGGGATCCTGCTGGTTTCCCTGCTCAGCGGTTACATCCAGGCTATTCAGCTGCAGAAGACCGGCCAGAAGATCCTGACCGCCATCCGCGAGGATATCTTCGTGCACATCGAGAGCCTGTCCCATGACCAGCTTAACCACATCCCGGTCGGCAAGCTGGTAACGCGTGAGTGTAACGATACCAACGCCATTTCCATGATGTTCACCAACATCATCGTGAACCTGTTCAAGAACGTGCTGGTCATCATCGGCGTGTTCGCGGCCATGCTCATGCTGAACTATGAGCTGACCTTGATGGTCCTGTGCTTCGTTCCGTTCATCGTATTGTTTACAGTCATCTTCCGCAAGTTCTCCCGCCGGGCTTTCCGCCGGGTCAAGGATGCCACGACCGATGTCAATACGTTCCTGAGCGAGAACCTGTCCGGCATCAAGATCACCCAGATCTTCAATAATGAGGACAAAAAGCTGGGCGAATTCCGGACCAAGAATGTGGAGCTGGCCAAGGCCAACCGTTCCCAGATGTTCGTCTTCAGCGTGTTCCGTCCCATCGTGTACATGCTGTACATCGCCTCCGTCATGCTGCTGTTGTACTTAGGCGGTAAGGGATATATCCAGAATACCACCTTCATGGGGCAGACCATCACCTCCGGTGTTCTGGTCAGCTTCTATATGTACATTTCCCGTTTCTTCAACCCCATCCAGAACCTGGCGGAAATGTTCAACTGGCTGCAATCCGCTCTGGCGTCCGCCGAGAAGGACTTTGCCATCCTGGACATGGTCCCGGATGTCATAGACGAGCCGGATGCCATCGAACTGGATCATATCCGGGGCGAGATCGAATTTAAAAACGTATGGTTCGCCTATGAGGACGAGGATTGGATCCTGAAGGATGTCTCCTTCCATGTTGATCCGAAGGAGACCGTCGCTTTCGTAGGAGCCACCGGCGCGGGCAAGACCACGATCCTCTCTCTTGTCTGCCGCAACTATAACATCCAGAAGGGCCAGATCCTGGTGGACGGCATCGATATCCGTCACATCAAGCTGCAGTCCTTGAGAAAGCACTTCGGCCAGATGCTGCAGGACGTCTTCCTGTTCGCGGGCACCATCCGCAGCAATATCGTACTGCGGGAGGAAAGCTTTACGGATGAGCAGATCCTGGAAGCCTGCCGCTATGTCAACGCCGATCATTTCATTGATCGTCTGCCGCTGGGCCTCGATGAGGAAGTCCGCGAACGCGGCAACAACTTCTCCGCCGGACAAAGACAGCTGCTGTCCTTCGCCCGGACTATCATCCACAAGCCGGATGTCATGATCCTGGATGAAGCCACGGCCAATATCGATACCGAGACCGAGCAGCTGATCCAGAACTCCCTGGAGAAAATGATGAACATCGGTACCATGCTTATCGTAGCGCACCGACTGTCCACCATCCAGCACGCGGATAAGATCATCGTCATCAACCACGGCGAGATCATCGAGCAGGGCAATCATTTCGAACTGCTGGAGAAGCGCGGCGCCTATTATGAACTGTATAAACTGCAATATGAGGACCAGGAAGCATAATCCATGAGTTCCACCAAAAGAAATACCCAGATCGACCTGACGCAGGGCGTTATCTGGAAACAGCTGCTGAAATTCGCGGTCCCGCTGTTTTTAGCCAGTCTGATCCAGCAGCTCTACAGCACGGTCGATCTTCTTTGTGCCGGCAACTTTATCGGAAAACAGGCCACGGCTGCGGTCGGGGCCAGCTCCCTTGTCATCACCTGTCTGGTCAACTTCTTTACCGGCGTGATCGCGGCAGTATATCCTCTGGCCTGGTTCAGCACGTCGGTGTGCCTGCTGGTGTATTGGAAAAAAGTAAACAAAAACAGCGTCTCCGGAGCGTAATGGTCCAGAGACGCTGTTCTTTGTTTTGCGTTTATTGAAGAAGAATGGCAACGCCGCTGAAGTCTTCGGGAAGAGTCAGGGTCAGGATACCGCTTTGCAGATCTACCGTTTCGCTGCCGTCTCCATAGGTCGAACAGATGGAGAAGGCCGGACTTACCGGTACCTGGATCCGGACCGGATCATCTGCGGCGAAACGATGGGCGACCACCAGGCAGGACCTCTGATCCTCCGAAGTGCGGACGACGGCCTGCCAGCCGGTCAGATGCCGGTAGCTTGTGATCCCGTCACGATAGACTCTGCTGCGGCCATCCCGGATCACACCGGAGACCTGCTTATAGAATGACGTGCCGCGGTACACTTGATCTTCCTGCTCCTGTGACAGGTCGTATATATCGCCCGACAGGCACATCACACCCAGCATGGCAGCGGTCAGCGAATAGGTAAGCCGTTTGAGACTGTCCTCTTTGCGAAGCACGGCCCAGATCTGGGACTGGCCGGCCAGGATCAGATTGTGAAGATCAGCCGCGATGACCGGGATCTCCGGACACTCGTGGGCATCGGAGAAGGAGGCCATCGTGGAGACTTCCATCATGGACGGTTCCAGACGATGGCCGCCGGAGGAACAGTTTTCGATCATCAGCTCGGGAAGCTTTTCTTTCATGCGGCGGAAGTAACCTTTGGAGGCTTCCATATTCCGGCGCAGCCCTTCGCCCAGAGATTCCGCGCCATCACAGCCGATACCGATCGTTCCGTTGTAATCCACCTTGATATAATCAAAACCGTTTGCTTTCAGCAGGCCGATCACCTTCTCATCCAGATAGGCGATGACCTCCGGGTTCTGAAGGTCCAGATACTGCTTGCCGGATTCTTCCAGAATGTGTCCGTGCCGGTGCAGCATCCAGTCAGTGTGCTTGCGGACCTTGGCTTTATAAGCGGCATCTTCCCATTCGAACCAGATCCCGGCCTTCATGCCCGCCTGGTGGATGCGGTCGACCAGATCCTTCAGGCCATGGGGGAAGAGTTCCTTACAAACGTTCCAGTCACCGCCGTTTTCAAACCACTGAACATCTCCCTCCGAGAACCAGCCGGCATCCATGACCAGACAGTCGAAGCCTTTTCCCCGGATCTTCTCCAGGATCCTGGAGAGATTTTCGTCGGACGGGACGCCCCATGTCGTGCAGTATTCGTTGAAAAGAAGAGGAAGCTCCTTCGGCATCAGGGTATTGCGGCTTTTCTGGATCGTCAGAAGGCTTTGACAGGCGTCGGTCAGGTCGCCGTTTACTACGGTCACATAAGCTTCCGGGCTCAGGAAGGAGGCCCCGGGAGCGATCTCTTTGCACCAATGAGCGGTATCAAAATCACCCAGCCCGCCGTACAGGCTGGCGGTATCGTCCTTGCGCTTCAGTTCGATCTGCCAGGAGCTGTTGATCGCCAGCTGCGCGGCCCAGACA
>ONBQ01000067.1 GCA_900316145.1 uncultured Eubacteriales bacterium
GCGATGACCCTGCAGCCGGCCGCCGGTGCCCATGGCGAATTCACCGGCCTGCTGCTGATCAAAGCCTATCATAAAGATCGTGGCGATGAAAAGCGCACGAAGATCATCGTTCCGGATTCCGCTCATGGCACCAACCCTGCCAGCGCGGCGATGGCCGGCTTCGATGTCATCAGCATCGCTTCGAATGAGAACGGATATGTTGACCTGAAGGCCTTGCAAGAGGCAGTGGGCGAGGACACGGCCGGCCTGATGCTGACCAATCCGAATACCGTGGGTCTGTTCGATCCGAACATTCTGGAGATCACCCGCATCGTGCATGAGGCGGGCGGCCTGTGCTACTATGACGGCGCCAACCTGAACGCGGTCATGGGCATCGCGCGGCCGGGAGATATGGGCTTCGACGTGGTTCATCTGAACCTGCACAAGACCTTCTCGACCCCGCATGGCGGCGGCGGCCCGGGAAGCGGACCGAGCGGATGCAAAGCTTTCCTTGCGAAATTCCTGCCGGGCATCCATGTTCAGCACGGACAGGTGGTAAAAGAAGAAGCTTCCATCGGCGACGTGCGCAGCTTCTGCGCCAACTTCCTGGTGGTGGTCAAGGCGCTCACCTACATCCTGTCCATCGGACGGGAAGGCGTTCCGGAAACCTCTGCCAACGCGGTGCTGAATGCCAATTACATGAAGGAAAAGTTGAAGGATATCTACCCGATGGCCTATGACACCGTGTGCATGCATGAATTCGTCATGAGCCTGGAGAAGATGGAGCATGAGATCGGGGTCAGCGCCATGGATGTGGCCAAAGCCCTGCTGGATCATGGCATCCATCCGCCTACCATGTATTTCCCGCTGATCGTGCATGAAGCCCTGATGGTCGAGCCGACCGAGACCGAGACCAAAGAGACGCTGGATGAGGCGATCGAAGCCTTCCGCAGCATCTATGAGGAAGCGGTCGCGGATCCGGCCTCCATGCATGAGAAGCCGGTCAAGACACCGATCCGCCGGCCGGATGAAGTCACTGCCGCGCGGAATCCTATCATTCGCTATGCTTTTGAGAAGTAAAATATTGCGTACGTATGGCACGGATCCCTTTCGGAATCTGGCCATCGAACAAAGATGCACCGAAGAGATACAGGAGGGCGAGATCCTCCTGTATCTTTGGCAAAACGCCAAAACTGTCGTGATCGGCCGCAACCAGAACGCCTGGAAGGAATGTGACATCCATCGTCTGGAGCAGGACGGAGGCACACTGGCCAGACGCTTCAGCGGAGGCGGCGCCGTCTTCCACGACCTGGGCAATCTGAATTTCTCCTTCTGCGTTCGCAAGGAGGATTATGACGTAGACCGTCAGCTGGAGGTCATTCTGCGGGCGGTGCGAAGCTTTGGGCTGGAGGCGGAAAAGACAGGCCGCAATGACCTGACCATCCACGGCATGAAGTTCTCCGGCAATGCCTTTTTAAAGACAGAAAAGGGCTGCTGTCACCATGGGACACTGCTTTTGGAGACGGATGCTGAGTTGCTTGGCCGGTATCTGACCGTATCCAAAGACAAGCTGGCCTCCAAAGGGGTGGATTCGGTGCGCAGCCGGGTCTGCACACTGAAAGAGTGGGCCGCGGATATGACCATCGATTCCTTGTGCCAAGCGCTGGAAGAGGCTTTTTATCAAGTCTATGGGATGCGGCCGGAACACGTGGAGGCCCCGGACGATCTGGAGCAGGAGATCCGTTTCCTGTCCTCTTGGGACTGGCGCTTCGGACGGAAGATCCCTTTCACCACGGAGATGGATCACCGGTTCCCCTGGGGCGGCGTGGATCTGAAGCTTTTAGTCGACGAAGGTCGGGTCCGGAAAGCAAAGCTTTTTACGGATGCTATGGATCCGGAACTCTCCACCCGGGTGGAGCAGTCCATTATAGGACAGCGATTCCGGGGAGAAGACCTGGCCAGAGCTCTGTCCTTTCAGCCGGATCTTTCGGACTGGATCCGCAATTCGATATAAACAGAGGTTAGTATGAAAGAATATGATCTGATCATCATCGGCGCGGGGCCGGGAGGCTATGAGGCCGCGCTCGATGCCGCGAAGGCGGGTATGAAAACGGCACTGATCGAAAAAGAAGCCTTGGGTGGCACCTGTTTGAATCATGGCTGCATCCCGACCAAGTCCCTCCTGCACGCGGCCAACCTGTACAAAAATATTCAGGAGGCAGGCCTCTTTGGACTGAAGGCGGAAGCAAGCGTTGATGTGACAGCCGTACAGGCCCGCAAGAATGAGGTCGTTGCCCAGTTGCGCTCCGGCATCGCGGCGCAGATGAAAAAAGCGAAGGTCGACGTGTATGAAGGGACTGGCCGGATCACCGATGCGCATACCGTACGTGTGGGGGAAGAGGACCTTAGCGCGCGCTTCCTGATGATCGCGACCGGATCCAAGACCTTCGTGCCGAAGATCCCGGGAGCGGAACTTGCCGGCGTTTATACCAGTGATGAGCTGCTGGAGCAAGACGTTTTGTGTGATCACCTGGTCATCATCGGTGGCGGCGTGATCGGTATGGAATTCGCGTCTTACTACAGTGCCATGGGAAAGCAGGTCACTGTGATAGAAGCCATGCCACGCATTCTCCCGGCCATGGATAAAGAGATCTCTCAAAGCCTGAAAATGCTGCTGAAGAAGAAAGGTGTGGACATCCATACCGGAGCCCGCGTCGAAGAGATCCGGGAAGGCCTGACGGTGGTCTTTACGGAAAAAGAGACACAGCAGACGGTAGAGGCGGACGGAGTCCTGATCTGCATCGGACGCCGGCCTAATACGGAGGGACTGTTTGAAGGAGAGCCTCCGGTCGAAATGGAACGCGGCTTCATCCATGTAAATGAGAACGGCCAGACCAACGTTCCTTCCATCTACGCCATCGGCGATGTGACCGGCGGCCTGATGTTGGCTCATGAAGCGACCGCGGAAGGACGCAGAGCGGTGGAGCACATGCAGGGCAAGACCCCCGCCATCCGCGCGGATATCATCCCCGGCTGCATCTACACCGAACCGGAGATCGCCGCGGTCGGGCTGACGGTGGACCAGGCCAAAGAAAAAGGCCTTGCGGCCGACAGCCAGAAATATCCCATGACGGCCAACGGAAAGACGGTAGTGGAAGGGGCGGAAAGAGGCTTCATTAAGGTCGTGTATGAGGAAGGAACTCATAAGATCCTGGGCGCGCAGATGATGTGCGAGCGGGCGACGGATATGATCAGTGAGTTTTCGCTGGCTATCACGCAGGACCTGACGCTGGAAGATATGGCCCGGGTCGTCCGACCGCATCCCACTTTCTCTGAAGCGATCACAGAAGCGGTACGCTGATATCCTATTTACACAAAAGACCGGCCTTCAAGACCGGCCTTTTTTTCATGCCTGTGGACAGATATTGGATAGATTTTTTAGGATGTATATGCTATAGTATTAATAGTAGTGATGTAAATACTGAAAAAAGGAGAATGATGGGTATGGCAAAAAACTTAACTAACACCAAGGTGAACGCGAAAAACGATCTTACGGAAGGCCCCATCTTCAGTAAGCTGATCGGCTTCGCGATCCCCGTCATCCTGGGCAATCTCTGTTTCCAGCTTTATAATGTCGTCGATTCGGTCGTTGTAGGCAATTATGTAGGCACCGACGCGCTGGCCGCGGTCGGCGCCGTGTTCCCGATCATGATGCTGTTCAACGCGCTGTTCATGGGCGTATCCATGGGCGCGCAGATCGTGATCAGTCAGACCTTCGGCGCGAAGGATGAACAGGGCTTAAGAACGGTCACGAATACCGCTATCACCCTGGCTATCATCATCGGAGCCGCCATCACCTTGATCGGAACGCCATTGGCCCGGCCTATGCTGCGGCTGATCGGAACTCCGGCCAACATCATTGGTGATTCTTCGGTCTACCTGATGATCATCTTCGCAGGTACCTTGGGCAATGTTTTCTATAACCTGGGTTCCGGCGCGCTGCGCGGTATGGGTGACAGCCGCTGGCCTCTGGTGGCTATGCTGGTCAGTTCCGTGACCAATATCGTGCTGGATCTGGTCTTCGTTATCTATTTCAAGATGGGCGTTGCGGGCGTAGCCTGGGCTACCTCCATCTCCCATTTCCTGAGCGGTATGGTACCATTGTGGCGCATCCAGAGCGGCGCGTATCCGGTCCATCTGTATCTGAAAGACATGATGCATCCGGACGGCCGGGCGGCCAGCCGTATCTTCAAGCTGGGACTGCCCAGCTCCATTCAGAACGCGGCCATGTCCTTAGGCAGCGTCGTCATCCAGAGCTTCGCCAACTCCTTTGGTTCCAACTTCATAGCGGCCAATACCATCATCATGAAAGCGGATGGATTTGCCATCATGCCGATGATGGGCCTTGGTATGGCTTCTACCTCCTTTGTCGGTCAGAATATCGGAGCCGGCAAGGTAGACCGGGCTAAAAAGGGCGTCCATGCCGGGCAGCTTTCCGCTATCGTCGTGGCGGCCGTCGTAGGAACCTTGTTATACTTCCTGGGAGAATATATCATGCGCGCGTTCGGCGCGGATGGTCAGGTCCTGATGATGGGTGTTTCCGGCATCCGATTCCTGGCCTTCTGCTATGTATTCGTTGGCCTGGACCAGGTGACCGGCGGCGCGATGCGTGGCGCAGGCGCAGCCATTGCTCCGGCTATCACATCGATCTCAGCCAACCTGTTCAGGATTCCCTTGGCTTACTTCCTGGGCGCCGGGCCGCTTAGAAGCGAGATCAAGCAGATCCTCCAGTCGAAGTCAGCCGATCTGACAGCCAAGGCCAATGAACTGTTCGCGACAGGCGCGTATGAGAAGATCGAAGATGCCGAACGGTCCGCGGCGGCCATTCTGGCAGCGCCGGATCATTTCATGTACATGTTCTACGCCATGGGCATATCCATGTTCGTAGGCGCCTTATTGATCTATCTCTACTTTAAATTCGGTAAATGGCACGAGAAGAGCGTCGTTAAAATAAAGGATGAATAAAAAAAGAAAGCCAGGTCCTTGCAAAAGTGACCTGGCTTTTATAATATCATTCGTTGATCTTTTTTTCGTGATATTCCATGCCCTCGTCAAACCGTACGGTTTTCGGGGGCGTTTCCAATAGATCCGGACGCTCCAGATAGTGCTTCATGCTGCGGAAGAAACGGGCATAATGCGCACCGGAGCAGACACGTTCATCCGCGGTGATGCCAAGAGGCAGGAAACGCTTCATGTGTGTCACGCCATCTTCCACGACAGCGTCCTTCTCTGAGGTGCCCATGCCGAAGAACAGCCCGACATTGCCCCAGTTATACAGGTGATGGTTGACATCATGCAGGCCGATGGAAGCGGTGTTGGTGATGTACATACCCACGTAGAAAGGCAGCTCATCCATAAGGATGCCCGGCGCGATCCCATAGCGGTCAAGCAGGCGGACCAAAGTCACGATAACGGTAGCCAGTCCGGGAACCGCAAACAGGAAGGCCAGCAATTTGTCTATGAAACCGGCCGGCTGATCCCCTCGATTGGCCGCGACCGCGGCTTCCATGCGGTCACGCACATCATAAATGGTATCTGTCAGGTCAAACTTGATCTTGACGACCGCTTCTCCATCGTCGATGTTGTCCGGGTTCTTTAAGATGGTGAAAGCAGCAGAGCAGTTGTTCCGGGCAAACAGCTGCTTGTTCGTGATGTAACGATTGACTTCCGGGTTATCGCTGATGGCCCGGACATAAGCGGCGACGATGATCTGCATATAGGAGATCTGCTCGCCCTTTTCTTCTTTTTGCCGACGCACATAATGAGTCAGCTTTTCCAGATCGATCTTATGTTTCAAAAAAACCTGCGCGTCGCAACGCATGGGCATAATGTACGGGGTGATGCGCATAACGGGATCAATGCCCTTGACCCGTCTTCCATCCGGTCTGCGTCCAAACATGAGACAAGATTCTCCTTTGATAAACATCTTCTCTTGGATTATACATGAAATCGGTGAAAAGATAAAGACTTTTTTATAAGGGAACGATGAAAAGGAGAAAGTTAAGAAAGGTTTCACGAAAATGAAGGAAAGAGGAAGCCACTGATCTTTTGAAAGATGATACCCTGTCCGTCAGAAGGCAGAAGAGAATAAGTTTGCTAAGACCGGGGATTAAAGATCCTTAAGTTCGGTTGACATCCACTGCCTGCCGTGTTATAATCCTAATACTATCTTTGAAAAATGGAGGACCATCATGGAACATATCAAGACCATCAAGACTCGCAACCTGTGTGAGAGCGCCAAGAATGGCGGATGCGGCGAGTGCCAGACTTCCTGCCAGTCCGCATGCAAGACCAGCTGCGGTATCGCCAACCAGAAGTGCGAAAATACAGAGAAGAAGTAATAACAGAAAAAGCCGCCTGTAAACGGGCGGCATTTTTTCTAAGCATTTAAGGAGAATCTTTATGATCCATCAATATAAACTGGGCGGTTATAATGTCGTCCTCGACGTTTGTTCCGGCTCGGTGCACGTGGTCGATGAAGTGGCGTATGACATCATCGGCCTGTATGAAAACAATGACAAGGAAGCAGTTATCCGCACCGTCTGCGCTTCCTATCCGGATATTCCCGAGGCGGAGATAAGGGAGTGCTACGACCAGGTCACAGAACTTAAAGAAGACGGGCAGCTGTTCGCGCCGGATACGTTTGAATCCATGGCCGGCGAGCTGAAAGCCCGTACCTCGGGCGTGGTCAAAGCCCTCTGTCTGCACATCGCCCATACCTGCAACTTAAACTGCTCGTATTGCTTCGCCTCTCAGGGCAAGTACCATGGCGACCGGGCCATCATGAGCTTTGAAGTGGGCAAGCAGGCGCTGGATTTCCTGGTCGAACATTCCGGCACGCGCCGCAATCTGGAAGTGGATTTCTTCGGCGGAGAGCCGCTGATGAACTTCGACGTGGTCAAGCAGCTGGTCGCCTATGCTAGGAGCATTGAGAAGGAAAAGGGCAAGAATTTCCGCTTTACCCTGACCACCAATGGCATGCTCATCGATGATGATGTCATCGACTTCTGCAATAAAGAAATGAGCAATGTGGTCCTGAGCCTGGACGGCCGCAAGGAAGTGCATGACCGGTTCCGCGTGGATTATGCCGGAAACGGCAGCTGGGAAAAGATCGTGCCGAAATTCCAGAAGCTGGTACAGGCGCGGGGCGGAAAGAATTATTATATGCGCGGCACCTTTACCCACGCCAATCCGGATTTCCTGGAGGATATCAAGACCATGCTGGACTTGGGCTTTACGGAACTTTCCATGGAGCCTGTGGTCTGCGCGGCGGATGATCCCAGTGCCTTGACGGAGGATGACAAGGCCATCGTCATGGAGCAGTATGAAAAACTGGCTGAATTGATGCTGAAGCGTTATCGGGAGGGCAGGCCCTTCACCTTCTA
>ONBQ01000168.1 GCA_900316145.1 uncultured Eubacteriales bacterium
CGCTGACCTTCCATGGAGTGGATCAGAGCAGTTTCCTCACCGCAAACGAAAGCGCCGGCGCCGAACATCAGCTCGATGTCGAAGCAGAAATCGGTACCCAGGATGTTGTCACCCAGCAGGCCGTACTCACGAGCCTGGTTGATAGCGATAGACAGACGCTGAATAGCCAGCGGATACTCCGCGCGGATGTAAACACGGCCGTACTGAGCGCCGATCGCGTAACCGCAGATAGCCATAGCTTCGATGATGGAGTTCGGGTCACCTTCCAGGATGGAACGATCCATGAACGCACCCGGGTCACCTTCATCAGCGTTACATACGACGTACTTGACATCAGACTTGTAGCCACGGGCGAACTGCCACTTCAGGCCGGTCGGGAAACCAGCACCGCCGCGGCCGCGCAGACCGGACTTCTTGACTTCCTCGATGACTTCTTCCGGAGTCAGTTCGGTAAGACATTTTGCCAGAGCGGCATAACCATCACGAGCGATGTACTCGTCGATGTTTTCAGGATCGATGAAACCGCAGTTACGAAGCGCGATACGCATCTGCTTCTTGTAGAAGTCCATGTGCTTCGCGTCGGAAACATGCTCGTCATTCTCAGGATCGACATACAGAAGGCGCTCGACCTTACGACCCTTAACGATATGCTCGGCTACGATCTCGCCGGCATCTTCCGGCTTAACGGAGGTATAGAAGGTATTGTCAGGAAGCATCTTAACGATGGGGCCCTTCTCGCAGAAGCCGAAGCAACCGGTCATCAGGACCTTGCAGTCGTTCTCCATGCCTGCCTCAGCGACCTTGACCTTCAGCGCTTCCAGGATCTCATGAGAGTTGGAAGACTGACATCCGGTACCGCCGCAGACGAGGATATGAAATTTATATTCAGCCATGAGTGTTGATATCCTCCTTACTCGATTGTCTTATGCTGAGAGTTGATGATGCCATCGATCAGCTCGCCATGTTTGATGGTCTTGTTGATGATGTCATGGACCTTCTGCTTATCTACATAACCATAGATGATGGGATCCTTACCAGGCATGGTCAGCTCGATGGTAGGCTCTGCGTAGCAGTAACCCATGCAGCCGGTCTGGGTAACGACCGCGTTGTCGATGTGCTCTTCATTCAGAGCCTCGACGAACTCGTTCATGACTTCACGGGCACCGGCGGCGATACCGCAGGTAGCCATAGCGACACGGATCTGGATCATGTTCTCGATATTGTCACCCTTAACGCGAAGAGAAACACTGTTCTGAGCCTGCTCTTTGATCTTCTTAAGCTCTGCCAGAGACTTTATCTTAACCATAATACTCTTTCCTTTCCAAATGTATTAATCGTTTTTAAGAACCGGCTTATTCGCACTCGTCGATGATGCCATCGATCATGTCCGGCGTGCAGCGGCCGTAGACCTTGTCATTGATCATGACAACGGGAGCCAGACCGCAGGCACCGACGCAGCGCAGCGTGCGCAGGGAGAACTTTGCGTCTTCTGTCGTTTCGCCAACTCCGATGCCGATCTTCTTGGTCAGCGCTTCCAGGAGCTTATCCGCGCCACGAACATAGCAGGCGGTACCCAGACATACGGACACGTCGTACTTTCCCTTCGGGTTCATCGTGAAGAAAGAGTAGAAACTGACAACGCCATAGACCTTGGAAACCGGAACATCCAGTCTCTTCGCGACATGGACCTGTACTTCCTTCGGCAGGTAGCCGAAGATGCCCTGCGCGCGGTGAAGAACGCGGATCAGCTCTCCTTTCGTAGTGGGCAAAGAGTCAATAAACTGATCGAGCTCAGCGTATTTCTCTCTATCCGCACCGTTTTCATTGCATCCCATAACCTTTTACCTCCTTATATTTATAGATAGGTTAGTTATAATATAAACACCAATCATCCTGCAAGACTTTGTGAACGCCGTCGTATCAGGCGATGGCGGTGTTTAACACTTTGATGATGCCGTGGGCCGAGACCGTTTCGACATCCAGCTCATTGCGCACCATGCCGATCAGCCCCAGCTCATGGGAATCGGTATCAGAAATGATGCGGTAATTGGGGTATTGCAGTTCAAATTCTTCCTTATCAGCATACATGGAAACTTCCAATGTTTTGACCGGAAGGCTTTTGGGCACGAAGCCAAGGCTTGCCAGAAGGCTCATGCTTTTGCGGTCGATGTGCGCGGGCACTGCCACGCCGCCCAAAGACAGCGTCAGTTCCGCTACCTCCTCTACTGAGAGGCTGGAGCCCATGTTGAGCAGTTTATCACACTGCCCTATGACCTCATCCTCCTCATCCATGATGAGCTGCTTCTCCATTTGCTTTTTGGGAGCCTTGATGGGCGGCAGCGTATCATAGATATGCTTTTGCATGGCTTTTGCTTCCTCAATACCCGGAAAAAGCGTGACGACGTGTACGTCCTCACGAGTCTGCACTTCCATGCCGGGAATGACGACCAGCCCGGTGCCCATGGCCACCTTCATGGCAGCCTCCGCGTTCTCACAGGAATTGTGATCCGTGATGGCGATGGCGGTGAGCTCCTCCAACAGGGCCATATTGACGATGTTGTTGGGCGTCATATCATTCAACGCGCATGGCGATAACGCAGAGTGTATATGCAAATCACATGTAATGAGCATGTTTAAACTTCCTCCATATCCAGTCCACGTTATTGTCAATGAGTATTCTTTGAGCAAGTGCCGTTTTTTGGCGCACACTTGGCCCTGTTCAGTATACCAAAAGATTGACAAAAAGTAAACACGAAAATTACTCTTCTTCCAACTCTTTTAAACCGGAAATGGAATCCCGGATAAAATCACGGACCCAGATGAAAACGCTGGGTGTGGTAAGCGGCATGCCCTCTAAGATCTCATTTAATTCTTCCGTGGTGAGGGAGAACTCCTGGGCCTCTTCCCAATCCCTGGCCCGATAGGTGTGCCGGTAGGCAAAAGAGATATCCGGATACGAAGAAAACAGGTTGATCAAGGTAGACGCGATGTCGCCCAGCGGCGGCCGGTCTATGTTCTCATGCTCCATATCCGCGTGGACCCTGGTCCCGACCCCTACTTCCGACTCGATGTCAAGCCTGCCACCGCACATGAGGCAGGTGTCATTGAGAAACGGGATGCCCATGCCCACCTTGCGGTGCGTACGCGTGGTCGTGAAAGGATTTCGGATCGTCTTTAACATTTCCTCCGGAATGCCCTTTCCATCATCATTGATGTCCATGGTGAACCGGTTGGTCTTCAGATCCTCTCCGATGACGATCTCTATGTGCTTTGCTTCCCCGCGGACACTGTTTTCAGCGATGTCCAGCACGTGAAGCGCGAGCTCCTTCATCATAGGCCGATCTCCACCAGCTTCTTGGCGATCTCAAACGGATTGAGGGGCGTGGTCAGGATGGTGATATTCTCATCCTTGGCCGTCTCGACCGTATCCTCATCCGGCTCGAAACCATGGGCAATGATGATGGCGGATACGCCGCGCAGCGCAGCGACCGCTACGATATTGACATGACTCTGGATGGTGATCCAGGCGGATTCTTCCTCCGCGTAACCCATGACGACACTCAGCAGATCTCCCATATAGCCGCAAGCCACATTCAGGTCCAGATCGCCCTCAACAGCGACCTTCAGGTCTTCGATCTTTAACAGGTCTCTAACTACCATTGTTCTATCCTCTCTTTATTTCGATTGCCGAAGGGTCTCCTTCAGCATGATGATGCAGTCTTCCTCTACCAGCTTGCCCCGCACCACATCCTGCGCGAACGCGTAACAGGTAGGCGCGCCGCAGGCACCGCAATCCAGATGCGGCAACCGGTCAAACAGCTCATCCCGTACCTTCATCAGGCGCATCGCCTCTTCAAAATCATCACTGAGCTTTAAGGTTGGCGCTTCTTCCAGCTCCTTCTCCGCCATGACGCTGATGTCAGAATAATCCGCGTCCAGGACCTCATGCCGATAGCGCGGATCCTGATTGCGCCGAAGCACCTTCTTCATGCGCGTATAGGCATTGAATGGATTCTCGACCTGAAGCGGACCGCCCAGGCACCCTCCGGTGCAGGCATTGGCCTCCAGGAAATCGATCTGCTCGATCTTGCCGTTTTCCAGATCATCCAGCACCTTAATGACGTTATCGATCCCATCGACCGCCAGGCAGTCCGGACGGTGCAAGCCCTGGCTTTCCCCGCCGATGTGGGCCCAGGAAACGCCCTCTACACTCTCAAGCTGCAAGGTCTCGATGTCCTCATCCTCCATTTTGTGAATGAATGGACGGATCTTGAAATAGACCTGCTGCATGGAAACAGTATTCGTGACCGCGGACTTCTCCACCATGCGCGGATGCAGGACCTCCGTGGTCTTGGCCGGACACGGCGTAATGAAGAAGATACCGATCTCCTCATCCTTATAGCCCTGAGAAATAAAATACTTACGCGCCATGCGAGCCGCTGTTTCCATAGGAGAAATGAGCGGCAGGATGTTGTAGATCAAAGAAGGGAATCTTGTCTCGATCAAACGCACCACAGCCGGGCACGCCGATGAGATCCATGGTCCATACGTAGGCGGATTCTCCTCGATGAACTTGATGGTTTCCTGTGTGATGACCTCCGCCCCGCGGGCAACGCCAAAGACCTCGTCAAAGCCGATCATCTTGAGCGCTGTAAGCAGACGGTTGATATTGCGGTTCTCTTCAAACTGGCTGTACATGGAAGGCGGCGGCAACGCGACTTTCAGCTTATAGTCGCTTGCAAGGATCTCGTCCAGCTCTGCCGTTTCGGATACCTTGGCCCCATGCTTGCAGACACGCATGCACATACCGCAATCGATGCAGAAATCCGTCAGGATATGCGCACGCCCTCCGCGGACACGGATGGCCTCTGTCGGACATCGCTGCACACAGGTGGTGCATCCGACGCAACGATCCTTCAGCAGGCTAACAGATGTAAATCCCATTTCGGAACCTCCGTCTATTACTGTAAATTGAACTCCATGGTTAACGTGGTGCCGACACCGACCTTGGTGTCCACCGTAAGATTATCGCTCCACTTCTTGATGTTGGGAAGGCCCATGCCCGCGCCGAAACCAAGCTCTCTGGCCTCGGTAGACGCAGTAGACCAGCCCGGCTGCATGGCCTTGTCCAGTTCCGGAATGCCCGGACCCGAATCCGCCATGATGACCCGGATCTTGTCCGAATCCACATCACAGTGGATGGTACCGCCATTGGCGTGGATGACCATATTGATCTCACCCTCGTACATGGCGATGGAAAGCGCGCGGATGACCTTGGGAGAAACGCCCAGCTCCTTCAGCACGCCCTTAAACTTGGTTGAAGCCCGGCCGGCACGCTCCGGCTCGGAAGGATCGACCACGTAATCAAAAGTCATTTTCGATCTCCTCTCCACGCAGACCCGCGGCATACAGACGCCCGCAAGCTTCGAACATGGAATAACGGGTACCCATAAGCAGGATATCGCTGCAATCCGCCAAACTGATGAGTTCCTCTGACGGCTGCTTGCCGCGCACGAAGACGACGACATGCGTATCGACGACCTCAAAGGTGCGGATCGCCTGCGGGTTGACGGCGCCGGTCAGAATGACGCTGTTGTTGTGATTGAACGCGAGCACATCACTCATCAAATCACAGCCGCAGCCGCTGTCGACCTCAAGGTCCTCATCGCCGCTGTTAAACATAGTGGCATCCAGGATCTCACGGATTTCGCTTACTTTCATGGTGATTCACCTCTTATAGAAAAGATTATATGCTTTTATTATATCAAACTCCCGTCCAACTTGCACTCTTTTTATGTAATTTTTTCTAAAAACTTGAATGAAAATCCGGATTATGCTATGATACATAGGCAGTATTTATTTCTTTTCAGGAGGTACTTCTTTTGGAAAAGTTTTTTAACGGCATCGCCAAGCATCCGCACCTGATCGTTTTAGTGCTGGCCCTGGCTTTGACCATCATCTTCCATCTGCCATTCTGGGTCTATCTGGCTTTTGTCGGCGCCTACGCCATCCTCATGTATTTCATCCATTTTCCCACATCCGTCGGTATGACCGGCTACGTCATGGATGCCTTCCTGCGTATGCCCAAGGCTGCCATTCCCCTCTACCGCTTCGCCTATAAGCACAAGAGCCGCAACGTTTACGGTCTCATGTCCTACGGCCTTTACCTGCTGCGCGACCAGTGTGATTACGCGGGCGCCCAGGACGTCTTTGAATACACGCTCACCGTTTCCAAGCCCGAATCCATGCTCACCAAATATGCGCGTCAGGACTACGCCATCGCCCTTTGGAAAAACGGCCGCTTAAAGGACGCCATCGCCTGCATGGAGCAGATGCTCAAGGACTATGAATACTTCAGCATCGACTTCAACACCACCCTCGGATACTTCTACATCGAAGCCGGCGACTATGACAAAGCCCTCGAGTTCACCAACAAGGCCCTCGATGAGAACGAAGCCCACGGCCCTGCCTACGACAACCTGGGTCAGATGGCCTTCCGCCAGGGCCGCTATGAAGAGGCCAAAGAGCTCCTTACCAAAGCCCTGGATCTGCGTGAGACCATGGCCGACAGCAAATACTACCTCGGTCTGATCTACGAAATGGAGGGCGACTTGGAAACCGCCCTGGACTACTTCATTCAGGCTCACAAGAGCAAGATCAACGGCATGAACACCGTCGAACGAGCCACGGTAGATGCTAAATACAACGAATATATGGAGAAATAAGATAAAGGGTCTATGAAATAACGAACTATTAAAAAAACGTGTGAAAAACGAAAAATGAAAATCGTTTTTCACACGTTCTTTTTTGGTCGAGCAGCTGCGTGTTCAAGTATTGGCTTAAAAACGAGGCGAAGCATGCTCGCGGAGAAATTCTGCTGACAGCATGTCTTTTTTTCTTGATGCAGTCAGAAAAAGTCACGCTCTGAGAAAGTTTGTTGGCTCAGCATGCTTTCAGATCTATATGTGAATGAAAAGAAAGCGACGATTGAGCAGCCAGAAAAGTATTTTTCCCGCTCCTTTTTTACTCTCTCTGTCTCAATACTTCATACATCATCACGCCGGCCGCGACTGACGCGTTCAGCGATTCCGCCCGTCCGGGCATGGGGATCTTCACCAGCTGATCGCATGCTCCGGCGGCTTTTTCTGTCATGCCGTTTCCCTCATTTCCGATCAGGATGGCCGTTGGTTTTTTTAAGTCAGGATCTTCGTATGAGAGGTCCGTATGCAGATGCGTACCGATCACCTGGCCACCCTTTTCGTGTATGAAATCAATGGCTTCCTCCACAGTCTCCGCCTCCGCGAAGGGTATATGGAACAGCGACCCCATGGACGCCCGGATGACCTTGGAATTGTAAAGGTCTACCGTGCCTTTCGTGAGGATGAGGCCATCCGCCGCGCAGGCATCTGCTGTGCGCAGAATGGTGCCGGCGTTGCCAGGATCCTGCAGGTTCTCCAGGATGATCCAGAAACCTTGCGCTGTCGGCATCTCTTCCAGTGTCATCTCTTTTCGATAAACGACAGCCAGAATACCCTGCGAATGGACCGTTTCCGCCGCTTTCTGAAACAACGGCTCCGGCAGAAGATACGCTGCGTCTGCCTTCGGAATGAAGCCTTGATAGTTCTCGGAGATCCAAAGGCTTTCTACTTTCCAGTCCTGCGGAAGCTCTTTGACCGTCCGCTCCCCTTCCAGAAGGAAAACACCTTCTTTCCTGGCGCGGGACGGGGTCTTGAGCTTGACCAATCGCTTATAGGCCGCATTGGCTGAACTTTCGATTCGAATGGTTTTCATGGGATGGCTCCTTATATATACCTGCTTTATGAGGCAGGGGAAATGCAAGCAGGTACTTCTCCTTGACTCAGGAAACATACTATACGAAAAGAGGGTTGCCGCAGCAAGTGCAACAACCCCTTTTTTGTTTTGTCTTATTCCGCTACGTACGGCATCAAGGACAGATGTCTTGCTCTCTTGACGGCCGTGGTCAGCTCACGCTGATGCTTGGCGCAGTTGCCGTTGATGCGGCGCGGAAGGATCTTACCGCGCTCGGAAACATACTTGCGAAGTTTCGCAACATCTTTATAGCTGATGGTTTCGGCCGGGTTGGCGCAGAATGCGCAAACACGCTTTCTGCGGCGGATCGGTCTCTTTTTCATCGGTGCAGAACCGGGCATGTCTATTACCTCCTTCGAATTTTAGAAATCGGCAGCTTGGCTGTCGGAAATGTTGATCTTTGATCTTGTGTGAAGCTTGAACGCATTAGATTAGTTTTCGTGATACGTATGCTTCTTTGATCTTGTGTGAAGCACGGCTCGCTTCGCTGCTTCGCAGCTTTCGCGCGCCTCGAACATTCGGACTTTCGCGCTGCGCGCTGCGTCCTCATGTTCTTGCGGATCCCAAAAGCCCTTTCAAATCTGTTCGTGCGAGCACGACAGATTTTTCAGGTCTTTTTGTCTCCTGGTGCTTCAGAACGGCAGATCTTCGTCGCCTTCGATGTCATCTACGATCGGTGTGAACCCGTCGCTCCCGCCTTGTGGTGCCTGGTAGGAGGGTTCCTGCGGGGCGGGGCGTTGATTGTTATTGTTGTTGTAGGACTGGCGGGGAGCGAAGTCAGACGAGCTAGGCTGGCCTTGGCCGCGGCCTTCAGAAGAGGAGCGGCTTTCCGCGAAGTGTTGTTCAGAGACTACAACGTCAGTGGACCAGCGGCGGTTGCCGTCACGGTCATCATAACTGGAGATACGAAGCTCGCCGACAACGGCGACCATCATACCCTTGCGGAAGTACTTGGCCGCGAATTCTCCACGGCTGCCAAAAGCTACGATGTTGATGAAATCAGCATCCGGCTCACCCTCACGCTTGTAAGAGCGGTTGACGGCCAATGAGTAGCGGCAGACGGCGGTCTGCTGACCGCCCTGGGAATAGCGGACTTCCGGATCTCTGGTCAAACGTCCCATTAAAATAACTTTGTTCATCACAAAACCTCCTTCTTTGTTGGCCTTGTGCTATTACTGTTCGTCAACAGATACGATCAGATAACGAAGAACAGTTTCCATCATGATGCGCAGCTCTTTTTCAAGCTCGACAGCCATGACAGGCTCGGCTTCGACCTGGATAAAGTAGTAGTAGCCTTCGATCTCCTTGCGGATCTCGTACGCCAGGCGGCGCTTGCCCCACTCCTCTACGTCGGTAACCGTACCCTGATACTTTGCAATATAGCCCTTGATCTGCTCGATCACATTGGCGCGCTCCTCATCCGTAAGGTTGGAGGAAGCTACGATTGCAACTTCGTATTTGTTCATCTGGTACACCTCCTTCTGGTCTTTGGCCCTCTGCCTCGCAGAGAGCAAGGATTGGACTTCCTGCGTTTCTTTAAAACGCTTGACAAAACGGTATTATAGCACGATTGGATAGGATATTCAAGAGAATTTTTTCAATTTTCTCTATATCTCTTTATAGACATTTTTTCTCCCCGTGGACAGTGATTTCGCGAAGAGTTGATAAGTTTTTTTAAAACGCAAAAGGCTGCGAATAACGGTTTC
>ONBQ01000052.1 GCA_900316145.1 uncultured Eubacteriales bacterium
AGAATGTCGCGTTCTTTAAAGAAGGGTCCGTTTGCGGACGAGTCTTTGTTAAAGAAGGTTGATGCGCTGAACGCATCCGGCGATAAGCAGGTCATCAAGACCTGGTCCCGCCGTTCCACTATTTTCCCGCAGTTCGTCGGCCACACCTTTGCGGTCCACGATGGAAGAAAGCATGTTCCGGTTTACGTGACGGAAGACATGGTCGGCCATAAGCTCGGTGAGTTTGTTGCTACCCGCACCTATCGCGGCCATGGCAAAGACGAAAAGAAAGCATCCGTACGTCGTTGATCGTTTCGGAATAAGGAGGAATTACAATGGCACAAGGACATAGAAGCCAGATTAAGAGAGAGCGTAACGCACAGAAGGATCTGCGCCCGAGAGCAAAGGTCACCTTCGTTCGCATCTCCTCTACCAAGGCTAAAATTGTATTGGATACCATCAAAGGCAAGGATGTTGCCGTCGCCTCTGCCATCTTGGCTGCTACTCCGAACGATGGCGCTCGGATCATCAGCAAGGTGCTCGACTCGGCCGTAGCGAATGCTGAATATGCGGCTGCTGAGCGTGATATGGACATCGATACCAGCAAGCTTTACGTTCAGGAAGCTTACGCGAACCAGGGCCCGACCCTGAAGCGTATCCGTCCTCGTTCTCAGGGACGCGCAGACCGCATCCTTAAGAGAACCAGTCATATCACGATCATTTTGAACGAGAGATAAGGAGGAGACTCATGGGTCAGAAAGTTAATCCGCATGGACTGAGAGTCGGTGTTATCAACGATTGGAATACCAAATGGTATGCTGACTCCAAAGAATTCGGAGATCTCCTGGTTGAGGATAACAAGATCCGTAATTACCTGAAAGAGAAGCTCTATCAGGCAGGCATCTCCAAGATCGAGATCGAGCGTGCGGCCGGCCGCATCAAGGTCATCATCCTGACCGCGAAGCCGGGCATCATCATCGGCAAGGAAGCCGCCGGCGTTAAGGCGCTGAAGGAAGAACTTCAGGCTATGACCAGCGCAAAGGTTTCCCTGAATATTGTTGAAGTTAAGCGCCCTGAGCGTGATGCTCAGCTCGTTGCTGAGAACATTGCCAAGCAGCTTGAGGACCGTGTTTCCTTCCGCCGCGCAATGAAGAAGGCTATGAGCAGTGCCATGAAAGCCGGCGCAAAAGGAATCAAGACCACGGTCGGCGGACGTGTCGGCGGCGCTGAGATCGCTCGCGACGAGTCCTACAACGAAGGCGTTCTGCCGCTGCAGACCCTGCGTGCAAACATCGACTATGGTTTCTGTGAAGCTCATACCGCCTATGGCAAGCTCGGCGTCAAGGTTTGGATCAACCATGGTGAGGTCCTTCAGAGCCGCGCTAAAAAAGAAGGGAGCGATAACTAATGTTAATGCCGAAGAGAGTTAAGCATCGTAAGCAGTTCCGCGGAACGATGGCCGGCAAGGTCACCCGCGGCAACCGTATCACTTACGGTGAATATGGCCTCGTGGCCACTTCCCCTGCATGGGTCAAGTCCAACCAGATCGAAGCTGCCCGTGTTGCTATGACGCGTTACGTCAAGCGTGGCGGACATGTCTGGATCAAGATCTTCCCGGACAAGCCTGTTACCGCAAAGCCGGCTGAAACCCGTATGGGTTCCGGTAAAGGTACGGTAGAGTACTGGGTCTCCGTCGTTAAGCCGGGCCGCGTACTCTTCGAGATCGCTGGTGTTGATGAAGCCGTTGCCCGTGAGGCGCTTCGTCTCGCTATGCATAAGCTCCCCTGCAAGTGCAAGATCATTTCCAAAGCCGACCTTGATGCACAGCTCGGCGATGCAGAGTGATCGCAAGTATGATAGAGGATGGTGAACACAATTGAAGAAAACTGAATTCTTAAAAGATATGAAGGTTAAGAGCTCAGAAGAACTGCAGAAGGAACTCGTTGCAGCCAAGAAAGAGCTTTTCAATCTCCGTTTTCAGAATGCCACCAATCAGCTGAACAACACGGCCAGAATTAAAGAAGTTCGCAAGAACATCGCCCGCATTCAGACCCTGTTGACTGAAAAAGCGAATCAGTAACGGATAACAGGAGGATTTGACTTTGGAAAGAAATCTTCGTAAGACCATGACCGGCCTTGTTTCCAGCGATAAGATGGATAAAACCGTCGTTGTCACCGTTGTCAACAACGTTAAGCACCCGGTTTACGGCAAGATCGTCAAGAAGACATATACCCTTAAAGCTCATGACGAGAACAACGAATGCCATGTCGGCGATCGCGTTCGCGTTATGGAGACCAGACCGCTGTCCAAGGACAAGAGATGGCGCGTCGTCGAGATCGTTGAGAGAGCGAAATAATTAGGAGGAATCTAAACCATGTTACAGCAAGAAAGCAGATTGGTTGTTGCCGATAACACCGGTGCCAAGGAACTCCTTGTCATCCGCGCGCTCGGCGGTTCCACTCGTCGTTATGCCGCTGTAGGAGATATCGTGGTTGCTTCGGTTAAAGAAGCAACACCCGGCGGTGTTGTAAAGAAGGGCGATGTGGTTAAAGCGGTTGTTGTCCGCACCAAGAAACCCATTCGCCGTAAGGACGGAAGCTACATTCGTTTCGACGAAAACGCTGCTGTCATTATCAAAGATGACCTGAATCCCACCGGAACCCGTATTTTCGGGCCTGTGGCCAGAGAGCTCCGCGAGAAGAAGTTCATGAAGATCCTTTCGCTGGCTCCTGAGGTACTCTAATAGGAGGTGTCAAAGTGAGCGCAATGAAAATCAAAAAGGGTGACACCGTCAGAGTTATCACCGGCAAGGACAAAGGCAAGGAAGGCAAGGTCCTCGTTACGGATGTCGCTTCTCAGCGCGTCGTTGTCGAGGGTGTCAATATGGTCACCAAGCATCAGAAAGCGAACGGAATGAACCAGGGCGGCATCGTCCATCAGGAAGCTCCGATTCACGTTTCGAACGTCGTGCTCGTTCACGACGGCAAGCCCACCCGCGTTGGTATCAAGACTGAGACCAAGACCGTGGACGGCAAAGAAGTCGTCATTCGCAAGCGCTTCGCAAAGAAGAGCGGCGAAGTGATCGACTGATAGGAGGATGTAAGATGAGTAGCCGAATGAAAGAAAACTACAAGAACAACATCGTTCCTGCGCTGATCAAGAAGTTCAACTACCAGAACCCGATGGAAGTTCCGAAGCTTGACAAGATCGTCATCAACATGGGTGTCGGCGAAGCTAAGGAAAATCCGAAAGCTCTGGAAGGTGCAGTCAACGATCTGACCATCATCTCCGGACAGAAGCCGGTCATTACAAAGGCTAAGAAGTCCATCGCTAACTTCAAGCTTCGTGAAGGCATGCAGATTGGCTGCAAGGTTACCCTTCGCGGAGACAAGATGTACGACTTCGCGGATCGTCTGATCTCCCTGGCTCTGCCTCGAGTTCGTGACTTCCGTGGTGTCAGCGCCGATTCCTTCGACGGCCGCGGCAACTATGCCCTTGGTATCAAGGAGCAGCTGATCTTCCCTGAAATCAGCTACGACAAGATCGACAAGGTCCGCGGTATGGACATCATTTTCGTTACCACAGCAAAGACCGATGAGGAAGCGAAAGAGCTGCTTGCTCAGTTTGGTATGCCCTTTGTAAAGTAAGGCATCAACTAGGAGGAATACATCCACATGGCAAAAACATCCATGAAGATTAAACAGCAGCGCAAGCCGAAGTTCTCCACGAGAGCATATACGCGCTGCAAGATCTGCGGACGTCCGCATTCTGTTCTTCGCAAATACGGTATCTGCCGCATCTGCTTCCGTGAGCTCGCTTACAAGGGCGAGATCCCGGGTGTCAAAAAGGCCAGCTGGTAAGGCTCGGTATCTAAGTAAATGAGGAGGTAATTCCAAATGACGATGAGTGATCCCATTGCCGATATGCTGACCCGCATTCGCAACGCTAACGTTGCTAAGCATGACACCGTCGATGTACCTTACTCCAAGGAGAAGGATGCGATCGTTGCGATCCTGCTCAAGGAAGGTTACATCAAGAAACAGGAAGTCGTTGCAGACGGCAATTTCAAGACCATTCGCATTACGCTGAAATACGGTAAGGACAAGAACGATAAGGTCATTACCGGTATCAAGAGAATCTCGAAGCCCGGTCTTCGAGTCTATGCAGGAAAAGATGAACTGCCTAAGGTTCTGGGCGGTTATGGTACAGCGATCATTTCTACCAACAAGGGTGTGCTCACCGACAAGGAAGCCCGCAAGGCCGGAGTCGGTGGAGAAGTCATCTGCTTTGTTTGGTAAGAGTCGCTCGAATTTAGGAGGTAATCAGCATGTCTCGTATCGGGAGAATGCCTGTTGAAATTCCTGCCGGTGTCGAAATCAAGGTTGACGGACACACCGTAACCGTTAAGGGCCCCAAAGGTGAACTCACCCGTGAGTTCCCGCAGGCAATTTCCATTAAACAGGAAGAGGGCAAGATCGAAGTATCTCGTCCGAATGACGAAAAAGAAACCAAGGCGCTTCACGGTCTGACCAGAGCGCTGCTTCACAACATGGTCGTTGGTGTCACCACCGGCTTCGAGAAGAAGCTTGAGATCAACGGCGTAGGCTACAGAGCTGCTAAGCAGGGTTCCACCCTGACGCTGTCTCTTGGCTATTCCCATCCGGTCATCATGGAAGATCCGGAAGGTGTCACGACGGATGTCCCGGATCAGACCCACATCATCGTTCGTGGTATCGACAAGGAACTCGTAGGCCAGCATGCCGCCAACATCCGCTCCAAGCGCGGACCGGAACCCTACAAGGGCAAGGGCATCAAGTATGACTATGAGACGATCCGCCGTAAAGTCGGTAAGACCGGTAAATAAGGTAAGGGGGAACATTCCACATGATTAAAAAAGCACAGAGCAATCGTGCTCAGAAGCATTACAGAATGCGCAAAAACATCAACGGAACCACTCAGCGCCCTCGCCTTAGCGTTTTCCGCAGCGACAAGCACATTTACGCTCAGATCATCGATGATACAATGGGACAGACCCTTGTTGCAGCTTCCACCGTTGAGAAGGAAGTAAAAGACAAGGTCGAGTTCACCAACACCATCGAAGCTGCTCAGGCAGTCGGTGAAACCGTTGCAAAGCGTGCCCTTGAAAAGGGTATCGATACGGTCGTCTTTGACCGCGGCGGCTATCTGTATCATGGAAAAGTCCAGGCGCTCGCAGACGCTGCCAGAGAAGCCGGCTTAAAGTTTTAATCGGAGGCGCATGAATGAATAACAATAAAATCGATCCCAGCACCTTGGAGCTGGAATCCAAAGTCGTTACGATCAAGCGCGTAACCAAGGTCGTTAAGGGTGGTAAGAACATGAAGTTCACCGCACTTGTTGTTGTCGGCGACCACAACGGCCATGTCGGTTACGGCCTTGGCAAGTCCCGTGAAATTCCGGAAGCCATCCGCAAGGGTGAAGAAGCTGCCAAAAAGAACATGATCTCTGTTCCGATGAACGAAGCCAATTCGATTCCGTACAGCACCAAGGGAGTTCACGGCAGTGCTCAGATCCTGCTGATGACGGCTGCCGAAGGTACCGGTATCATCGCCGGCGGCCCGGCTCGTGCCGTTCTTGAGCTGGCAGGCATCAAGAACATCCGTACCAAGTCTCTGAGCTCCAACAACAAGAACAATGTTGTTGCCGCTACCGTTGCCGGTCTGAAGGGCCTCTTCACTCCTGAAGAGATCGCTCGCAAGCGCGGTAAGAGCGTTGCGGAGATCTTAGGCTAAGGAGGAGAGCGAAAATGGCAAAACTGAAGATTACGCTCGCAAAGTCCACCATCGGTTCGATTGAAAAGCATCGCACCACCGCTAAGGCTCTTGGCCTGACCAAGACCGGCCGCAGTGTGATCCAGCCGGACAACGCCGCGATCCGCGGCATGATCCGCACCATCAATCACCTGGTCAAGGTAGAAGAAGTTAAGGACTAAGGAGACTCACATGAATTTAACAGATTTGAAGCCGAATGACGGCGCTAAAAAGGCTGGATTTCGTGTCGGTCGCGGAAACGGCTCCGGCAACGGAAAGACTGCCGGCCGCGGAATGAATGGTCAGAAGTCTCGCAGCGGCGGCGGTGTCCGTGTTGGATTCGAAGGCGGACAGATGCCCCTGTACAGACGTCTTCCCAAGCGCGGTATCAACAAGAAGAACAAGCACGAGATCGCTGACATCGTTACCGTAAACGTTGATCGCCTCAACATCTTTGAGAACGGCGCGGAAGTCACGGTCGATGCACTCAAGGAAGCCGGTATCATCAGTAACCCGAGAGATGGCGTTAAGATCCTCGGCAACGGCGAACTCACCAAGAAGCTGAGCGTCAAGGTTGGCTGCTACAGCGAAGGTGCCAAGGCTAAGATCGAAGCGCTCGGCGGAACAGCTGAATAAACGGTAAACCAGACTGGCAACCGCACCTGGCTGCGGGAGCCGAAAAGGAGGGCATCGTCTTTGTTTAGCACAATTAAGAACATTTTCAAGATCGAGGATCTGAGAAAGAGGATCTTCTTCACCTTGGCCATGCTGGCCCTGGTAAGACTGGGATCGCTGATCCCGTCTCCTCTGATGGATGCTTCGATAGTAAAGAATTATTTCGCTCAGGCAGGCGGTGTGATGGAGCTTTTCGACATCATGTCCGGTAACGCCTTCAGCCAGATGAACCTCTTTGCTATGGGTATCACCCCCTACATCAACAGCTCGATTATCATCAGCCTGTTGACTGTCGCGATTCCGAA
>ONBQ01000050.1 GCA_900316145.1 uncultured Eubacteriales bacterium
AGCGGCGTTACCGGCCATCCCTTCTGCTATGTGCTGGAAGCGGGTGATTACAGCCTGTATGTCGGCACGGATGTGCGCACGGCCGCCAAGAAGGCAGTTCTGAACGTTCCGAAGACCATCGCTCTGCAACAGCTGAGGGAGGCTTTATCTCCGGTCAAGCCGTTCGACCGCCTGGTGGCCAAGGTAACTGAAAACGGCCTGGAAGCGGTCAAGGAAGCGGCGCCGCTTGGCACAGCGCCTATGATCAGCCATCGCAATGAAAACCTTCCGGAAGAGTATATGTTCACCGGGGACAAGGGCTGGAAGCTGAAGGATGTTAAGGATGGCAAGATCGACATGCCCACGTTTATCGCCCAGCTGTCCGATAAGGACCTGTGCGCCATCGTGCGCGGCGAGGGCATGTGCTCTCCGAAGGTCACGCCGGGCACGGCCGGAGCCTTCGGAGGCGTGACAGAGTCTTTGAAGAGCTTTGGCATTCCGGTGGCCTGCTGTGCTGATGGCCCCAGCGGCATCCGCATGGATTGCGGTACGGTGGCTTTTGCCATGCCGAACGGGACCTGCATGGCGTCCTCCTTCAACGATGAGATCGTGCAGGAGCTGTACGCCTGGGAAGGCCTGGAACTGCGCCGCAACAAGGTCGATACCTTGCTGGGACCGGGCATGAACATCCATCGTAACCCGCTCAACGGACGTAATTTCGAGTATTTCTCTGAGGATCCGATCCTGACCGGCCGCATGGCTGCCGCTCAGCTTAAAGGCATGGATCGCTATGGCGTGACCGGCACCATCAAGCATTTTGCCGGCAACAATCAGGAGTTCAAGCGTCATTTCGCGGATGATGTCGTATCCGAGCGCGCTATGCGTGAGATCTACCTGAAGGGCTTCGAGATCGCGGTGCGCGAGGGCGGTGCCTACAGTATTATGAGCACCTATGGCTTGATCAACGGCACATATACCGCTTCCAACTATGATCTGCTGACCCGCATCCTTCGTGAGGAGTGGGGCTTTACCGGCATCGTTATGACCGACTGGTGGGGCAAGGCCAATGAGGCTCCGGGTGAGGCCGGAAGCGCTAAGAATACCGCTCAGATGGTGCGGGCGCAGAACGACCTGACCATGGTCGTTACGGATGCCGAGTCCAACTCTGCCGGTGATAATTCAGAAGAAGGCCTTAAGAGCGGGATCGTGACCCGGGGCGAGATGCAGCGCACGGCGGCCAACATTTGCCGCACGGTCATGCGCTTCCCGGTCATGACACGGTTCCTTGGCATCGAGACGGAGCTGGATAAGCAGCTGGCCGAAAGCCTGGACAGTGAGGATCAGGAACTGGCGGATGTAAAAGAGATCGTTGTGGATCCTGAAGGAGTCACGGTCATCGATCCGGCCCAGATCCGCACGCAGACAGGTCAGACGACGGTCTTCCAGATCACCACGCCGGAGCGCGGTGTCTATGACCTGAAGCTCGTGCTGCGCACAGAGGGACAGCAGCCGCTGGCCCAGGTGCCGATGTCCATCTTCTATGAGAAGAGCCTGATGCGCTCGATCACCCTGACGGGCGTCGATACGGAGCCCCAGGAGTTTCATCTGGAGCTGGCGCCGGCCTTTATGAATCGTTTCTATCTGAAGTTCTACCTGGGACTGGGCGGGATGGTCGTAGACGAGGCTTCCATCACCTTACAAGAATCAAAAGAAGAGCAGTTTAAAGAGTTTGCCAAGCACTTTGGAGAGAATTAAAAATGTCTTATCAAGCCAAACCTTATGTATTATTCGGCGGGGATTTCAATCCGGAGCAGTGGGATCCCGCTACCGTTGAAAAAGATCTGATCTTATTAAAGAGGGCAGGGGTCAATACATTGACCCTGCCCGTCTTTGCGTGGGCGAAGATCGAGCCGGAGGAAGGCCGCTATGAGTTTGAGTGGCTGGACCGCATCCTGGACCGGATCGAGGCGCACCAGATGACCTATTTCCTGGCCACGCCTACCTGCGCGCAGCCCGCCTGGCTGTCTCAGAAGTATCCGGAGGTCCTTCCGGTCGACATCGCGGGCCGCAAGCGTACCCATGGCATGCGCGTTTTCTTCTGCTACAATAGTGAGAAATACAGGGAACGGGCGGCGGCGCTGGCTCAGGCTATGGCCGACCGCTACAGCGCCAGAGAAGGCCTGGCCGGCTGGCACGTGGCCAATGAGTACGGCACCCATTGCTATTGTGACAACTGTCAGAAGAAGTTCCGCCTGTGGCTGAAGGACCGTTATGGCACGGTGGAGAGCCTCAATGAGCACTGGCACACGACGTTCTGGGGCCGCCAGGTCTACTCCTTTGATGAAGTCATGCTTCCGACGGAGCTTAACGATGATTATCGCTTCAATCCGGTCATTTCCCTGGATTACAACCGTTTTGTGACGGATTCCACCATCGCCTGCTATAAGAACGAGGCGGACATCTTAAAGGCGGCGCGTCCGGATCTGCCGGTCTTTACCAATATTTCCGGTCATATCAAGAACATAGACCAGTTTAAGATGGTGCCGCAGATGGATGTTGCAGGCTGGGACAATTATCCCACACCGGGTGATGACCCCAGCTTCCCGGCTATGAAGCATGATATCATGCGGGCGGCGGGCGGCGAGCGCTCCTATTACGTCATGGAGCAGTCGCCCAATCAGCAGAACTGGCAGCCTTACAACAAGCTCAAACGTCCAGGCGAGGTGCGCCGCATCGCGTGGCAGGGCCTGGCCCATGGTTCAGACAGCAGCATGTTCTTCCAGATGCATCAGTCCCAGGCCGGCCAGGAGAAATTCCACGGTGCCATCATCGGCCGCTCCGGCGAGGGCGATACCCGCATCTACCGCGAAGTGCGTGAACTGGGCGAAGAGCTTTCCCGTATGGGCAGCCGCTTCATCGGAGCTGCCACGCCGGCGGAAGTGGGCATCCTGTTCGACTGGGAAAACTGGTGGGCCCTGGAGCTGACCAGCGGCCCGACCAAGGATATGGATTATCTGAAGGAGGTCTGGCACTATTACAAGCCGTTCTATCAGATGAACATCCCGGTGGATATGGTCAAATATGAGCAGGATTTCAGCCAGTACAAGATCCTGGTCGCGCCGATGCTGTACATGTTGCGTGATGGGATCGCCGAACGGCTCGACGCTTATGTCCGCAATGGCGGCACTTTGATCGCGACTTACATGACCGGCTATGCGGATGCCAACGACCGCTGCATCTTCGGCGCGTATCCCGGCCCTCTGCGCGAGACCTTAGGCTTGTGGGTCGAGGAGACCGACGCCATGCGTCCTGAGGAGGAGAACTCCATCTGGATCGGCGACAGGCGTCTTGGATCCTGCAATTTCCTTTGCGACCTGGTCAACGTGGAGACAGCCAAGGTGGAAGCCACCTATGGCGATGATTTCTATGCCGGCCGTCCGGTCATCACCAGCAATCGTTACGGACGGGGCAGAGCCTGGTACCTGGCCTCCCGCCCGGAGGATAAGGTCCTCAAGCAGCTCATCCGCGGCATCTGCCGCAGCCGCAAGGTGGAAGGCCTGTTCTCCTGCCAGGGTGAGGTGGAGATCACCGTTCGCGAGAATCAGAATGGCAAGACCTATTTCCTGATCAACCACGGTACGGACACGGCTTCGGTCGATCTGGGCAAAGGCTATTTCGGCAATCTGCTCAACCACCACACCATGCAGGGCGAGATCTACATCGGGGCCGGCGATGTCATGGTCCTGATGCCGGTCCATCAATGAAAAGAGGTTACCAATGTTAACAGATACAAGACGGTCCCCGTACGCGAAGGTCTCTCCGGTGGAGAGCGCCCGCTGGACGGACGGGCTTTGGAAAGATGTGGAAGATACGGTCTTTTCCTCCACCGTTCCGCATTTGAAAAGCATGTTTGACGCGAAGGACATCAGCCATGTGGTCGAAAACTTCCGCATCGCGGCGGGGGAAGCCGAGGGCGAGTTCGACGGGACGGTGTTCGGCGACGGAGACTTCTACAAGTGGATGGAGTCCGCTATGTACGCGGCCTCCCGCACCGGCAATGAAGAGCTTTTCCGCCAGCTGGATGCCTATATCGACCTGATCGGCCGCGCGCAGCAGCCGGACGGCTATCTTTCCACCAAGCAGATCATCGGGGAGAAGACCGGCAAGGCCTCCCGTATGGGTGACATCAATGATTTCGAGGTCTACAATTTCGGTCATATGTTTACCTCGGCGGCCTTGTATTATCGTCTCACCGGAAAGGACAACTTCCTGAAGATCGCCTCCCGCACGGCGGACTATCTGGACCATCTGTACGAGGAAGCCAAGAAGACCGGTGAGGTACAGACCGCGGTCTGCCCGTCCCATTACATGGGCCTTTGCGAACTGTACCGGGCTACGGGCGATGAGAAGTACCTGCGTCTGGCCCGCACGGCCATCGAGCTGAGAGACTCCGTGAAGAATGGCCTGGATGACAACCAGGACCGGCTTCCTTTGAAAGAACACCGCAGGATCATCGGCCACGCGGTGCGCGCGAACTACCTCTACGCAGGCCTGACGGACCTGTACCTGGAGGAGGGCGATCCAGAGCATAAAGAGGTGCTGGAGAGCGTATGGCGGGATCTGGTCGATCACAAACTCTACATCACCGGCGGCTGCGGCGCTTTGTACAACGGCGCCTCTCCCTATGGCAACTTCTTCCATCATCAGCTGGTGCATCAGGCCTATGGCTATGCCTATCAGCTGCCGAACATCACGGCTTACAATGAGACCTGCGCCAACGTAGGCCTGGTGATGTGGGCCTACCGCATGTTCCAGATGGATCCGAAGCCGGAGTATTTTGACATCATCGAGCGGGTCATGCTCAACACCAATCTGGCCTCTGTCAGCCTGGACGGACGCCGCTTCTTCTACCAGAACGCCCTGGCTAGAGCCAAGAAGCTGGAGTTCCAGCTGGTCTGGCCGCTGACCCGCACAGAATATATCACCAGCTACTGCTGCCCGCCGAACCTGGCCCGCAACCTGGCACAGGCTTCGGAATATGCCTACACCGTTTCGGAGGATACCGTCTATGTCGGCCTGTATGGCGCGAATGAAGCCCATATCAGCCTGCCTAACGGCGCTTCCTTCGACCTGATCCAGAAGACGGACTATCCGTTCAGCGGTCACATCGAATTTAAAGTCAAGGATCTTCAGGGTGAGGCGAAGCTGGCCCTGCGCATTCCGGCCTGGGCATCGGAAGATGGCAAGAGCCATTATCAAGTGATTCCGGTCACGGAGGATGGCTTCACTCTGGATCTTCCCATGGACGTACGCCTGACCGGCGCCAATGACATGGTGGAAGAAGACCAGGGCCTGGCTTGCGTGGAAAGAGGCCCGCTGGTCTACTGCATGGAAACACCGGACGCGGACGTTACATCCCTGAACCGCCTGCATGTCGGCTTCGACAACGGCTTTGAAATGAAAGAGACTGTGATCGGCGGCCGTCAGGTTCCGGCCCTCTATGGTAAGATGCGCAAGGAAGCAGAGCCGAAAGAAGAAGGTCTGTACCGGACACTTGTTCCAAACTGCTATCAGGACGTGCCTGTGGCCATGATCCCCTATTTTGCCTGGGATAACCGCGGTGAAGGGGAAATGAAGATGTGGTTTCCCTTGTAAAACCTTAGTTGCAACCCCCCGTTGACAAATTGCAAGGCGTACATGGTGGCTGGCAACCGGGTTTTAAGACTATACTGAGGGCATCAAAAGCAAAGGAGAACCTGAAATGATATTAGCAGACAAGATCATCGACCTTCGCAAAAAAGCCGGATTCTCTCAGGAAGAACTGGCCGAGAAAATGAACGTCAGCCGCCAGGCTGTCAGCAAATGGGAAAGCGCACAGTCCGTCCCGGATCTGAACCGGATCCTGAAAATGTCGGAGATCTTCGGCGTCAGCACCGATTACCTTTTAAAGGATGAGATGGAAGAGCCGGAGTACATAGCCGGCGCGGATGAACGGGTCAATGAAGAGGGCGTGCCTCTTAGAAAAGTTTCCATGGCGGAAGCAGACAGCTTCCTGGAGAAAAACCGGATCAGCGCTAAACGTATCGCCGTCGGCGTCTTCATGTGCATCTGCTCTCCGATCCTCCTGATCGGACTTTGCGGATGGTCTGAACTGGGCGGCATGAAGGAAAATACAGCAGCCTGCATCGGCCTGATCGTGCTCTTCCTGTTAATAGCCGGAGCGGTGGCCCTGTTCCTGACCGTTGGCCAGCTGATGGAACCCTTCGGATATCTGGAAAAAGAGCAGATCGAAACGGAGTACGGAGTGGCCGGCATGGTCAAAGAACGCAAGCAGCAGACCGAGTCTTCCCATACCCGGGACCTGATCATCGGCATCGTGCTGTGCATCCTGGCGGTGATCCCCAGCTTTGCCAGTGAACTGTGGAACGGCGGCCGTGAAGATATGACTTCCGTCTTGAGCGTCTGCGTCATGCTTCTGATCATCGCGATCGGCGTATACTTCATCGTCCGGACCTGCGTGATCTGGGGCGGTTTCCAGAAGCTGCTCGAAGAGGGTGACTACGCGCGTGATCGGAAGAAGGCGGAGCCCATCATCGGCATCTTCTGGATGATCGTGACAGCGGCCTATCTGGCTTACAGCTTCATCACGATGGATTGGGCCCGCAGCTGGATCATCTGGCCGGTGGCCGGCGTCCTGTGCGGCATCTTGTATGAGATCCTGAAGCTGAAACGAAAGTAGTATCAAAAACTACATTTAGTAGATAAAATTAATATTTCTTCTTGCATTTAACCTCGTGATGTGATATGATATACATAGTAATCAAAACTACATCACGAGGTTATTGCCATGAAAGAGACATTCCGCATCATCAGCGATGGGGCGTGCGATATTTCCAAAGAAGAAGCAGCCCGTTGGAACGTGACGATCGTTCCTTTCTATGTATCGTTTCAAGATAAGATCTTTGTGAAAAATATGAAACTGCGCCGCTTTTATCAGCGCCTGACAGAACTGCCCAAGAAAAGGGTCAGGATGGTCCCACCCCGCGTATCGGATTATGTGAAAGTATTCCTTCCTCTTGCGGAAGCGGGCATCCCCATTCTCTGCCTCTGCATGGATGGGACTGTCAGCCGCTCCCTTTGCCATGCGCAGATCGCCAGACAGCAGATCCTGGAAAGGCTGCCGAAGGCTGTTATCGAGGTGGTCGATTCCCATGCGGATCCTGCCCTGCATATGCTGTTCGTGAAGGAGGCCTCCAGGCTCCAGAAAGATGGATTCTCCTTCTACGGAACGACCGCCCGCCTGAAGAGGATCCGCGGCCGGGGCAAGGCGTTCTTCATATCCTGCAAGAGCGGTTATCGGCTCAAGAGAAAGCGCCATGCGGTGAAAGAGAGCCTGGATCAGCTGATGCGGTATCTGAAGAAAGAAACGCCGAAGCGATTCAGCATAAGCATCGGCTATGGCTATAATTACGGAGAAGCGGCCAATCTTCGCAGCATGGTGCTGAAGAAGCTTAGGGCATTGGGGTATCCCATCACAGAGAAAGATGTCCCCCTCTATCGTATGGGACGGGTGGAAAGCCTAAAGACCGGGCCGGCTCCCTTGGGCGTAGCGATACTGAAACACGCGTGAGTGAATGCGGTCTATAAAAGCTGAATTTCGTTGTTTTGTACATTTACGAGCCTACGAGATTATGTTACAATAAACAGAACCAGGCCATAAACCAGACTATTCTTTGGCTTATGGCCCCGGTTTTGTGAAAATGAAACATAGTCTCGGGCTTTTTGTTATATTTAGAGAGGAAATATTGTCTTGGCTTACGGATCAAGAATGGAAATGACAAAGGGACCGCTGTTCGGCAAGATGATCACCTTTGCCTTGCCCCTTATGGCTTCAGGTGTTCTGCAGCTGTTATTCAACGCGGCGGATACCGCTGTCGTCGGGCGTTTCACCGGCCCTACGGCACTGGCTGCGGTCGGTTCCAACGGACCTTTGATCAACCTGATCGTTACGCTGTTTATGGGCCTTTCGGTCGGCACCAACGTGCTGACGGCCCAGTATGTGGGGTCTTCCCGCTATAAGGACCTGGAGGAAACGGTGCATACCTCCATCGTCAGCAGCGCCTTGTTCGGCACCATCCTCATCCTGCTGGGCTTTATTCTGGCCCGTCCCATGCTGAACATGATGGGATCTCCGGAGGATGTTATCGACCTGGCGGAGCTTTACATCAAGATCTACTTCCTGGGCATGCCCTCCTTGATGATCTACAACTATGGTTCCGCGATCCTGCGCGCGGTGGGTGATACCCGGCGCCCGCTGGTCTTCATGACCATCTCCGGTGTCATCAACGTAATACTGAACCTGGTCCTGGTCATCGTTTTCAAAATGGGCGTGGCCGGTGTCGCCATTGCGACTGTCGTATCGGAAACCGTTTCTGCCGTTCTGGTCATGCGCTGTCTGATCAAGACGGATGACGTGTGGCGGTTCGATATCAAAGAAGCCCGCATCACAGGCGAAAAGCTTTGGGCCATGACCCGCATCGGTCTGCCGGCGGGCCTGCAGGGTGCTTCGTTCTCTATCTCGAACATCCTGATCCAGTCCTCCATCAACTCCTTTGGTTCGGCCACCATGGCCGGCAACGCAGCGGCGGCCAACATCGAAGGCTTCTGCTACGTGGCGATGGATTCCTTCGCCCAGGCTTCTATCAGCTTCACCGGGCAGAATTACGGCGCCGGCGAGTATAAGCGCATCGATAAGATCCTCATCTACACCCTCATCCTGGGCACGGCTTCGGCCTTGCTGTTCGGCCTGCCGGCCTACTTCTTCGGCGGCACGCTTTTGAAGATCTTCTCTACCGATGACGCCGTTATCAAGATCGGCATCCTGCGCTTAGGCATCATCTGCACCACGCAGTTCTTAAGCAACTGGATGGGCACGCCTGGCAACGTCTGCCGCGCTATGGGACATTCCCTGTTCCCCATGATCAACACCATCACCTGTGTATGCGTATTCCGCGTGATCTGGATCTTCACCGTGTTCCGGGCGGATCGCTCTCTGACAACTTTGTATCTGTCTTATCCCATTACATGGCTTTTGGCGGCTATCGTAGGCATTGTCTACTATCTATATGTAAGGAAGAAGACATTTGTAAAAGAATGAAAAAGACCGCCGGCAGTTTCAGACGGTTCGTGATACACTTTTGACCCAGTAAAGAAAGGATCAACTTATGGTCAGACGCGTTTTTGTTGAAAAGAAGCCAGGGTTCCGCGTAGAAGCAGAGGGACTCCGGCACGACTTAAGAAGCAACCTGCAGCTGAAAAACCTGGACAGCGTACGGGTCCTGTACCGGTACGATATCGAAGGTCTTTCCGAGGAGACCTACAAGCGGGCCATCACCCGCACCCTGTCCGAGGCACCGGTCGATGACGTTTACGAAGAGACCGTGCCCGGCCTGGAGGAAGAAGGCCGCCTGTTCGCCACGGAGTATCTGCCCGGCCAGTATGACCAGCGCGCGGATTCCGCCGAGCAGTGCATCCGCATTCTGAAGGCGGAGGAGGACCCCACCGTCAAGTATGCCAAAGTTATCGTGCTGAAGGGCAACATTACGGAAGCAGACGTCGAGGCGGTCAAAGCCTACACCATCAACGCGGTGGATTCTCGCGAAGCTTCTTTGGAAAAGCCGGATACGCTGGACATGGAATACGGCATTCCGGATGACGTGCAGATCCTTTACGGGTTCACGGAAAAGACGGAAGAGCAGATCGCGGCTATGGTCAGCGAGCTGGGCCTGGCCATGAGCAAGCAGGACCTGCTGCACACCCAGAAGTACTTCCGCGATGAAGAAAAGCGCGATCCGTCCATCACCGAGATCCGTGTGCTGGATACCTACTGGTCGGATCACTGCCGCCACACCACCTTCGGCACCGTCATCGAAGATGTCAAGATCGAAGACACGCCTCTGACCAAGCCTTTACAGGAGGCTTTTGAGGAATATAAAGAAGGACGCGCCACGCTGGGCCGTGAGAACAAGCCCTTCTGCCTGATGGACATTGCCCTGGCTGCCATGCGCGAGCTGAAAAAGGCCGGCAAGCTGACCGATCAGGAAGATACCGATGAGATCAACGCCTGCAGTATCGTCATTCCGGTCGATGTCGACGGAAAAGAAGAGGAGTGGCTGCTGCAGTTTAAGAATGAGACCCATAACCACCCCACTGAGATCGAACCCTTCGGCGGCGCGGCCACCTGCCTTGGCGGCGCGATCCGCGATCCGCTGTCCGGCCGTTCCTACGTCTATCAGGCCATGCGTCTGACCGGCGCGGCCGATCCTACCGTTCCGGTCTCGGAGACCCTTCACGGCAAGCTGCCGCAGAAGAAACTGGTCCGTGAGGCCGCCAAGGGCTACAGCTCCTATGGCAACCAGATCGGCCTGGCCACCGGTTATGTTAAAGAGATCTACCACCCCGGCTACATGGCCAAGCACATGGAACTGGGCGCTGTCATCGCCGCCACCCCGCGTGACAAGGTCACTCGTCTGCATGCAGACCCGGGTGATGTGGTCATCCTGCTGGGCGGCCGCACCGGCCGTGATGGTATCGGCGGAGCCACCGGTTCCTCCAAGGCTCACACCGAGCAGTCCCTGGACACCTGCGGTGCCGAGGTCCAGAAAGGTAACCCGCCTACCGAGCGTAAGCTGCAGCGCCTCTTCCGCAATGAAGAAGCCAGCCGCATGATCAAGATCTGCAATGACTTCGGCGCAGGCGGCGTCAGTGTCGCCATCGGCGAACTGGCTCCCGGCCTGGACATTCAGCTGGACGCTGTTCCGAAGAAATATGCCGGTCTGGACGGAACCGAACTTGCGATCTCCGAATCTCAGGAGCGCATGGCGGTCGTCCTGGATCCGAAAGATATGGCCCGCTTCATGGAGCTGGCTTCCGAAGAAAACCTGGAATCCACCCAGGTAGCCGTGGTCACCGAAAGCCCGCGTCTGGTCATGCACTGGCGCGGCACGACCATCGTCGACATGGCCCGCAGCTTCCTGGATACCAACGGAGCGCCCAGCTACACCAGCGTCATCACCGAAGCGCCGGAAAGCGAGCAGCCGAAGAGCCTGCCCGAGAAGACGGCGGATCAGCCCTTCGCTGACACCGTAAAGGAGATCGTTTCCGACCTGTCCGTCAGCTCTCAGAAGGGCTTGGTCGAGATGTTCGACTCTTCCATCGGCGCCTCCACCGTGCTCATGCCCTATGGCGGCAAGTACCAGCAGACGCCCATCCAGACCATGGCCGCCAAGATCCCGGTCGGCTATGGCGAGACTACCACAGCCTCTTTGATGGCCTACGGCTATGATCCGTACCTGACCGAGTGGAGCCCCTTCCATGGCGCCATGTACGCCGTGCTGGAATCCACTGCCAAGATCGTAGCAGCCGGAGGTGACTATCACAAGATCCACTTCACCTTCCAGGAATACTTTGAGCGCCTGGATCAGGTCCACACCCGCTGGGGCAAGCCTTTCGCGGCTCTGCTCGGCGCCTATAAAGCCCAGAAGGAACTGGGCCTCGCCTCGATCGGCGGCAAGGACTCCATGTCCGGCTCCTTCGGCGAGATGCATGTTCCGCCGACGCTGGTCTCTCTGGCGGTCGCGGTGGAATCCACCAACAACATCGTAAGCCCTGAATTCAAGACCCCGGGCAGCGAAGTTCTGCTGTTGCCGGTCGCCTATAAAGAAGACCGCACGCCTGACTGGACCGCGGCCATGGCCTTGTACGACTGCGTCACCGCGCAGATGCGCGCAGGCAACATCCAGGCTGCCTACTCTGTCGGATCCGGCGGTGTGGTGGAAGCGGCCATCAAGATGGCCCTTGGCAACCACTTCGGCTTCAACTTTGATGACCAGGCTCCGATCCATGAAGCACCGATCTACGGCTCTCTGATCGTAGAAGTGAAAGACGCGGCCGCATTCGAAGCCTTCCAGCCGGTCAAAGTCGGTACCGTTACCGCAGACGGCATCTTCACCTGGAAGGGCGAAAGCATCGCCATCGCCGACGTGCTGGAAGCCTATGACGGCACCCTCGAGCGCGTCTTCAAGACCCGCACCGAGGAAAAACCGCTGGAAGAGCAGACTCCGCTCTTCACCGCGGCCAGCAAGAAAGTGTACCAGGGCAGCGCCCTCAAGGCCAGACCCCGCGTATTCCTGCCGGTCTTCCCAGGCACCAACTGCGAATACGACACCGCCCGCGCCTTTGCCCGCGCCGACGCCGAGCCCGATATCTTCGTCTTCCGCAATCAGTCGGCGTCTGACATCGAATACTCCATCTCCGAAATGGAGAAGCGCCTGAACCAGGCCCAGATCCTGATGCTCTCCGGCGGATTCTCTGCCGGTGATGAACCGGAAGGATCCGGCAAGTTCATCGCTACGGTATTCTCCAACCCAATCCTTCAGGAGGCCACCATGCGCCTGCTCAAAGAGCGCGACGGTCTGGCCCTCGGCATCTGCAACGGCTTCCAGGCTCTGATCAAACTCGGTCTCGTTCCTTATGGCGAGATCCGCGACCTGACACCGGATGCCCCGACCCTGACCTACAACACGATCGGCCGCCATGCCTCCTGCATGGTCCAGACCCGCGTCGTATCGAACCTCTCTCCGTGGATGGCCCTGAACGAGCCCGGCGCGGTCCATACCATTCCGATCTCCCACGGTGAAGGCCGCTTTATCGCCTCCGAGGAAATGCTTCGCCAGCTGGCAGCCAATGGCCAGATCGCGACCCAGTACGTAGACCCCAACGGCCTGCCGACCATGGACATCGCCTTCAACCCGAACGGCTCCCTGTGGGCCATCGAAGGCATCACCTCCGCCGACGGCCGCGTCCTCGGCAAGATGGGCCACTCCGAACGAATCGGCCTCGAAGTCGCCAAAAACATCCCCGGCAACAAAGACCAGAAAATCTTCGAAGCCGGCGTAAGATACTTTGCGTAACAAATGAGCCACGCACAGACGAATAAAAAATGGGTCCGACGAGAGCTTGCTCTCGATCAGGCCCATTTTTTTATGAGAATGTATGCGGCGAAAGCCGCGACGAAGGCGCGAAGCGCCTGAGTGTGCGTGGCGGTCCGATGAGAGCTTGCTCTCGATCGGACCCATATTTTTATGAGGCTGTATGCGGCGAAAGCCGCGACGAAGGCGCGGGTCTCAGACTGCAAAAAAGCCTTCCAAGACCCAAAACAGACCAGTTTGGGTCTTAATCAGGGAAAAACCTGCCTGAAGACCTAGCCTGCTCACGATCCCCCCAACTCACTTCATCCGGAACGTCAAGGTCATAACGTCCGGATCTTCAAAACCAGGTACCGTAACGTGGATGCCGGCCTCGTCCTGCGTGAAGGGAAGGTCAAGCCCGCATTCCAGTAAATAGACTGACCGGACCGGTTTTGTGTAAGGTATGCATAGAGTCATCCCGTCTGAAAGACAAGGTGCTTCGGCGAAGTAGCGGAAGGCGTAGGCGAAGCCGGTCTTACGGTTGCGGGTGAAGAAGAAGGAATCCTTGGCATAAGGAGCTTCGATGCGGGTATCGTAGATGCCTTCGGCGTGGGCGTTCAGCCAGGAACCGAATTCCCGCACGATGGCGATGGCCGGAGCGGGCAGGCGGCCGTCGGGCTGCGGGGCGATGTTCAGAGCCAGGTTGCCGCCTTTTGCCACGACGTTCAGGAAAATGTCCAGGACCTGGCGGGCGGATTTATACCGGTCCGCGTAGCGGTAGGAGAAGGCGTAGCCCAGGGTGATGCAGCTTTCCCACGGCACGTCCATGGGCACGTCGGGGATGCACTGTTCTGGGGTGATATAGTTTTCGTAGGGGCCGCCGACGGTGCGGTCTACGGAGAGAACGGAGGGATACTTTTCGCGGATGCGGCCCATGATCTCGTCCAGGCGGATGTCCTGGCCGTTGGAGGGGCGTACCCAGCCCGCGTCAAACCAGAGGGCATCCAGGGGACCGTATTGATCCGCCAGTTCCCAAAGCTGTTCATGGGTAAACCGGATGAACTTTTCCCAGGTTTCGGGATCTTCTGAGGGGTCGTAGGATGGCCCGCGGGAGGTGAAGGAGTGCAGGTAGCCGGGCTTCCAGAAGTAGGGGCAGGCCCAGTCGGCCTTGGAGAAGTAGGCGTTGACGCCCAGGCCTTCTTTGCGGAACGCATCGAAGGCTTCTTTGATGATGTCCCGCTGGCAGGGGCAATCTTTGCCGGTGACTTTGTAGTCTGTGGTCTTGGTATCCCACAGGCAGAAGCCGTCGTGGTGCTTGGTGGTGAGGATGAGGTAGCGGAAACCGTTCTCTTTGGCCAGTTTGGCCCACTTTTCCGGTTCGTAGCGGACCGGGTTGAAGGAACGGTTCAGGTTGACGTAGGTGTCTTTGAACTGATCGACATCGTCCGTCCAGTCGATCTCGTTGCGGGACCATTCCTCGTCTTCGTCGATCAAGGCCCAGGATTCGACGATGCCGGCTTGCTGGTACATGCCGAAGTGGGCCATGAAAGCCAGTTTCTGGTCGCGGAACCACTCCAGTTTTTCTCTCAGGATCGGGTCATCCGGCCAGACGTAGCGGTCGGTGGGGCTGAAATCATGGACACCTTCCCGGATGTCGGGGACTTTGTTTTCGGTATCAGACATGGGGGATCCTCCTTGTTCCGAAGTTGTTATTTCCAGTATATTCCATGCGGATCCAAAATACAAGAAGCAAGAGAATATCCGAATGGAAAACCTCTTGATGAAGCGGCTTAGATGTGGTAGTATGAGATAATAGAAGACGTTTTCTTAGGAGGTTGATCATGCAGTACAACACATTAGGGAAAACCGGTATAAAGATCTCTGCCATTTCTTATGGCGGTATCGTGTCCATGGATGCGGAGCAGAAGGATTCTGACCGTTATGTTGAGTGGGCATTGGAGCAAGGGATCAATTATTTTGATGTCGCCCCTACCTATGGTGACGCGCAGCTGAAATTGGGACAGTCTCTGATCCCGTATCGTGATAAGATCACGCTGGCCTGCAAGACCAAGGCCCGCACGGCGAAAGAAGCGAAAGAACTTTTTGAGGAGTCACGTAAGCTCCTGCATACAGATTATTTTGATGTCTATCAGATGCACGAGATCTGCTCGATGGAAGATGTTGACATCGCGTTTGGCCCGGGAGGCATCATGGAACTGCTTCCGGAATTGAAGGCCCAAGGCCTCATCAAGAACATCGGTATCACGGCGCACAGCGAGGACGCGGCGCTGAAGGCGATCAGCCTGTTCGATTTTGACACTGTACTGTTCCCCTTCAACTGGATGATGCACATGGGTCATGGCATGGGAAGCCGTCTGCTTCCGGCTGCCAGAGCCAAGAATATGGGCGTCCTGTGTATGAAGTCCTTCGTAGAGAAAGCCTGGGATGGCGAGGATGATCCGGCCAGAGCCCGGTATCCGAAGTCCTGGTGCAAGCCCATCGATCCGGAAAATGAGGACTTCGGCGTGGCCGCTATGCGGTATGCCCTGTCCCTGGGAGTGGATACTCTCATTCCGCCGGGCAATTTTGAAAGTTTCTCCTTCATGGTCAACCATATCGAAGAGGCGCTGAAGACTCCCTATGGTCCTAAGGATGAGGAGATCCTGAAGGCCAAGCTGGAAGAGTTCAAAGGAAAAGAGTTTTTCGAGGTATAAGCCATGTACGCACCTGCAGAAGATCGTTATAAGAAGATCCCTTATCGCCGCTGCGGCAAAAGCGGTTTGATGCTGCCGGCCATTTCTTTGGGCCTGTGGCACAATTTCGGCGCGATCACTCCGCTTCAGACCCAGCAGGCTTTGCTGCGCACCGCCTTTGACAACGGGATCACGCATTTTGATATCGCTAACAACTACGGTCCTCCGTACGGAGAGGCGGAGCGCAACTTCGGCATCCTGTTTCAGCGGGATTGGAAGCCGCTTCGGGATGAGCTCATCATTTCCAGCAAGGCTGGCTATGATATGTGGCCCGGCCCGTACGGCGACCACGGCAGCCGAAAGTATCTGATGGCCAGCATCGACCAGAGCCTCAAGCGCACCGGGCTGGACTATTTCGATATCTTCTATCATCACCGTCCGGATCCGGATACGCCCATTGAGGAGACGATGGGGGCTTTGTATGACATCGTCAAGAGCGGCAAGGCGCTTTACGTCGGCATTTCCAATTACAATGCGGAGCAGGCCAGGGAAGCGGCTCGGGTCTTGAAAGAAATGGGCATGCATCTGCTGATCCATCAGCCGAACTACTCCATGCTGAACCGGACCATCGAGCAGGGCCTGACCGATGTGCTGCGTGAGGAAGGCGTGGGCTGCATCGCGTTCGGTCCGTTGGCCGGCGGCCGCCTGACCAACCGGTATCTGAACGGCATTCCGGCGGATTCCCGTGCCGGTCATGACCCCAGATATCTGCGGCCGGAGGCTATTACGGAGGAGCTTTTGAGCAAGGTCCGCGAACTTAACGCTCTTGCTTTGGAGCGTGGTCAGAGCCTGGCTCAGATGGCGCTGGCCTGGACGCTGCGTCTGCCCGAGGTCACGACCGCTTTGATCGGCGCCAGCCGTCCGGAGCAGATCACCGAGAATGTGAAAGCGTTGGATAACCTGAGCTTTACAGAAGAAGAGTTACAGAAAATCGATCGTATTTTAAAGGGATAATCTTCATGTTTGAAAAAGTATTTGTAAAAAATCAGATCTTTACGATCCCAAACCTGTTGAGCGCGATACGACTTGTCTTGATTCCGTTTATCGTGATCACCTTTTTTAAGGGACATTATACCACGGCCCTCATTCTGACCGCCGTATCCGCTTTTACAGATGTCATCGACGGCCGCATTGCCAGGCATTTCAACATGATCTCCGATCTGGGCAAGATGCTGGACCCGCTGGCAGACAAGCTCACGGAGGGAGCCCTCATCATCTGCCTCATCAGCCGGTACAAGCTCATGATCGCGTTGCTAATGGTGATGGCATGCAAAGAGACCATGATGGTCGTAATGGGACTGAAAGCGTTAAAAAATGATTCTGTCAACAGCGCCAGATGGTACGGAAAGGTCTGCACCGTTTTCCTTTACGCTGTGATGATGGCCCTGCTTCTGTTCGTAAAGATCCCGCGGCCTGTGGCCAATGGACTGATCATTGCCTGCATGGTGATGGCGATCTTTACGATGATCATGTATATCCGGTTTTATCGGGATGTGCTGCAGCAGCTGGAGAACGAAAAGAACCA
>ONBQ01000033.1 GCA_900316145.1 uncultured Eubacteriales bacterium
AAACGCTTTTCGGCGCCTTTCGGCCATAATAGTCCTTGGAGACCGGCCCTTTGTAGGCTTTACGGATCTCTGGATCTTCCAGACAGGAAGAGTCAAAACTGACGTGGATGCTGATGGAGGAGGCAAGCAATCTCTTTTCCACCAGCCCCAGAGCCATCTGATCCGCCATTTCACGAAGTACGACACGGGCTTTGGGCACGGTATAAGGCTCCTTCAGGACCTGTCCTGATTCCAGAGAACGCGCCGCCGGCTGATAAGCCTTGATATCCGCGATGGTGCACGGCTCCCAGCCCCAGGCATGATCGATCAGCAATTCCGCATTGATGCCGAAGGCCCGATATAATAGTTCTTCATTATAATACTCGGAATCCTTGCCAAGGGAACAACGGGCGATATCTCCCATGGTGTAGAGGCCCAGTTCCGAAAGACGCCGGTTAATGCCCCTGCCTACCCGCCAGAAATCAGTTAAAGGCGTATGCTCCCAAAGCTCTTTCCGATAGGTGATCTCATCCAGCTGCGCGACCCGGATTCCATCCGGATCCGGCTCTGCATGTTTGGCCAGGATATCCATAGCAACTTTGCAAAGATAGAGATTGGTGCCGATGCCGCCCGTGGCCACGATACCCGTTTCCTGAAATACTTCTTTGATAAGACGACATGTCAGCTCCCTGGCTGTCATCCCGTAAAGGCGCAGATAGCGCGTAAGATCGACAAACACCTCATCAACGGAATAGACATGGATATCCTCCGGCGCGATATACCGAAGGTAAATGTTATAAATACGCGCGCTGTAATCAAGGTATAAAGACATGCGAGGGCGCGCGGCCAGAAAGGTGACCGGCTCTTGGCCCTGGGCAGCCCGCTCCTGATTGACCTGCCGCAGGCGCGCGTTTACTTCAAACAGACGGGCACGCCCTCCGATCCCTAAACTCTTCAGGGAAGGAGAAACGGCCAGACAGATCGTTTTTTCCGTTCGGCTTTCATCCGCAACGACCAGATTGGCCGTCATGGGATCCAAACCGCGTTCTACACATTCAACCGACGCGTAGAATGACTTCAGATCGATCGCCGCGAAATAGTTCATCTGCCTTTCACCTTCCTTTCTGATCCATTATACCTGATTTCCGTTCATTCGTCAACGGAAATTGCGAACATTTGTTCTCGTTTCGGGTATTGATTTTTCTCTTCAGACCGAGTATACTAATGATCATCCAATATCTGAAGAGGGAGACTATTATGCTGCACGTTTCACATGTTACAAAAAAATATGGCAAAACCTTAGCCTGCAATGATATCAGTTTTGACCTCGAACCCGGCAGTGTAACTGTCCTGCTGGGTCCAAACGGTGCCGGCAAGAGCACCATCATGAAATCCATCATCGGTTTTTTGCGGTATGAAGGCGAGATCACGGTTTCCGGTTTTCCAAACAAATCTTCAGAGGCCCGCCGCCTGTTGGGCTACATTCCGGAAATGCCTTCTCTCTACCCCAATCTTACCGTTTCCGAGCATCTGGAATTTCTGGCCCGCGCTTATAAGCTTACAGATTATAAAGACCGAGCGGAGCAGCTCCTCTCCCGCTTCGAACTGTCAGAAAAGAAAAAGAAGTTTGGGGATGAGCTGTCCAAGGGCATGCAGCAAAAGCTCAACATCTGTCTCGGGCTGCTTCCCGAGCCCCGTCTGCTGCTTCTGGATGAACCCATGATCGGCCTGGATCCGCACGCTATCAAAGAAGTCCGTTCTCTGATCGAGCAGATGCGCCAGGAAGGCAGGACGCTTTTAGTCAGCACCCACATCATCGACAGTGTGGATATGCTCTGGGACCGCACCCTCATCCTGCAGAACGGTATCCTTAAGGCCAATGTCACACGCTCCGAGCTGGATGAAAAGGGGCAGAGCCTGGAAGATCTATTCTTCGAAGTTACAGAGGGAATCGACCGCGAGCAGGTCTCTTCCGCTCCTGTCACGGAGGAATCGGAAGAATGAAACTGCTTCTGTATTATATTCTGCATGCGTTCAAAAACCAGATCCGCAAACTGTTCCACACCTGGGTCATCGTTTTCATCCTGATCTGCGGCCTCATGGGCGGACTGATCGGTTTTGCCGCCGGATACCTTATGGGTGATCACGAAGAGGAATCTGCCTCGGTCGAAGAAGCAGAAGAAACCGAAG
>ONBQ01000059.1 GCA_900316145.1 uncultured Eubacteriales bacterium
CTGATGACCGGGATCGATGACGATCAGCTTGTCCGGAGCAGTACTCTTCTCACCTTCCAGAAACGACTCCTCCAGGCTGGCGACCGGACGGGATGCCTCATACATCTCCCGCTCCGTCTGTTTTTCCTCCAGCCTTTTCGCGCGCAATTCTTCCGTTTGATCGTTTTCTTTCGCTTCTGATGGCTTGCTGGTGTCATCAGAGATTTGAGAAGACTCCTCCTCCGGTTCCGTAACTTCGGACTCTTCTGAGGAGGAATCCTCTATGACCGAGGAATCCGGCTCGACAGGGAGCTTAGGCGCCTTACAGGCCGTTATTCCCAGGAGGAGCGCTAAGATCAGGCTCCCCCCTACTGCCTTTTTAATCTTACTCATATTTCTTGATCATCTCGATATTTGCTTTTTCAATGGATGACAGAGTGTTGTTGTCGAAAGCATCCGGCTCGATGGTGCCCTTGTACCAGGATTTGCTGTCAAAATAGGCCTGCAGCTCGGCATCCTTGAACTTGCGTCCATGGCGGGCAAAGATCTCATTGCGGGCCAGTCTCAACTCTTCTTTGGTCAGATCCTTAACATCATCATCTGTGAGGAGACGGGTATCGCTGTCCGGAAGAATATATTCTTCTTTTTTGGTCTGCTCATTTTCGACCTGGGACTCATCGATGCCGCCGGCCGATTCTTTTTCTTTTTGCTCCTCGGAAGACTCCTCTTCAGAAGATTCTTCTGCGGGCTTGGATTCTTCCGCCGCTTCGGAACCCACTTCGATCTCCGTTCTGACCCTGGCATAATCCGGACCATTCTCATAGGTGATAAGAACCGAAAGCACATCTCCGTTTTCCATAGCGGCCATGACAACAAAAAGTTCCATTCCATTCCCAGCGTTTCCGACCGTTATGGAAGCATTCTGATACTCATTATTCCCCGTCCTGGTATAAACGGAGAAGCCCTGCGTATCGGCGGCCGCTGACAGTCCATCCAGACTTACATTCAGATACAGGTCACCGTTCAATGTCTGCTCATTGATCCGGATATGGCTGGCTCCTGTACCGTTGAATGCCTGCACCATGGATTCACACAGACTGATCTTTTCGGACGCTTCCGCCGCGTTATTCTGATCCAGCGCGTTCTGGGCTGCCTGCTCGGTCTCCAGGAGATGCTGATATTCAAAATCCTCGAAATCAGCCTGGGTCAGATCGGCCCCCATCTCTGTATTCAGCCGCTCTCTGAGCGAGTCCAGATCCTCAGCCGGCTGGCTGCCACTTTCTGATTCAGCAGGTGTGACGGTCGAAGAATCCGATGAAGACTCACCCTTTTCTTTATCACCGCCAAACGGGTTGATGAGGATCAGGATCATAGCCACGACGGCAAGGGCCGCCACAATGGACAGGATGATGATCAATGTCTTATGGGATCCGGGAGCGGTCTCTTCCGTCTGGACCGGTGTTCCTTCCATGCGCCGCATCAGTTCAGCCGCTTCCGGACTGCTCAGATCCAGACCGCATTTCGTGCAGAACCTTGTCCCCTCTTCCAATCTGTTACCGCATTTTGGGCAAAACATCTCTATTACTCCTTTTTGATCAGTCTTCGATATACTCGACCTTTTCCATGACCTGCGCATCAAGCGGCTTGTCACGCCAATCCGTCTGCACAGAGGCGATCTCATCGACTACTTCGATACCCTTCGTGACCTTGCCAAAAGCGGCATAGGCACCATCCAGATGAGGCGCGTCGGCATGCATGATAAAGAACTGGGATCCGGCAGAATCCGGCATCATGGCACGTGCCATGGAAATAACACCGCGGGTATGCTTCAGTGGATTGTTGACACCATTCTGCGCAAATTCTCCTTTGATCTCATAGCCGGGACCACCGGTACCGTTTCCAAGCGGGCATCCGCCCTGGATCATAAAGCCCGGGATAACTCTATGGAACGTCAGTCCATTATAAAAACCTTCTTTGACCAGTTTGATAAAATTCTCAACGGTGATCGGAGCGCACTCCGGATACAGTTCAAGTTCGATCGTCTTTCCATTTTTCATGGTAATGCGTATCATATTCTTTCTTCCTTTCTTTTGGAAATGATTCCATACAGAATCAGTATACCAATTGTTTTGCTTTTTTACAAGTGGCGTGATATAATCTGAAGAATAAAAAATACTGTTCAGTGCTGATCCATAAAACATAGTTTTTCGCGAGCAAGGGCTTGATGCTGAACTGTAACGAATAAAATAAGAAAGAGTCCATTTATGAAATTTACGGATATGCCATTATCACCGGAAACCCTTCGGGCCATTTCCGATCTGAATTTTACCTCTCCCACTCCGATCCAGGAAGAATCCATCTCCATCCTGCTGCAGGGGTATGACCTGATCGGTCAGTCACAGACGGGGACAGGCAAGACAGCGGCTTTCGGGATCCCTTTGATCGAGCGGATCGAGCCTTTGGACCGCGGCCTGCAGGCTGTCGTCCTGTGCCCCACCCGGGAGCTTTGCATCCAGGTCTCCGGTGATCTGCGCCGTCTTCTGAAATACCATGACAGCATTCGTGTCGTGCCCGTTTACGGCGGTCAGCCTATCGATAGGCAGATCCAGGCTTTGCGGGGCGGCGTACAGATCGTCGTCGGAACTCCCGGCCGTTTTATCGATCATCTGAACCGTCGCACGATCAAACCGGCCGGTGTGACGATGGTCGTCCTGGATGAAGCGGATGAAATGCTGAATATGGGCTTCATCGAAGACATGGAGACCATTCTCTCCCGCATGCCTCAGGAAAGACAGACCGCCCTCTTCTCCGCGACCATGCCGGAGCCGATCGTAGATCTGGCCGCGCGCTATCTGAACGCGCCAAAGCGCATTCAAAGCGATGCCGGGCAGGTCGTCGCTCCCAAGATCGAAGAAGTCTGGTTCGATATCAAAGAAAAGCTGAAACCCGAGGCTTTAAGCCGTCTCATCGAATATGAACGTCCCGACCGGATGCTTGTCTTCTGCAATACCAAGAAACGGGTCGAGACGCTGGCCTCCGTTATGAAAGAACGCGGGATCCAGGTGCTGGCCCTGCACGGAGATCTGAACCAGCTGCAGCGTGATCTGGTCATGAAACGTTTCCGCACCGAACCGATCGGGATCCTGATCGCGACGGATGTCGCGGCCCGCGGGCTGGATGTGGAGAATATCGATATCGTTGTCAACTATGATGTGCCGGAACATGAAGAATACTATGTCCACCGCATCGGCCGGACCGCGCGCGCAGGAAAAAGCGGCAAAGCGTTTACTTTTGTGGTCGGACGGGAATATGCCCGGCTTGAAGAGATCGCGTCCTACACCGGTCACTCCATCACCCAGGGACATCTGCCCACCTTATCGGATCTGGAATCCCGCCGTACGGCCATTTTTCTGGACGAGATCCGTCTCTTGATCGATGAAAACGGATTTGATCACCGGCTGGACCATTTTCAACGGATCGTGGACCGGCTGGACCGGGAAGGCTACGCCCCCTCCGATGTTGCGGCCGCTTTGATCAGCCGCGTCCTGGACGTGCGTCCCGATGTCGCCGATGACCTGAATGCCCCTTCCCGTCTGCCGGAAAAGGACTATGCGAATAGTGAAAAGATCCCCCTTATCATCAATATCGGCACCCGCAAAAAGGTGCGGGCAAAAGATATCGTAGGCGCGATCGCCGGCGAGACCGGTATCCCCGGGCATGTGTTGGGTGAGATCCGGATCGACGCCGACCAGACCATGATCGAAGTCCCGAAAGAGCTGGTTTCCGATGTGCTTCAAGTCATGGATGGCGCGACCATTAAGGGATTGCCTGTCCGCGTTACGAAAGCCGGATCGGAAAAACCGGCTGCCAAACACAAGCCCCGCAGGAAATGATCTGAAAAAGCAAGGAGCTGTCGCACTAAGTAAAGCAGTCCCGCATAAAAGAACTGGCCAATGAGCCAGTTCTTTTTATGGAAAAAGTAAGGAACCGGACTC
>ONBQ01000019.1 GCA_900316145.1 uncultured Eubacteriales bacterium
AGAGAACGAGGGCAAGACCATCGTCGCGCTGGAGCCGGACACCGGCGAGCGCTACCTGTCAACAGCGCTGTTCACAGAATAAGATAAACTGTACGCGCCTTGAGCGGTTGAAGGCGCGTTTCTCAAAAACTAAAAACCCACCAAAATGATATGATAAAGGAGCATCACCATGGCAAAGATCACACCCGAAGCTGAGGCAAAATGGAGCTTTGAGACCCTGCAGCTGCACGTCGGACAAGAAGAAGCGGATCCCGCGACCGATTCCCGCGCGGTCCCTATCTATCAGACCACTTCTTATGTATTTCATGACTCTGCGCACGCTGCCGCAAGGTTTGGCCTGGCCGATCCCGGCAACATCTACGGGCGCCTGACCAATTCCACGCAGGACGTTCTGGAAAAGAGAGTCGCCGCGTTGGAAGGCGGCGTAGCCGCTTTGGCAGTAGCCAGCGGCGCAGCGGCTATCACTTACACCATCGAAGCCCTCACACAGAAGGGTGACCATATCGTCGCGCAGAAGACTATCTACGGCGGAAGCTTCAACCTGCTGGCCCATACGCTGCCCTTGTACGGAGTCGATACGTCTTTTGTTGACATCCATGATCTGGCAGAGGTGGAAGGCGCCATCCAGCCCAACACCAAGGCCATCTTCATCGAGACCCTGGGCAACCCGAACAGCGACATTCCGGATATCGACGCTCTGGCCCAGATCGCCCATGCGCATCAGATCCCGCTGGTCATCGATAACACTTTCGGAACCCCGTACCTCATCCGGCCGATCGAGCATGGCGCGGATATCGTGGTCCATTCCGCGACGAAGTTCCTGGGCGGCCATGGCACGACCCTGGGCGGTATCATAGTGGACTCCGGCAAGTTCGACTGGAAAGCAGCCGGCAAGTATGCTCCTATCGCGGAGCCGAATCCTTCCTACCATGGCATTTCCTTTGTGGACGCGGTAGGGCCGGCCGCCTTTGTTACCTACATCCGGGCCATCCTGCTGCGTGATACCGGCGCTGCTATTTCACCGTTCAACGCCTTCCTGTTGCTTCAGGGTGTGGAGACTTTGTCCCTTCGCCTGGAGCGCCATGCGGAAAACACCAAGAAAGTCGTGGAATACCTGGCGGCCCACCCCAAGGTCGCGAAGGTCAATCATCCCTCTCTGCCGGATCATCCGCAGCATGACCTGTATGAAAAGTACTTCCCGAACGGCGGCGCCAGCATCTTCACCTTTGACATCGTGGGAGGACAGAAAGAAGCCCATGCGTTCATCGACAAGCTGCAGATCTTCTCCCTGCTGGCCAATGTAGCGGATGTCAAGAGCCTGGTCATCCACCCGGCCACAACGACCCATTCCCAGCTTTCCGACGCGGAGCTGGAGGATCAGGGCATCCACCAAAGCACCATCCGCTTGTCCATCGGAACAGAGAATATCAAAGATATCCTGGCGGATCTGGAACAGGCTTTCGGAAAAAAAAAAAAAAAAAGACCGTGCTTCAAGCACGGCTTTTTTAATGTAAGGAATCTCAGTTGACAAACAGAGACGATCTCTTGTTGTAGTAGATACGGTTGACGATGATCATGATAACGGAAACGACTAACTGCATGATAGCCTGTGCCGTCAATTCAGAAGTGTCAGTACCTGTACCGCTCAAAGCATTTATGACCATAAAGGTGTAGAGCAAAGAGCCGGCCGCGACAAGTACGTAAATGACTGTCAGCAATGTGGGACCGTTCTTTTTCAGTTTCAGAAGAAAGAATGCGGTTACCGCCGCCAGGATGCCGCTGGCCAGGATGATGAGGCCGTAGAGCGTATCCGCTGTTTTCATGGATGAAAATACACGGTATACGAGTTCCTTCTCATAGGAGCCTCCATACTGGCTTCCCGACATGACAGAGATACCAGAGATCACATTGAGCAAAGCGCTTGCCCACAAAGCGAAATAGCACAAGAACTTATGCCAACCCATGGGGAAACCCTTGTAGCGAGGATCGCCTCCGGCGTTCTGAAGACTGCTGTAGACCGGCTGCTGATACTGCTGGGGCTGCTGGGGATATCCGCCGCCCTGCGGCTGCTGATACTGTTGTTGCTGATACTGTTGCTGGGGTTGCTGCGGCTGTTGATACTGCTGCTGAGGCTGCTGCTGCGGTTCAGCCAGCTTAGCGCCGCAATTGGTGCAAAATACGCTGCCTTCCGGAAGCTGCGCGCCACAATTGGGACAGAACATAGTTTTTTCCTCCTCTGAATAGTCAGATTTCTTTAGTTAAATTATACCGCGTTCCGCTGATTTGTCAATGCAAAGCAGGCAGGAACACATGGCGACAGGACCATTTCTTAAAGGATCGCTTTGAGCACACCAAGACCGCTTTCGGCTTCCATGCGGAAGTCCCCGATCCGTCCTTCGATGCTGATCCGGCCGTCATACCCGCAGCCTTTCAACAGGTGGATAAATTCCTGATAATCCGACAGTTCTTCTTTGACCGGCACGCCGCGGCCGGCAGAGGAGATGTGGATATGAGCGAAATCCCGGATCACAGGGATCTGGGAGAGAGGCTCCCGGTTGGACCATACATGGTACAGATCGGCCAACAGCTTTACGTTTGGCCGGTCTACGGCAGCGGTAAACGCGGCTCCTTCAGACAGGGTATTGAGGATGTTGGTCTCAGCATAACGCAAGGGCTCGACCGCGATGTCGATCCCGTAGGGAAGGGCGGCGTCCGAGATCATGCGGGCAATATCCACCAGACGCCGGAAAGCGGATATATAGGGAATGCCATCCGGCACCTTGCGAGCCCCACCACTGCCAAAGACGACAAGCTTTCCCCCAAGGGCGTGAGCCCGCTCCATCGCCAAATCCAGATAGGCGCGGATCTCCTCATCGGAGGACCCTTCGATCAGCCGGAAGGTCCCGGGAAAGAGAACGTTGAAGGTCTCCAGAGGAAGAGGTGCTTTTTTAAGTGCCGCGAATGAAGCGTCGTCCAAAGCGGCTATCTGGCTTAAAGCCAGTTCCGCGTAATCAAAGCCAAGCTCCCGGGCTTCGGTCAAATGCTCGGGAGACGTACAGATCCCCAGTTTCATGGTCATTCCTTCGTTCCAGGTTTGACCTTACAGTATCACAGGAAAAAGCGTTTGGCAAGGTGCAGAATGAGCCATCCCGACTCTTTTTTCGCACATTGCCTTTTTTTCTCGCGCCTGTTATAATGCAAGAAAGAACCATTTGGAGGAACGGCAATGATCCAATCCGTTATCTATGATCTGGATGACACCTTATACAATTTTGTCACGACCAATGAGCAGGCGCTGGAGAAGATGTGCCGGGAAGCAGGGCGGAGGTTTGACCTGGAACCGGAGACCTTCCGCAGGGTCTATGAGACGTCCTATCCGGGCATCTTAAATGCTATGCCGGAGGAGATCCTTTCCCTTCTGCCGGAGGGCGTGGGCGTCGCAACCATGCACAGCCGCACGCTGCGTTTAAATTATACCCTTACGAAGTTGGGACTGCCCATCCTGCCGCACGCAGTCGAACTGTATGACAGTTATTGGGAGAACCTGCTGGCGAACATCAAGCCGGAAGCCCATCTTCCGGAAACCCTGCGCGAACTGAAAAAGCGGGGCATCCGGATCGGCATTGGGACCAACATGACCGCGCGCATGCAGTACCGCAAGATCATGAAACTGGGGCTTTGCGACGTCGTGGATTTTATCATGACCAGCGATGAATGCCTCTTTGACAAGCCGGATCCCCGGTTTTTCCGGAAAACGGTGGAGAAGGCAGGCTGCCGGCCGGAAGAGTGTCTGTTCATCGGGGACAATTTCCGTTTTGATTATGAAGGAGCCCGGAACGCAGGCCTTCAGGCCATGTGGTACGCGAGGCCGGACAAACCTTGGGGTGAAATAGAGGAGGCAAAGCTTGCCGGAGCGCAGGCAAGAGGCGAGATCTTAAAGGATCACGCAGAAGTGCTGCGGCACGTAGGAGGATGAAAACATGTTTGAGAAGATCCTGAATGAGGGCTGGAAGTTCCACTATGGCGATGAGGAATCCGCCTGGCTGAAGGGATATGATGACAGCGCCTGGCAGACAGTCTTGCTGCCGCATGACTGGTCAGTGACGCATCCTTTTTCCAAAACCAATTCCAGCGGGACCGGATACCTGGACGGAGGGATCGGCTGGTATCGCGGCTATTTTACCTTGCCAAAGGAAGCCGAGGGCAAGCGTGTGCGCCTGGTTTTCGAGGGCGTTTACAAGAACGCGGCGGTCTGGGTCAACAGCTATTATCAGGGGCTTCGCCCGTTTGGCTATACGGAGTTTTCTTATGACATCACCCATTGCGTCTCGATCGGACGGATCAATGAGATCAGCGTAAAGGTCACGCATACCGATATCGCGGACTCACGGTGGTTTACCGGAAGCGGCATCTATCGGAAAGTCCGCCTCGTCATCGAGGAGCCGGTGCATCCGGCGGAATATGGCGTCGTGTTCCATACCGAAGGGGTGAGCGAAGAAGGCGCCAGCCTTAAAGTGACGCAGACTATCGAAAACCACGAGTCAGAGGAGAAGAAGGTCGGGGTCTGTACCCTGATCGGTGACCTGATGCTGGAAGGAAGCGTTGTCATTCCGGCCGGCGGCCAAGGCTGTGTAACGATGGAAGGCCTTCTGAAGGCACCAGCCCTTTGGTCCGTTGCGAATCCAAACCTGTATGTAATGGATACGTTTTATACCGTGGACGGAACGGCCTATCTGGCGGACACACGGAAGGTCGGCATCCGTACATTGAGATTCGACGCGGACAAGGGCTTCTTCCTCAATGATGAGCCCATGAAAATGAAGGGGGTCTGCCTGCACCACGATGGCGGTTCATTAGGGGCTGCCATGACCAAAGAAGTATGGAAACGCCGTCTGCTTCTGTTGAAGGAGATGGGCTGCAATGCCATTCGCGGCAGCCATAACCCCCATATGCCGGAACTGATGGACCTGTGCGATGAGATGGGCTTCCTGTTCATGGATGAGGCTTTTGACGAGTGGGAAGGCGTGAAAAACAAATGGGCTGTCGGGCATAATGTGTACCCGCCGCGCCACCAGGGCTATTTCCTGGATTTCCCGGCTTGGCATGACAAGGATCTGCGTACGATGGTGCGCCGTGACCGCAACCATCCATCGGTCATCATGTACAGCATCGGCAACGAGATCGACTATCCGAATGATCCGTATTGCCATCCTATGTTTACCACGATGACGGGCAACAATGACGCCAACAAGCCGGCGGCTGAGCGCCAGTACAATCCGGACAAGCCGAACATGGAACGCCTGACCACTTTGGCTAAGAAACTGGTGCGCATCGTTAAGGAAGAGGATGACACCCGGCCGGTGACTGTAGCCTCCGCCTTCCCGGAACTCTCCAGCTATCTGGGATTCCTCGATGATGTCGATGTCATCGGGTATAACTATAAAGAGCATTTGTATGAGCAGGATCACGCCCGGTTCCCGGACCGTCCCATGCTGGGCACGGAAAACGGGCATAAGGATGAAGCCTGGCAAACGGTCGAGGACCATGATTATGTCATGGGACAGTTCCTGTGGACCGGTATCGACTATCTGGGCGAAGCCCACGGCTGGCCGATCCATGGATCCGGCGCCGGATTCATCACCACTGCTGGCTTCCGCAAGGAAAACTTCTACGATCGTCAAAAGCTTTGGACCGGCCAGAGTGAAAAACCGGAAATGAACGAAGAGCCGGCCGCGATCCTGGTTGCCGAGTCATGGGATGACGGACAGGATCATAGAACGGAAGAAGGCTATCTGTATCAGATCCTTGTGCAGATGAAAGATGCGGAAGGAAGAAGCACGACAGCCGACAGCCGCGTTCGTATGCAGGTGATCGGAGACGGAGAACTGGTCAGCCTGGACAATGGTGATCTGGCCGATCTGACCCCCTTTACGGCGACCGTGCGCAGCTCGTATCAGGGGAATCTGGTCGGCTATGTACGACGCGTCGGGAAAGGGCCTATTACCGTACGAGTCTCCTCACCGGACATGTCGGAGCAGGAGATGCTGGTCTCCCTGTAAAGCGAAGCTTGTTTTTTTCTGAAAAACCGTTACAATGAATGACAGAAGTGGAGGTCCATTCCCATGAAGATCGGATTTATCGGAAACGGATGGCGCACAAGAGGGTATTGGCGCATCATCAAACAGGTGCCCGAGGAATTTGAGATCTCCGGAGTCCTGTTCCGGAATCCTGAAAAAGCGGCCGCCTTTACCTTGGCACCGGCGTTTACGGATCTGGATACCTTTCTGCAGCAGGATCATGACATGATCTTTATCCTGATCCCTCGCAGCGTGGTGCTTCCTTACATAGAAAAATGCGTGGCGGCTGGATTCCCGGTCCTGGTCGAGACCCCGCCGGGCAATGGTGTGGAAGAGCTGAAAAAGGTCTGGGAGATCCAGCAGACGTATGGCGCGAAGATCCAGGTGGCGGAGCAGTATTTCCTGCAGCCTTATCATAAAGCGGTCCGTGCGCTGGCCGATCAAGGGATCCTGGGTGAGATCAGCAACCTGCGCATTGCCATGGCCCATGACTATCACGGTATCAGCGTGATGCGGCGCCTGCTTGGCGCGGGGGATGATACCTGCACTATCAACGCTCAGAAATTCAGCTTCCCGGTGTTGTATCACTGCGGCCGGGGAGGCTTGGAACCCGGGTCGGACAAGATCCGGGAGGATTCCCGCAAGGTCGCTTCCTTTGCCTTTGATAATGGCAAGGTCGGATTCTTCGATTTTGCGGATGAGCAGTATTTCAATTACTTCCGCAGTCGTCACATGCAGGTGCAGGGCACCCTGGGCGAGGTCAACGACTATGATGTGACCTACTGGAACGGGACCATGCCAGTTTCAGCAAAACTCATGCGTCAGGACATGGGCAAGGATTCCAACCTGGAAGGCGGTTTCCATCGCGGCATCACGTTCAATGGACAGTTCGTCTATGAAAGTCCTTTCGCCAAGTACATGGAGCAGCGCCTCACAGATGACGAGATCGCTATGGGCTCGCTCCTTCTGGGCATGCACCGCCTGATCGAGACAGGGGAAGAGATCTACCCGTTAAAGGAAGCCCTGCAGGATACATATCTGTACCTGATGATGGATGAATCCATTCGCACAGGGGCTCCGGTGCGGACCCAAAAGCAGCCCTGGAATGACTGATACCCCACGCTTTTTCGTATTTTACCTGTTTGAGTGGGGTATCTCAGACATTATACATCGTTATATTCATGATCTGAGGTATGTCTCGCGACCGATCCAATAGAAATCAGAGCGGTTGATTATAAAATAAAGGATGATAGACGTCTATAAATAAAGATTTACCCCACTGGCAGACGTTTTTTTAAGAATGCAGTGGGGTACGAATAGAATTCAAACTCAATAATATTCAGTTTTGTGTAGATTATTCAATAATTATTAATAATATTCACAAGGAGGAAACCCGATGAACCACATTTGGGAAAACCCGGCTGTGCAGCACGAAAACCGTCTGCCGGCCCGAGCCGGATTCTATTATTACGAATCCGAAGAGAAGGCGCTTGGCTATGATGAAAGCAAGTCCGCTTACTACGAGCTTCTCAATGGCGTATGGGATTTTACCCTGGCTGACAGCCCGCTGACTGTCGATCCGGACTATGTAAAAGAAGACTACGTCATGGATGGCACCTGGACCAAGATCACGGTTCCCGGCTGCTGGCAGATGCAGGGACTGGGCGGAAATCCGATCTACAGCGGTGCTCCCTATCTGTTCCCCGTTGAGCCGCCGTTCGTCGCGACCGACAATGATACCGGCTGCTACCGCCGTGAATTCGTCCTGCCGAAGGCCATGGAAGGCAAGCGCGTCGTCCTTAGCTTTGAAGGCGTAGGATGCATGTTCTTCGTCTATGTCAACGGGCAGAAGATCGGTATGTCCAAGGGCTCCCACATGACCGCGGAGTTCGATATCACCGATGTCGTACGTCCGGGACAGAACCTGCTGGCCGTCAGCGTTCTTCGTTTCTGCGACGGCAGCTATCTGGAGATCCAGGATATGTATCACATGTCCGGTATCTTCCGCAATGTCAGCCTGCAGGCGACACCGAAAGAAAACTATATCGAGGATATCTA
>ONBQ01000185.1 GCA_900316145.1 uncultured Eubacteriales bacterium
AACCTTTACGATCACCGTAACCAACATTTACGATGAAGAAAAGGATATCACCCTGGAAGAACTGCCTGGCGTAGAGCTTGCGGAGAGCGAGTTCAAGGGCGTCAAGCCTGGCGAAGTCATCGAGACTACTGCAACCTACACCATCACCGAAGCAGATATCTTGGCCGGTACCTTCACGAACACTGTGAACGCGAAGTTTGACGGTAACGACAATCCGTATCCTGGCGAAGATCCGGTTCCGACCAAAGAACCGAACCCGAGCATGGTCATTGAAAAAACAACGACCAGCGAACCGGCAAACGGCGAGAAGTATGCTCTGGGCGAAGAGATCAAGTACGAAATCACCGTAACGAACAACGGTAACGTCACATTGACCAATGTAGTCGTAACCGATGAACTGACCGGTGATGAGTGGACCATCGAATCCTTGGCACCAAACGCGGTTGAGACCTTTGAGACCAGCTACACCGTAGCCGAGAAGGATATCCTGGCTGGTAGCGTCCTGAACGAAGCTACTGGTAAGGCAGACGTTCCGGAAGGCGTAGACAAGGATCCGGATATCACACCGGGTACCAAGGAAGATGAGACTGAAGAGAAGAACCCGCACCTGACCGTCAACAAAGAGACCACGAGCGAGCCTGCCAACGGCAAGACCTACGCTCTGGACGAGACGATCGAGTACAAGATCACCGTAACGAACGACGGTAACGTCACCATCTCTGATGTAAAGGTTACCGACGATCTGACCGGCGATGAATGGACCATCGAGGCTCTGAAGCCGGGCGAATCCAAGGAATTCACCGCAAGCTATACCGTCACCGAGGAAGACATCCGCACCGAAGCCAAGGTCGTCAACAACGCGACCGCGACCGGCAAGGATCCGGAAAACGAAGATCCGACGGTAGATCCGGGCAAGACCGAAGATCCGACCGACGAATCCAAGAGCCACCTGACCATCGAGAAGACTGTGACCAACGCGCCGAAGAACGGCAAGGAGTACTACGAAGGCGAGACCATCGAGTACAAGATCGTAGTCAAGAACGATGGCAACCAGACCATGAAGGACATCAAGGTAACGGATGAACTGACCGGCGATGAGTGGACCATCGAGACCCTGGCTCCGGGTGAAGAGAAAGAATTTACCGCGAAGTACACCGTCACCGCAGCTGATGTGAAGGCGGGCAAGGTCACCAACACGGCCACCGCAACCGGCACCAGCGAAGATCCGAACGGTAAGCCGGAAGTCACTCCGGGCACAACGGACGCTAAGACCGGCGAGCCTGAGAAGAATCCGGACATCCCGAAGACCGGCGATACGACTTCTACCGGAATGCTGGCATCCATGCTGGTAGCTTCCATGCTTGGTATGGGCGGTACCATGGTCCTGAAGCGTAAAAAAGAGGAAGAAGAAGCTTAATAGTTTTTCCCTCCTGACGAAAAACGGCTGACACAAACGTGTCAGCCGCTTTTTCATCCCTATTGAATCTCCTCCGTGAATCTGATAGAATATATACTATCACATGCACGGAGGTTTTCTTATGTCTAAGTTGACCATTGCTTCGGACCATCAGCATTTCGAGCGCAACGGCAAGCCCTTTTTCTGGGTGGGAGACACGCTGTGGAGCGCTTTCACCAATCCCACGTTTGAAGAGTGGGAGGAGTATTTAGAGTATCGCAAGGCGCAAGGCTTCAACGTGATCCAGATCAACACCCTCCCGCAGTGGGACCGCGTTCAGCCGGACCTTGGCATCTATCCCTATCCCATCCGCGAGGACGGGTCCATGGACTATAATGCGGAGCCTAACATGGAATATGTAAAAAGAGCGCAGAAGATCCTTTCCATGGCCGTGGAGAAAGGCTTCACGCCGGCGCTGGTGGTGGACTGGGCCAACATGGTGCCGGACAACTGGCTGTCCAACCTGTTCCCGACGCACGTCTGGCCCCTGGAAGCGGTGGAGCAGCATGTGCGCCGCGTGGTCGAGTGGTATGACCGGTATGACCCCATCTACTTTGTAAGCGGCGACACTGACCTGCGCAGTGAAGAAGCGGTCAAGTACTATCTGCGCACGATCGAGATCTTAAAAGAAGAGGCGCCGCTGGCCCTGCGCACGATGCACCTGTGCGGCGGTTATCTGGACCTGACGCAAGAGCTGGCCGATGGACTGGACTTCTTCATCTTCCAGTCCGGCCATCATGCCGACGCCATCAATGAAGTGCAGAAATACGCGCCAAAGCTGAAAAAACGCTTCCCAGGCAAGCCCGTTTTGAACGCGGAGCCGTGCTATGAGGCCATGCCCAAGATGGTCGAATTCGGCAAGCCGCCGATCGGCTTCTTCGAGGCGGACGAGGTCTATGAGACCGGCCGCTTAAGCGTCCTTTCCGGCGCCAACGCCGGCATCACCTACGGGGCCAACGGCCTGTGGAACTGGCGCCGCGACCCGGAGCGCGTGGAAGGCCCGGCCGCTCAGATCTGGGGCGCCACAGCCCTCTGGCGGGACGCCATGCATCTGCCAGGCGCGGCCAGAATGGCATCGCTTAAAGAATTCGCCTATCCGGAGGAAGTGTGATGATCGAACGCGAAGATTATGTGGAGCAGCGCTGCCTGCTCTGTGACGAGCCGACCGATGTGAAGCCCGTGCCCCAGCAGCGCATCATCGAGAAGATGGATGACTACATGAGCCGGCGTGACTATGACGGCGCGGAGCGTCACCTGAAATACTGGCTGGAAGAAGCCCTCCTGGGCCATGACCTGCGCGGCGAGCTAATGATCCGCAACGAACTGGTCGGCCACTACCGCAAGGTAGCCAACAAGGACCAGGCCTATCTTCACGCCAAAGAAGCACTGACCCTGATCGAGCGGCTGGGCTTTGAAGGCACCATCAGCTCCGGAACCACCTACACCAACATCGCCACCGCCTGTAACGCCTTCGGCGATGACGAGCGCGCGCTGGAGCTCTTCGAAAAAGCCCGCGCGGTCTACGAAACGAGCACTGTCACCCGGCCAGACCTTCTGGGCGGGCTGTACAACAATATGGCCCTCACCTGTGTCTCGCTCAAACGCTTTGCCGAAGCCGACAAGCTGTACCAGAAGGCCCTGGACACCATGAAAAAGGTCCCGAACGGCGAGCTGGAGCAAGCCATCACCTACCTCAACATGGCGGATGCCCTCGTGGCGGAAAAGGGGGAAGAGGAGGCGGAGCATGAAGTCTTCGACCTGCTGGACAAGGCCTACGACCTGTTGGATACCCCCTCAGTTCCCCGCAACGGCTACTATGCCTTCGTCTGCGAAAAGTGCGCGCCAAGCTTTGAATACTATGGCTATTTTCTGGCCGCCAACACTCTGAAGGAAAGGGCGGAGAAGATCTATGCAGGGGCTTGAGATATCCCGCGCTTACTTTGAAGAGTTCGGCCGGCCCATGCTGGAGCAGCAGTTTCCCGAGCAGCTTCCCTTTGTGGCCTGCGGCCTGTTCGGAAGCGGCTCCGAATGCTTCGGCTTCGATGACGAGATCTCCCGGGATCATGACTTTGAGCCCGGCTTCTGTCTGCTTTTGCCCTCTGAAGACGTTGTAGACCGCCGTACGGCCTTTCTGATGGAGAGAGCGTATGCCAAGCTGCCCAAAGAGTTCATGGGCTTAAAACGGCCTTTAATGGCCCCAGTCGGCGGATCACGTCACGGGGTCCTGCGCCTCGACGAAGTGTTCTCGGACAAGGTCGGCGCGGCGGACGGCATCCTGACGGTACAGCAGTGGCTCACCGTGCCTGAATCCTCCTTGGCGGAAGCGGTCAACGGGGAGATCTTCCTGGACAACTATGGCCAGGTCTCCCGCCTGCGCGAGGCGCTTAAACACTATCCGGAGGACA
>ONBQ01000017.1 GCA_900316145.1 uncultured Eubacteriales bacterium
AGTACGGGCATAGTCGTTAGCGGTCAGGTCAGAACCATCAGACCAATGAGCAGCAGCCTTGATCTTAACGGTCATCTCGGTCATGTCGTCGTTCCACTGATAGTCGCCGTCAGCCAGCAGACCAGTCAGAGAACCATCCATGAAGTTGTACAGGTACAGGGGCTCGAACATCAGGCAGCGGTTAGAGGTACCACTGGAAATAGCCATAGCGTTGTTCTGGTTAGATCCAACCGGGTTCCAGCTGTTGATCGTACCGTACTGCTGACCACCGAAATACAGGGTCTCGTTACGCGGAAGGTCGGTAACAGTACCGGAAGCTTCCTCAGCGGGCTCTTCCTCAGCTTCTTCCTCAGCGGGCTCTGTAGCCTCTTCTTCGGAAGCAGCCTCTTCTTCGGATTCCTCAGCGGGAGCGGCTTCTTCTTCAGATTCCTCAGTTGCCTGGGACTCTTCAGGAGCAGCAGAAGACTCTTCAGCCTTCTTGGAGCAGCCTGCGAACAGGCTGACTACCATAGCCACCGCGAGGAGAAGAACAAGAAGTTTTTTCATGTTTTCTTCCTCCTTAAGGAAATATTTATATTTTGTAAACAGCATTAAGCTGGATACAACATTATGAAATTGAGAATGTGCACAAGGTCTGTTAAAAGACCGGATAACAATAATGGAAACTTAAAAACTACAGTTTCCAAAGTTAGATATATTATAAAACCACATAGACGGTTTGTCAATAATCTATAACTCGTATCGGGAAAAATATCTCCTCGCAAAATAATTTGCATAAACCTGGCATTTCATATTTTTTATTTCTGTAATAATCCCCGTCAAAATGATAGGATCCAGCTTGCAGGAAAAATGAAGCAAACCATTGACTTCCTTTTGAACTTATAGTATAATTACGGTTGCGAATTCAGATGAAAGTTTTTGGAGGTATATACGATGACAGCACTGATCATCATCTTATCGATCTTATTGTTCCTGGTTTCTATCGCATTGATCGGCCTTGTCCTGATGCAGGAGGGCAAGAGCGCGGGCCTTGGCGCTATCAGCGGTATGGCGGAAACCTATTATGGAAAGAACAAGGCACGCACCATGGAAGGAAAGATGGAACGTCTCACCAAGATCCTGGCAGCAGCCCTGATCGTCCTTTCCTTCGTGATCTATTTATTAGCTGCTTAAATCCAGTGCGACCTGCATCTTTCTGCAGGTCGTTTTTGTTCCTGGAAGGAGAATCATGGCCAAAGAGAATTACAAACTGATCGCCCAGAACCGCAAAGCGCATCATGATTATTTCTTTGAAGAGCTGTACGAGGCAGGCATCGCCCTGGCGGGTACAGAGGTCAAGTCTTTGCGCATGAGGCGCTGCAGTCTTAAAGAAAGCTTCGTCCGTATTGAAAAAGGAGAGGCATTTCTATATAATATGCACATAAGCCCTTATGAAAAGGGTAATATCTTCAATAAGGATCCGCTCAGGACCCGCAAGCTTCTGCTGCACAAGTCGCAGCTGCGCAAGCTCATTGGTCAGACCAAGACCGATGGCTATACCATCATCCCGGTGCGCGTCTATTTTAAAGGCAACTATGCCAAGGTCGAGATCGCGCTGGCGCGAGGTAAAAAACTCTATGACAAGCGGCAGACCATTATGAAAAAGGACCAGCGCAGAGAAGCAGAGCGCAATTATAAAGTACAAAATCTTTACAGCTAAATCTATTTATAAGGAAGAAACAGCTATGAAATCTGTTCGTTTGGGCCGTACAGACCTGGTATGCAGCCGTATCGGCTTGGAACTGAGTCCTATCCGAAAGCTTTCTTTCGCAGCTTCCCGTGATATTATCACGCAGGCAGTGGAAGCGGGCGTGAATTTCTTTGATCTGGGCCTTCCGGATCGGGAAACCGCGAAACGTATCGGATACGCGATCGCCGGTATGCGGGATAAGCTGGTACTGGCCGGCAGCTTTGTGCCGGACACGGTAGCCTCGTTGGAAAATGATCTGAAGTGGATGCTCAGAGATCTGAAAACGGATCATCTGGATATCTTGCAGATCCATGATCCGGACTTTGTCCTTCGCCCGGGTGAGGCGACCGGCATCTTTGATGCTCTGCTGGATGCTAAGAAGGCGGGTTATATCCATCATATCGGGATCACGACCGGTGATGCTGCCATGGCCATGAATCTGCTGGAATACGGTTGGTATGACACGCTGCAGTATCCGTGGAATCATGAGAGCGATGAGGCAGAGCTGATGATCCTGTCCTGCTGTCCGGAAGCGGAAGTGGGAGCGATCAACGTGCCGTTTGAGATCCCGGTGGAAGAAGCCGCCAAGGAAGAGGTCTTCCTTCGGAACTATGAAAACGACCTGATGCTTTGGATGCTGGATGAAAAGGCCATCGAGCATATCCGGACTTTGGAATAGCTATATCTGTTTCGTTACATTGCCAAGTTATAAATAGAAGGGAGAACTGTCGTGTTCTGGGATGAGAAAGATATCCGTAAAGAAAAGATCCAGAAAAAGAATCTGAAAAGAGCAAGAAAAGGCAAGGATCCAAAGAAATACAACGGAAGCCGCTGGGTCCTGAATATCATGCTGTTCGTATTCGCGTGTGTCTTTATTTACGCGGCCTATCGGCTGTATAACATCTTTATCGTGTATCACCACAACGGAAAAGTAAAGTCCGAAATGCAAAACGTTCTCTATGATGAATTGCCGACGGACAAACTGGACGTAGAAACGTTGATCGAGGAAGAGGTCAAACCGATCGATATCCTTGGCCCGCTGCAGAAGGTAAACCCGGAGATCATAGGCTGGATCCATATCGATGATACCACCATCGATTATCCGGTCGTAAAAGGAACCGATAACGACTATTATCTCAACCACAACGTTTATAAAGAAGACACCATCTGCGGCGCGATCTTTATGGACTATCGCAATAACCTGAACGCTTCGCAGGAGAATTTTATCCTTTATGGACATCGCATGAAGGATGATTCCATGTTCGGTCATCTCAGCAAGTTCCTGAAAGATGATTTTTACCGCCAGCACCCATCCTTCACACTGATCCTTCCGGACGGGTACTATACCTGTGAAATCATATCGGTCTTCAAGACCACGACTTATGGATTCGCCTATAACCGTACTCATCCGGGCTCGGTAGATGAATATATGCAGTTCGTTCGGGACTGCCAGGCCCAGTCCATGTATGATACCGGCGTCACAGTAACGGAGGAGGATAATATCATTACGCTTTCCACCTGCGACTACAGTATCGATGTGGATGAAGGGCGCCTGGTCGTACAGGCCAAACTGGTCAAACAAGGAGAATAATATTCATGCTTGAGGATAAACAACTGTTTATTCTGGATATGGACGGCACGGTCTATCTGGGAGATGAACTGTTTCCCGAGACCCTGCCGTTTCTTTCTAGGATCCGTTCTGCCGGAAAGAGATACCTGTTTTTTACAAACAACGCTTCCAGATCACCGGAAACCTATGTCACAAGATTATCCAATATGGGGATCCCGGTCACCCGGGAAGATATCCTTACATCCGGAGATGTCACATTGCATTTTCTTAAGACGCAGCGTCCGGGTCAAAGTGTCTATATCGTAGGCACACCAGATCTGATACAAAGCTTTGAATCAGAAGGGATCATTCTGAATGATCAGGATCCGGATATCGTGCTGGTAAGCTTTGATACTACACTCACCTATGACAAGCTGGAAAAGGCGTGTCGTTTTATCCGGGAGGGGGCAGAGTTCTTATCGACCCATCCGGACCTGAACTGCCCGGTCCAGGGAGGCTTTATCCCTGACAGCGGGGCCATCTGCGCACTAGTCACGGCTTCTACCGGAGTAGAGCCCAGGTATTTCGGAAAGCCCTATCCGGAAACCTTGAACATGCTGATGGATACGACAGGCTGCTCAAAAGAAGAAATGGTCGTCATCGGAGACAGGCTCTATACAGAAATCGCCATGGGGGTCCAGAACGGAGTAGACGCAGTATTGGTCCTGTCCGGAGAAACGTCTCAGGAAGACGCGGAACAGTCTCCCATAAAGCCTGATTTTATCGTGGATTCCATCGGTGATCTGCTGTAGGGAAGGTTTAAAAGTCAGTCCGCGGATAACAGACGCGTGTCCGCGGACAAAAAAATCAAAAAATTATGAAAAAAAGTGTTGACTTTGGGAACGCGATGTGATAGTATAATCATCGCGCCTGAAAAACAGGAAAAAACAAAGCCTTAAAGCATGGCGCACGGGAACATTGAAAATCGAACAGTGTAACATCAAGAGTCAACGAATCTGAAAGGATTCAGTGACAAGGTAAGAACAAGGAAAAC
>ONBQ01000140.1 GCA_900316145.1 uncultured Eubacteriales bacterium
CGTATACACATTATGGAATAGAAGGAGCGGCAGGAACACTTTAAAAACCAGCTTATTCATGGTATTGAGCGCCGGCTCGTCGACCATCCGGATGCGCCTTAAGCCATACCCAAGAGCGATGCACAAAAACAAAGGAAGGACTACATTCAGCGCGATGATGATGTTGCTTGTCATACGACTAAAACCTCACTGTCTATCAAATTGTATTAATTATACTCATTTTTATTGCGATATGCAATCACCTTCTTTTCTTCACCTATCACAAATAGTCCCTCCAATCTCATAAATACGACCTGAATTGTTATTTTTGTACCAAGATCCTGCATAAATGGTCCTTCTTTTTTCTTTATGACACCAGTACAATAGAGTGTGGCTCATGACAAGAGATCAGATCATGATACCCCATATCATTATTAGAACGGAGGAAGATCATGCAAAAAAAGCAAGCAGAAACACTTTGTAAAGGGCTGGGTCCGATATTGAAGCGCCGCAGGCACTCGCTTAGGATCACACAGGAACAACTGGCCGAGATCCTGGACACCAGCCCCAATCAGATCAGTCGTGTGGAGCGAGGCTCTACCACCCCCAGTCTGTCGCTGCTGATCCAATGGTGCGACGCGTTGGACCTGAGTTTGGACGGCCTGTTCTTCGCCGGACAAAACAAGCACGGATGGTCCGTTGACCTTTTGCAGAAGATGGATTTTCTGGAAGATCAGGATCGCCGGATCATTCGCTTCTACATCGACCAAAAGCTCGCGAATATTGACAAAGCGCATAGATAAACGTATACTTAGGGACAGAAAAAAAGAAAAGGAATCTATCTGTCATGCTGGTTTTGATCGGGTTGCTATTGGTATACCTGGATATCTATATCGGATCCATCGATGTCATACCGGATATCATCGGATATCTTCTGATGATCCCCGGTTATTTTATCGCATATAAGCGCGGGATGCTGCGTAAAAAGACCGGATCCGTATTTTTCCTGGCGGCTCTTCTGCATGTGCTTACGCTGTTTATCCATACGCCCTTCCTCGTGGAGGCGGTCCTTTACTTTCTGGAAGCGTTGGCTGTCTTTTTCCTGGGCCTCGGCCTGTTGAAAGATCTGTCTTCCGCAGAAGGCGCTTCGGAAGAACCCTGGATCTCGCGGGTCCAGCTCACCAGAGCCAGCATCTGGTTCATCCTTCTTACTACGGTCTTCTCGATCCCCATATCCGCGCTGATTCCTTGGGTCGGGACCGTATTCCGCATTCTGGCTGCTCTATGCGGGCTGTACGTCGTATCCGTGTTGTATCGGTTGGACCGAGAGTTTTCTCTTTGATCCTCGACAGGCTTTATGTAGAATCAGGAGGCTCCCATGTCTGAAGCATCAAACCCTGTACAGGAAAAAAGCTTCTATCGGATGATCGCCACGCTGGTGGTCCCGATCATCTTTCAGAACATCATCAACACCGCTGTCAATGCCGCCGATATCATCATGCTGGGCTATGTCAGCCAGACCGCGCTGTCGGCTTCCGCGCTGGCCAATCAGCCTTTTAACATCGTAGGCTTCATCTACTATGGAGTCTCATCCGGTATGGCCATCATCGCGACCCAGTACTGGGGTAAAAAGGATTGCCGTACCATCGAGCGCGTCCTGGGCATCGCTCTCCGCATATCTCTGGCTTTCGCCCTTCTGTTCTTTACGGCCGCTTTCTTTTTCCCGAAGTTCGTCATGCGGCTGTATACCAGTGAAATGGACGTCATTGAGGCCGGTGTCTCCTATATGCGGGTCATCAGCATCACCATGCTGTTCTCCGCTGTTACTCAGATGTATCTGAACGTGCAGCGTTGCATTGAGCGTGTCAAGCTCTCAACCTTCGTAATGACATCTTCCCTGCTGATCAACGTGGTCCTGAACGCATGCTTCATCTTTGGGCTTGGACCGTTTCCGAAGCTGGGCTTGATCGGTGTCGCGATCGCCACCTGCATCGCCCGTTTCTTTGAGCTTTGCTGCTGCATCATCGATTCTTTGCGCAACAAGCTGGTCAAGATCCGCATCCGCTATCTTTGGGAGCGTAATCCGCTGTTATTCAAAGATTTCACCCGCTTCGCCGTACCGGCTCTGATGAACGATGTCGTTGCCTCCGTCGGCTTCTCCATGTATTCCGTCATTATGGGGCATCTGGGCAGTGATATCGTCGCAGCCAATTCTGTCGCGGTCGTGGCCCGTCAGTTCGGAAGCGTCTTTGCCTTTGGTATTGCCCATGGCTGCGCCATCATCATTGGCAAGACATTGGGAGAAAACAAGCTGGAAAAGGGCAAGGAATACGCGAAGAAATCTTTGCAGCTGGCTTTTATCTTCGGTGTGCTGGGAGGTCTGATCATGATCCTGGCCCGTCCCTTCATCGTATCCATCAGTCAGCTGTCCGGACAGGCCGCGAAGTATCTGAACACCATGGTGCTGATCCAGTCCTATTATGTCGTCGGCATGGCGATCAATATCACCTTCTTCAGCGGTATCTTCCGTTCCGGCGGAGACGCGAAATTCGGCTTCTGGGTCGATGCCATCACCCTTTGGTGCTGGATGGTCCCGATGGGTTTCATCCTGGCTTTCTGGGTCAAGCTGCCCCCCATCTGGGTCTACTTCTTCCTGATGCTGGATGAATTCTTCAAGATGCTGCCCTGCTATCTGCATTACCGCACATTCAAATGGGTGAAAAACATCACCAAGGATGAGATCTCTCAAGCATAAGATCCTGATAAAACCAAAAAGAGGACCGTCTGTTTCGACAGTCCTCTTTTTTTTTGATCTTGCTTACCAGCCCAGGATCTTCAGATACTCACGGCTTCTTCTGGCGCACTCCAGGGGATCGAGCTCATAGTGCTCATCCTGTTCGACGATGACCCACTGGGCACCGGCTTCGATCGAATTCTCAAGGATCGGCTCCCAGATCATCTGACCGAATCCGACCGCGCGGAAACCAAAGTAAGCGTCCTCCGCTTCCGCGGACTCCTCTTCTTCCACACCGATCAGCTTGTACATGCTCTTGGGCTGACCCTTCTTGATGTAATCCTTCAAATGAACGACAGGCAGGCGGCCTGCATACTTTTTGATAAAGTCATTGGGCTTGCCGGTGGCGACGTCGCACCAGCAGGTATCCAGCTCGCATTTGAGGCTTTCTTCCGGTACATCCTGGAACATCTTATCATAACCATATTCTCCGCTCGGAAGCTTCACGAATTCGAAATCATGGTTGTGATACAGGAAGGTCATGCCAGCCGCATTGATCTTCGCACCGATTTCTTTAAGAAGCGGCAGGAAGCCGGCAAAGCCTTCCGGGTTGATCGGGCGATACTCTTCCGCCATGTACGGCATGACCAGGAATTTAACGCCGATCACGGAATAATCCGCGATTACTTTGTCAATGTCTTCGATCATATCCACGAACGGAACATGAGCGGAGATCGCGATCAGGCCAACTTTGTCCAGGATCGTCTTGATCTTGGCAGGCTCGATGCCATACAGGCCGGCCAGCTCAACGCCGTCATAGCCCATCGTCTTGACCTGAGTCATTACGTTTTCAAAATTCTCAGGAGTATTTTCTAAAAGATCACGCAGGCCATAGACCTGAATGCCAACAGGTAGTTTTGCCATTTTTAAAGTCTCCTCTCTTGATCAGTCATCCAGGACCGCTTCCTGACAGGTCACGGACCAGGACGTAGTTGCCAACGGAGCCGGACGCTCGCAGCGGGTCGTCATTTCATAGATCTTGCCGGTTCTTGCGGATTCCTGGATCGCGTCGATCACTTCGCAGGCATGCAAGCCGATGTCCGCATGGCAGCGGGGACGACGGTTGTTCAGGATCGCGTAGCACATATCAGCCAGACCGACACCACGCAGGGAATCATAGAAACCGCAAAGGTTCGGAAGCGCTACTTCCTGCTCCGGTGTGAACTCAGCAAGCTGCTGCACATCATCATCCTTCTCCTTGTTCGCGTCAAAGAACGGATTGACACCAAAGGGGTTGGTGTTAGGAGCTGCGCCGGGACGGCGGACCTTGATGGTATCTCCGAACATGTTCGGATCGCCCAGGATCAGGTAACCCTGATCTCCGCCGACGGTAAAGGCATGGCTGGTAGATGTGTCAGAAGAAATATTGAAAGTAGCCAGAACGCCGCATTCGAATTCCAGTGCGCCGATCAACGTAGTAGGCGTATTGACCTCGAAGGTCTCTTTATATTTCGGATGCTTGGGGTTCTTATAGGTACGCTCCGGGAACAGGTTGCCGCCGAAACCGGTGACACGCTTGATGGAACCGAACAGATTGATCAGAACATGCAGATAATATCCGCCCAGATCGAACGGGAAGCCTCCGCCGTAGTGCAGCGGGAAGAAGAAATGCTTCGGAGCCGTATCAAAGAACGGAGAATCCGGATCATAATGGCGGGAGACCTGCGCATGCGCGGTGACAGGGCGACCGATAATGCCATCATCCAGATACTTTCTGGCAGACTGGGACCAGGCGCCTAAGAACGTATCGGGAGCAGTCGTGAACATGAGTCCCTTTTCCTTGGCCAGATCATAAAGCATCTTTGCTTCTTCAAAGGTGGGAGCCATCATCTTCTCGCAATATACGTGCTTTCCATGCTCAAAAGCCATCTTGGAGATCTCAACATGGGATTCCGGATAGGTGAGGTTGACAACGACCTGCACTTCCGGATCGTTCATAAGTTCTTCCACAGACATAGCCTTTACGCCGGGGTAATGATCCTCCATCCACTTAGCGCGGGACTCGATCTTGTCCGCGCAGGCGACGACTTCGATGACCTCAAACTTATTGACCATGTTGTCCATGTAGGTACCTTTGCAGATACCGCCGCAGCCGACTACGCCGACTTTCACTTTTTTTAATGCCATAATATAAAAGCTCCTTTCTTAAGCTTTAGTATACCAGTTCTTTTCCCATTTCGAATGCCTTCTCGCATTCTACCGGAAAGACCTCTTCGTGCCGCTTTTGCTTATCTTCCGGGTCGAACATAGACCACGGCCAGTCCGTTTTATCATAATCCTTCAGCTGCAGCGTATTGCCGCTGACCAGCGTTCTGGTCGGCCCGACAAACACTGACAAAGTACGCTGATACCCTTCGATCAGGCCGGAATACATGGTATCCGGCGCGTTGCTGGTCATGATGAGCAATACCGGGATAGGCCGTTCATTACAGCAAGGCTTTTCTGTATTATATGTAAGATTCTGAAAGATCAGTCTTTCATACAGCGCACGGAAGGAAGCCGTCATCTCGCTCAGATAGTTGGGAGACCCGATGATCAGGCCATCCGCCTCCCGGATCGCATCCAGCACCGGAGTCAGGGCGTCACGGCAAACACAATGTCCCTTGAATCTTTCCTTTTTGCAGCCAAAACAGGAAATGCATCCTGTATAACGTTCCAACCGGAACAAGTCGAATCGAATGATCTCAGCCCCGGCTTCTTGCGCTCCCTTGGCCGCCTGAGCGATCAGGGTTTCTGTATTCCAGCCCATTCTGGGGCCGGCGTTTACGACAACGATCTTCTTATTCATAGATACTTCCTCCTAACGACTATTTTTATATTCTATTGTATTTTTGTACCTTTTGTCAATGTATTATACGACAAACGTTCTCTCGTTTCCCTGCTTTATATTTTGTGCTATAATTGGTCTATCAACAAAACAAAAGGAGCATAACACCATGGAATACAAGATCCTTGATATGCAGACTTATAAGCGAAAAGCACACTTTGAATATTTCCGCTCGCTTCCCTACCCCTATGTCGGCACGACCGCGGAGGTGGATGTGACCTCTCTTGTAAAATACTGCAAAGAGAACTGCCGGTCCTTCTACCTGGCTGTTCTGCACGCGGCGGCACTGGCCGCGGACCAGATCCCGGAACTCAGACAGCGTATCCATGACGATGGTATTATCGAGTATAGTGAATGTCCCACTTCTCATGTAGAACTTCTGGAAGATCAGACTTACTGTTATTGCACCGTGCACCATCACATGCCTGCATCAGAATACTTTGACCAGGCAGAGGCCGCCCGCAAGGCCTGCAAAAACAATGGGATCGAGGAAGAGGAAGACGCGGAAAGCATGTACTTTATCTCCACTTTGCCCTGGCTGCACTACACGGCTTTGATCCAGCCGGTCGCCGGTGGCGATGAATCCAACCCGCGTATCACGTGGGGCCGCTATGAAGAGAAGGCTGATGGAACCATCCTCATGCCAGTCTCGATCCTGGTCCATCACGCTCTGGCGGACGGTCTGCAGATCGCAGCATTCTATCAGAATCTGGAGCAGCAGATCCGCCTGTTTGCAGAAGGCTGAAAATAAAAAACCTGGCACTCGGAAGTGTCAGGTTTTATTCATGTTTGTGATCTTAAAATGGGATCAGTCCTTCTTGCGCAGGAAATCCGGAATGTCGATAGGCATGTCCACATTTTCTGCCGCGCGCGGCTTCAGGAAGCTGGGCTGCTCAGGCTCTACAGGCTGAGTCGGCTGCTGTACCGGGATCGGCTGCGGACGGATGGGTTCCGGAGCGGTAACGACCGGCTTCTTGCCAGGAGCCTTTACGTTGGAAACGCTCTTCTCGTTCTCATCACGGAAGTTCGTGGCGATAACGGTAACGACCAGCTCATCCTCAAGCGTCTCATCGAAGGAGGTACCAACGATGATCTCGGCATCCGGAGCAGCCATAGCGGTGATGGCATCGGTAACTTCTTCAAATTCCAGAATACCCATATCCGGGCCGCCGCAAACGTTGACCAGAACATGGCCGGCGCCTTCGATGCTGGTATCCAGCAGCGGAGAATGGATAGCCATCTGAGCGGCATTCTTGGCACGCTCGTCACCGGACGCGCGTCCGATACCCATATGAGCGATACCCTTATCCTGCATGGTGGTACGAACATCCGCGAAGTCCAGATTGATCAGACCCGGACGGGTGATCAGGTCGGAAATGCCCTGTACGCCCTGACGCAGGATGCTGTCAGCCATACGGAAAGATTCCTGCATGGTGGTGCGCTTGTCAGCCATAGCCAGCAGTTTATCATTCGCGATCGTGATCAATGTATCAACATTCTGCTTGAGCAGAGCGATACCTGCTTCAGCAGAGCGCATTTTCTTTGCGCCTTCAAAACGGAACGGCTTGGTAACGACGCCAACGGTCAGGATCCCCATATCCTTGGCCACTTTGGCAACGACGGGAGCCGCGCCGGTACCGGTGCCGCCGCCCATACCAGCGGTAACGAATACCATGTCCGCGCCGGAAAGCATTTGACGGATCTCATCCTCGTTTTCCTGAGCCGCCTTCATACCTACTTCAGGCTGTCCTCCGGCACCCAGACCCTTGGTCAGCTTCTCGCCGATGAGCAGCTTCTCTTCGGCCTTGGCCAGCGCCAGGATCTGCTTATCTGTATTGACAACGACGAAGTCCGCGCCTTGCAGACCATCCTCGATCATACGCTGTACTGCATTGTTGCCGCCGCCGCCGACGCCTACGACGCGAATGACGGCTGCATTGGTGTCTTTCTCATTGAAATCGAATTCTAACATAGTTTGCCTCCTCTTTTGTAATACATTCATAATAAACTGTTTTTTGTGATAAATCAAGCTATTTCACGGAAATTTCACTTTTTTGTAATCTAATCGTCGCTCTCTATATACACCTGCCCATCCATATCTTCCAGATGAAGGGTTCCGGCCGGACGGCCCTCATCCTCCAGGATGACCACGACGGCTGAGATCTTCCGATCCAGATCATCGGCAGTGCCGAGACTGACATCCAGCTGCTCCTCTTTCAAGGTCAGATGAATGTCATCCGAACGAGCGACCGAGATCTCATCCGTCTTTGTCAGAAGATCATACTTTTCCAGGACCTTCAGACAATCCAGCATGATCGTAAAGCGCTCCGTATCTTCCGTGTCGACCGGTTCTCCCAGTCCGAAGCTCTTTACCGTGATACCTTTGAGCAATGGCGTTCCTTCCGCGATCTCATGGATGCTGTCCAGAACACTTCCCGTGGTATCTATGCAAAGGTACATGCCCATATAAGGAATGTATCCCATGACTTTCTTTTCTTCGACCATGACCGTAACATGTCTTGGCCATTTGATATAGACATCCGCGCTGAGAACCAGAGGATCCAACTCGAACTCTTTGTTGTAATGAGTGACACAGTACCGGATCAGGTTCATCCCGTTATGCATATCCAAGTCATCCAGGATGATCTCATCCGTTACTCTTTCATTCCCTTCGATCTCCACTTCTTCCACCTGGAAGAACGGACTGAGCGCGAATGCGACAATAGCCGCGATCAGAAAGAGGACGATCAGAGGGCCTTTTTTTATCTTTTTTCTTTTCTTTTTCGCGTTGATCTCTACGATCTTACCCATGGTCTGCCCCTTCCTTTCAGTTGCTCTGCCGTGTGTAACGGGAAATGTTGAGCAACAGGCCCATGCTCACCATCAGGAACAGGATCGAAGTACCGCCATAACTGATGAAAGGAAGGCTGACACCCGTAGCCGGGATCGAATTGGTGCTGACCGCTATGTTCAGGATTGCCTGCAGACCCACCTGGCATACCAGGCCGGCCGCCAGATACGTCGTGAACGGATCCGGCGCGCGCATCGCGATGCGGCCTCCATGGTAGATCAGGATACCGAACAGGATCATGACCAGTCCGGCGCCAAGCAGCCCCAGTTCATCGCAGATGATCGCGAAAATGATATCATTATACGCTTCCGGAATAAAACCAAGCTTCTGGATGCTTTCTCCCAATCCCTGTCCAAAGAATCCGCCCGATCCGATCGCGTACAGCGACTGCACGATCTGGTATCCTTCATTTTGCACATATTTGAAAGGATCAAGGAAAGCGCGGACCCGGTTGGTACGATACATGAACTTCTCCAGGAATCCCCGCATAAAGCCCGGGAAACTGGACAAAGGCACATACATTGGCAGGACGATGACCACCGCCAGCAAGGCGATGCCAAGCAAGCCCAGGATCACGAAATACCGAATTCTGCAGCCGGCGACCAGCATGATCGTCAGACCGATCATCGCGATGATGATGCCACTGGTCAGATTCTGATACGCGACCAGAAGGGCCGGTACTGCCACGATGGCAAGAAGGATGACAAATGTCCTGAAACTCTTGATCGAATCCTGATACTGCTCCGCTTTGACAGCTACAAACAGGGCGACGCCCAATTTGACCAACTCAGAAGGCTGGAACTGGATACCGGCGATCGAAAGCCATCTGGTCGATCCGTTCAGATTGATACCGAATATCAGGACCGCCAGTGCCATGCCAAAGGAGATGGCGTAGAAGGCCCAGGCCAGGCGTCGATAGATCCATAAAGGAATATACATGGCTGCGATCAGGACGACTGTGCTGATTCCAAGATAAAACGCCTGACGGTACAGGAAGTACAGCGGATTGCCGATCTTGTTGTAGGCATAATAGTAACTGGAGCTTGTGACCATGACCAAGCCTATAAAGCACAGCAGGATCATGCTCGCGATCACGGAAAAATCACTTTCGTGCGCCTTTCCGATGACTTCGGCAAAACTCTTTCTTTCCCGCTTCTCTTTCGTTCTGGGCGCCACGGCCTGCTCGGTCCGGACGCGCTGTCTAGTTCTTCTTTGGCGCTGTCTTCTCGATCGAGATCTCTCTGCCGGCCGCTCTCTTTCCTGCTCTTCTCTTTCCAGTGAGGAAGTCATGCTCTGGAAGCGGACGCGGTCATCTTCCCGCGCCGGCGATGTCGGCTCATCCATTTGAAAATCTTCAGACCGCAAAGAGCGCATGCGACGTTCTTCGGACAAGCGCATTTGTTGTTCTCTTACCGCCTGATTGCGTTCTCTGGCGGATCTGTGATTGGTCGATCGTGCCAATAGGCTTCCTCCTCTCTATCTGATTTCGTAATCCATTCAGTGTTTCAGATCTTGTACATAAGAGCGGAACAGGTCTCCCCTCTGCTCAAAGCTTTCAAACATATCCCAGCTGGCGCACGCCGGTGACAGCAGCACGCAG
>ONBQ01000014.1 GCA_900316145.1 uncultured Eubacteriales bacterium
GATCAACGCTACACCGCCGGCTGCGGGCAATATCGCGCTGATGGTCGTATTGCCGGCCAGGCTGTGGATGATGGCGTTGATGGGGATCAGAAGCAGCAAGGTAACACCGATACCGATCACACCGGACAGCAGACCGATAATGAACGTCTCCGCATTGAAGACCTGTGAGATATTCCGCTTTGACGCGCCGATCGCGCGCAGGATACCGATCTCCTTGGTGCGCTCTAGGACAGAAATGTAGGTGATGATGCCGATCATGATCGAAGAAACGATCAGGGAAATGGCGACGAACGCGACCAGAACATAGCTGATGGTGTCGATGATATCCGTTACGGACGACATCAAAGTTCCGACATAGTCCGTGTAAGAGATGACCTTCTCTTCCTGACCGGACTGCTTCATGTCCGCATTGTAGGTATCCAGGATGTTCAGGATCTTGCCCTTGCTTTCAAAATCACGCGGATAGATGGCGATCACGGAGGGCTTAGCCATATCGGCGTAATTGAGCTTCTTCAGATTACCTTCATAAGAAGCCGTATCCGCACTCATCATGGACACCATCAGCTCTTGCAGTTCTTCTGGATCCATGCTGATCTTGATCGCGCCGGTGAAGGCATCCACGTCGATGTTGAACGCGTTCTGCATCTTTTCGGAGACCTGCTCCATCATCTGCCCCATCTGCTCCGTCAGGACAGACGTAAGCTGACTTGCGATCTCGCCGGAGACCTGGCTCATGATCTGGTTCATGGTCTGTCCCATAGCCTGGGTGATGGCCGAAGTGATCTGGGTTCCGATCTTCTGCGCGTAGTCCGAGAAGACTCCCTCCATGGCAGAAGCAAGCTGGCCCGACAGATCGTCCATATTGACCGCTTTCGAAATACCGTCCATCAGGACCTGCTGCCCTTCTGAACCAGATAAGTACGCCGCAAAGGAGTCCATCATGCGGGATGGATCCGGCAGCGTATTCTCTTTCGCATAGTCTTCATAACCTTGATACAGGGCTCCTGTCACCTGGGCAAGCTGTTCCGGTGTGACCTGGATCTGATCATAGCTTTCCTGCATCCTTGATACGAAGTCGGAGACTTTGGTCTGCACCGCTTCGGAATTTATATATTCATTTAATAGATCAGAGATCTCGGAGATATCCGTGATTTCCCGATCCTGAATATAATCGCCAAACCCGCTTATGATATCTGTCATCAGATCCTGCACATCGGCCTGGCCGGGCAGGGCATCCGCGGCCGGCTGAAGGATCGACGTGATCTGCTCCTGCAGGATGGTTCTGGCAGCTTCTGAATTCAGGTATTCACCGGCCGCTTCCCCGATGCGGGAGTAATCCGTAGCCGGATCTTTGGAAGCTTCTTTCAGGTAGCCCGCGATGAGCGTGGTAAACAGGTTTTGCATGGCGTCCGGATCGACCTGGATGTCAAGGTTGGCAAGGATCGATGAAAGATCCGGCGGTTCCATCCCGGAAAAATCCAGATTGGAGAAATCCAGATTCGAAAGATCCATACCGGACAGATCGATCCCGGACAGGTCCATGCCGGAGAAATCCAGCTCCAGGTCCGAGAAATCCATGTCCTTGAAGGCATCCTCATCAAACTGGAAAGCTTTCGCCAGAGCCTCTTCATCGATCGAGAACAGGCTGCTCATATCCATGGTATTCTCAACGGTCTCTGAAAACAGGTTGCCGGTGAAGACATCCCGTTCAGGATCCGCCAGCTGCTTTTGAACGATGTCACTGGCGGCTGCCTGCTCCGAAATATAATTGATCAGATCGTGATGATAATAGATACCGCTGGTCAGCATGGTCGCATTGCTGTCATCTTTGGGACGTACCACGCCGACCACCGTCAACGGCATGCCCTCTTTGACCTTTTCCAGCATGTACGCGGAGTTGTCTGTCTTTTTCACATAAACATTGTATTCCGGATCATATACGTAAAAATCCGCCGGATCTACCAGAAGGCACTCCACGCCCACGATCTCTTCGATCTTCCATACGCCGTCTTCGGATACGGTATCCGTCGGCTCGTTTTTGTAGAACTTCTCGACCATCTCGTCGAGCTCAGCTGCGTCCTTCAGGCCGAGAGAATACAAGGCCAGGTCGGTCAAGCGGTTGTCTTCTGTCAGCACCACTACGACTTCATCCTTATTCTTAGGCCAGTGCCCTTCGAGCACATCATACTGGTCGATGAACAGGTCCTCGTCTTCCGGCAACGGATTGAACGCATTCTGATTCATAAAGGATGAGGCGATGTTGTAGGAATTGCCAAGGGCAGTCGCCAACGCCTGATCCGGGTTGACCTGCCGGTACGTATCCTTTCCTGTCAAACGAAAGATCTGAGGGGTGATATCATAGGAATACTCGATGGCGCGCGCGTACCGGTCCATCTCCTCTTTCACGTCTGTCTCCAGATGTTTTTTCAGCGAGGTGAGATCATTCGAACTGACGCGGGATAACATGGCGCTGAGGGTCTTCCATTCTCTTACTTCACCCTCGTTGACCACCTCCTTCCGGCTGGAAGCCGCTCCCTGCATCAAGGCGGAGATATCCATGCTGGCGCTTTGGATCGTCAGCGGATACTCGGAAAGCGTCTCTTCTTCCACACTGCGTATATAAGTATTGGCACCGTTTGACAAGGACAGGATGAGGGCGATGCCGATGATACCGATGGATCCGGCAAAAGCGGTCAGGATGGTGCGGCCTTTCTTGGTCAGCAGATTGTTGAAGCTCAGCAAAAGCGATGTCAGGAACGACATGGACGCGCGTCCCATGTTCTTGTGCTCCGGCGCTTCCATGGCCGTCTCATCCACCGTAAACGGCATGGAATCATCCGTGATGCTGCCATCCTTGAGACGGACGATACGGGTCGCGTATTGCTCGGCCAGCTCCGGATTGTGCGTGACCATGACCACCAGCCGGTCCTTGGCGACCTGTTTCAGCAGCTCCATGACCTGGATACTTGTTTCTGAATCCAAGGCACCGGTAGGCTCATCCGCGAGCACGATATCCGGGTCATTGACCAATGCGCGGGCGATCGCCACTCGCTGCATCTGTCCACCGGACATCTGGTTAGGCTTTTTATGGATCTGCTCTCCCAGCCCCACCGCCTCCAGGGCCTGTTTGGCTCTTTGGCGACGCTCCGCTCTGGAGATACCTGAGATAGTCAAAGCCAGCTCTACATTGGCCAGGACCGTCTGATGCGGGATCAGGTTATAGCTTTGAAAGACGAAGCCTATGGTATGATTGCGGTAGGAATCCCAATCCCGGTCTTTATACTGCTTGGTCGAGATGCCATTGATGATAAGGTCTCCGCTGTCATAGCGGTCCAGTCCTCCAATGATGTTGAGCAATGTAGTCTTGCCGGAACCGCTGGGACCCAGGATCGCGACGAATTCATTGTCCCTTAAGTTCAGGCTTACATCATTAAGAGCGACCTGGGTCAGATCACCTGTGATATATTGTTTTCGAATATTTTGGATCTGAAGCATGTGTTCCCCTAACTAAATATAAATATCCTTTATTATATCCATTCATCGGCTGATTTCAAATCAAAGCGCGAAGATTAACAGAATATTCATAATTCTGAATGACCATTTACACTTTTATTATATCATAAAAAACCCGTAAAAAATACTGTTGTTTTCTGAAGAAATGATATATAATGAAGCCAAGTATGAAAAGAGGTGATGGCTCCTTGGTCAAAGGGATCGGGACGGATATGGTCCAGATCAAGCGCATCGAGCGCTTAATGGAAAGACTCTCCCCAAGCGCGCTTACGCGGATGTTTACACCGGCTGAACTGGCTGCGTCTGAACGCGCGTCAAAACCGGCTGACTATCTGGCGGCGCGGTTCGCGGCAAAGGAAGCGGTATTTAAGGCGGTGGCTCATCTTACGCCGGAAAAGACCTTTGATCTGAGGATCATAGAAACCTTAAACCACGAAGACGGCTCTCCTTATGTCAACATAACTCCTGCTTTGAGAGAGATTTTGGATAAGGCAGCCGTTACGGATCTTATGGTTTCCATCACTACGGAAGGAGAATACGCAGCGGCCTTTGTCATTGCCGTTGGCTTGCAAAGCCCTGTTTAAAAAGGAGGTTTGATTCTTATGTGGAATGATCTGAACACCGGCGCTTATGAAGGCATGATCGCGGAGACTATCGGTCTGAAGGGATCTGGTGATGATCCGATCCGGGCCTATTATTCCCGTCCTCTCGGAAACGGACCGCATCCCGGTCTGATCCTGATCCCCCATATGCCTGGCTGGGATGAATGGTGCCGCGAAGCCGCGCGCCGCTTTACCCAGCACGGCTATGCCGTTGTCTGCCCGGATATCTACTCCCGGGTAGGAACCGGAACGCCTACTGAGATCGCCATGAAGTCCCGGGAGCAAGGCGGCCAGCCTGATCCTCAGGTCATGGGCGATGTGAAGGCGTCATTGGATTTCCTGAAGCTTTCCCCTGAAACGAATGGCAAGGTCGGCGTGATCGGCATGTGCTCCGGCGGGCGTCACGCATTTCTGGCAGCCTGTACGGTAGAAGGCTTTGACGCTTGTGTCGACTGCTGGGGCGGCGGTGTATTTAACCCCGAAGGAGCGTCCCCTGCGGATCATACCGCGGATCTTTCCTGCCCGGTCCTCGGCATCTTCGGCAATGATGACCAGCACCCCTCTCCGGAGGAAGTAGACCGTCTGGAAGCTTTACTCAAAGAAAACAATAAGGACTATACCTTCTATCGCTACGACGGCGCGGGACACGGGATCTGGTACTATGACAAGCCCATGTACCGGCAGGAACAGGCGATGGATTCATGGAATAAAGCCCAGGCCTTCCTGGATGAGCACTTAAAATCATGACATCTCCATCTGTGACCAGGGAAAAACCTTCCTTCGTCATGATGATCAAACCGGTCGGTTCTCTCTGCAATATGCGCTGTGATTACTGCTATTATCTGGACACAGCCTATGAGGACGGCCGGTCTTCTTTCCTCATGACGGATGATATGCTGGAGCTCTTTATCCGGAAATACATAGAAGCCTCCGCCGGGCCGGTCATATCCTTCACCTGGCACGGAGGTGAGCCAGCTGCCTGCGGGATCGCTTTCTATGAAAAAGTCGTCAAGCTTCAGGAAAAATACCTGCCGGAAGGCTTTCATGCCGTCAACAATCTGCAAACGAACGGGACCCTGCTCGATGATGCCTTCTGCCGTTTTCTCGCGGAGCATCATTTTGACGTGGGCTTAAGCATCGATGGGACACGGACTGTCCATGACAAGGTCCGTCACATGGCGGACGGGTCTCCCTCTTATGATCGCTCCTGTGCAGCGATCAAACGTCTTCTTTCCTACGGCATTCGTCCGGACCTTCTCTGCACTGTACACAAGGGGACCTTGCCCTACGCGAAGGCGGTCTATCAGGCGCTTCGGGATTTTGGTACGGGCTGGATCCAGTTCATCCCGATCGTCAATCAGGAAGAAGGCGGCATAAGTGCTGATTCCATCACTCCCGAGGAATATGGCGAGTTTTTAAAAGATGTCTTTTCCACCTGGTTCTATCATGATCTTGGAAAAGTCAACGTGCAGCTCTTCGCGGAGACCGCCAAGGTCCTGTCGGGTGGCAGCGCTTCTGTATGCACCTTGGCTCCGACCTGCGGCACCGTGCTGGTGGCGGAACACGACGGAAGCATCTATTCTTGTGATCACTTTGTCGACCGGGATCACCGTCTGGGGAATATCGCGCAGGACGACCTTATCTCTCTGCTTCAGTCTCCTGATCAGCAGGCCTTTGGCAGGTCCAAGGAAGAAGGTCTCACAGAGGAATGCCGGCGCTGTCCCTACCTCTCTCTGTGCCGCGGCGGGTGTCTGAAGGACCGCTTCGCCCTCTCTTCGGACGGTCAGAGCGGACATTATTACCTGTGTGCGGGGCTTAAGAGTTTCTATGATTACGCCGTTCCGCGTTTAAAAGAAGCCATGAATCTTTCTTCCCAGCATGTGCCTGCTTCCAGGATCACGGATCTTTTGATCCAGAACGAACGGATGCGCTACGCCCACGTGGGCCGCAACGATCTGTGTCCCTGCGGCAGCGGACGGAAATTCAAGTCGTGCTGTCAGCGAAGAGTCCCATAAATGAGGTATCACCATGTTTCAACGTTTTAAAGGCAGCTATCTTAGCTATATCTTCATCTTTTTCTTCTTTTTCTTTTGCATGGCTGCCTTCAGCTCCGTGCTTTCCGTCTATCTGACCGGCCTCGGGATCCGTGTACAGGATATGAGCTGGATCGTTTCCGCCTCCGGGATCTTCTCTTTCGCGACCATTCCTTTGGCGGGCTATCTGAGTGACCTGACCCGCAGGCCGCGCCTGATCGCCGGGATCATGATGATCGCTGTCGGAGTCTTCGCGGTCTTATTTTCGATAAGCCGGACCGTCTTTGCCTTATTTCTGCTCAACGGTCTGACCATGTCTTTCATTATGGGCACGCAGCCGATCTTTGAGCGGCTGGCTGGTGCTTCCCGGTATCGATATGGCGTTCTGCGTGTCTGGGGCACGATCGGTTACGCGGTCGGCGCGCAGGCGGCCGGTCTGATCTTTGATCATTTTTCCTCATCCGTGTTGTTTATCTGCGTTCTGGCGGCCGGCCTGATCTGCGCTTTTGGCTGCGGCGGCGCAGATGACCCTCTGGTGCAGGAGGCGGATACGAAAAAAGAGCCGTCCAAAGTACGGCTCTCTACGTTTCTATCCAATCCTCATTACCTGCTGTTTTTCATCATCACTGTACTGTTCTGGGGCTGCTCCGGTGCCAATATGACCTATGTGCCCATCCTTTTGAAATCGTTGAGTGTGAGCACTTCCAGCATCGGAACCGTCATTTCTTTAAGCACCTTGGTCGAGATCCCTCTGATCCTGTTCTCGAACCGGTTCATGGATCGTTTTTCCGGTAAATCTCTGATCTATTTTGCCTGCGGCCTGACCTTGATCGAGTTCCTGATCTACGGACTGGTCTCATCGGCGCCTCTGGTGATCGCGGTCATCATCCTGCTGAAGGCCATCGCCACCACGACCTATGTGATGATCATTCTGAAGGTGGTGAGCAATCTGGTCCGTCCGGAACTGATCACGACGGGGCTTTCGGTCGTCAACACCGGAAGCAGTCTGGGAACGATCGGCATGCAGAATATCGGCGGCGCCCTCGTCGAGCGTTTCAGCGTACAGAACTTTTATCTGATCATGGCCGGACTGATTGTCCTGACTATGATCCTCACCTCATTATTAAAGGTCTCCAACGATGTGAAGACCTTCGGTTGATCCATTTTTATTGCGCGTCCGGCTTTCTTCTGGCCAGCGCGGAATTTTTGTATTCCGGCTCTCCTGTCACTTCCCGTATGATGGTCAGCTCTTCCGGGAAATAGACCGGTTCGTTCTCGTCATGCAATTCGATCTCGCAGATCGCTTTGTCCTTCCAGAAGGGATAGACGTCGATCTCAAAGTATTGATTCTTATAGGTGAGACAGTACCGGTCTTTTTCGATGGGAACGCATTCCGGATCCGCGTCCTTCAGCAGATTCTTATACTCACTCTTCGTCAGACGGCGCTCGACCTCCAGGCGCTTGATCCCGCTGACCGGGCGTTTGATGGTCTCAAAGTAAACATAGTGCCCCTTGTCGCCCCGGCGGCGCACCCGTCTGTGCTCTCCGTCCAGACTCTTTAAGTAGGTTTGACGGATCTCGACCTTCCGGCACTTCGGATTGTTCTCCATCCAGTTCAGGTCCGGATACTCGATCAGGAATTTGCGCTCGATCTCAAACGGTACCGGCTCGCCCAGGAAGGCGTCCATCTCCGCGATGAGGCGCTTGAGCTTTCCGATGAAATCCGTCGCGTTGTCGATCACCCGTAAATGCGGATGCCCGGTCCAGGCTGAGAGCAGCTTTTCATCCACCCTTACTGCCTCTTCCACTGACTCATATCTGGCCGCATTGTTGGCCGTGGTATAGACAGACTCCGCGCCTTTTGCCGTTGTGACCAGATGAAAGACCGCGTCATAGTGATCCCGCATCTCCACCTCACTGACACCAAGCCGGGACAGGACTTCTTCAAATTCTTCATCATTCATGTAAGCGCGGTTGTCCATAAAGCCTCGGTCACAGATGATCAGGATGTTCTCCGCGTCCATGGTACGCGCCGCTTCTTCAAAGATCTGCTCTTTGAACAGCTGCAGGCGGCATTGACATACCTGATATTCGACATTGGTGCCGCAGGTCCAGGGCGAGACTCCCCCGCCGATCAGTTCGGTCGCCGTTTCGGGAACGAACAGGACCCGGTAGCCCTTGGCCTCATAATGATTCTGGATCCAGCTCATCGCGGTCGTTTTTCCTGCGCACGGCCCTCCGGTGACGACAAATCTGGTGATTTTCATAAATTGGTTCCTCTTTTATTTCAGTTTGAATTCGATATGAGACTGATCTTCCCAGGCTTCCACCTTGGCATAGGCCCCGGTGATCATAGGGATCTGCGGCGGCAGATGCCCGATATCAAAATCCAGGATGACCGGCACGTGATAGGGTTTTACGACTTCCAGCACCGCCTGATAGGCATCCATGCCCATCACAGGTTCCGTCCCGCATAGAGGCCGCCCAATGATAAAGCCTTTTGAATTGTCAAACCAGCCGGCGTGATCCAGCTGCCACATGGCCCGCCGGATCGCGAGCGGATTCAGATCACAGGCTTCTAAAAACCATACGACCCCGTCCTTTTCATAGCGGCGGTTAAACCGCTCGACCTTATCATACCGGGTCCCTGCCAGGGTAACCAGGATGTCCAGGCAGCCTCCCAACAGGCGGCCTTCCATCTTGACTCTTTCCCTGGTCCGGACCCACTTCTGTTTTTTATCATAATGCCAGAGGACCAGCTTTTTCGGTTCTGTCAGGTTGAACGGTTCGAAGGGATGCTCCTCGTCTTTCAAGGATTCTTTTTCCCAGCGATCATACCCGTCAAACTCCAGCTTCTTGCCTCTCAACAGCCGAAATGTTTCTTCCAGGGAAGCATCCCACGGTTTCATACCGAAGGTGGCCGCGCATGGGCCATAGATCGCAGCCGTATCGCACAAAGTCGGAAGCAGAAAGGTAAGATTGGTATTATCCGAATACCCCATGAACCATTTGGGCTCTTCTTTTTTCAACTGTTTGAAATCCACATAATCGAGGTCTTCACACATGGTCTCTCCGCCGCCGCAGGACAGGATCACGTCCACATCCTCCCGACCAAAAAACTCATTGATCTCCTCCGCGCATTTTTCCGGGGTATTGCTTTTGCCTATGCCCTTGCTTTCATAACAGTTCGGCCCAAGACACACCCTGAACCCTCTCCATTTGAATTCAGTCTGGGCTTGCAGGAACGCCGTTCGATAGGGTTCTGTCGCGCAGCCAAAGGATGGCGCGATAAAGCCGATGGTACCTTCTTTATGCAGAAACTCCGGATAACGCATGTTGATCCTCCTTTTTCTCGATCCTGGATCGGATAAAGTAAGCATAGCACAGAAAGAAAGAATCGACAAGAGAAAAGATTCACGCTATAATGGTCATTACAAACTCATACACTTCTGGAAAGGGATCCATTTATGTCAGATATCAGAAATGACTCTGTTTTCACTAACGGGAGGTTTCCTCTTTGGGGACCTTATTCCAAAAAATATATGGGGATTTCCCACATCGCGCCGTCTAAGCGGGCCGGCGTACGCTTTGACCTGACGACGGTACCCGCCATCGCCAACATGGATATCCATTTGCCGAACGTGACGCTGCCTACCGGCTGGCGGGCCATCGCATCGACCGGGGATTATTCCCAATACACGTACCGGGTCGATCTGGAATGGAAAGATGTCGTTTACGGGGATGTGTCATATACCCGCCTATCCGATCACGCCATTCTGATCCGGACAGAACTGGTCAATCACAGCCAGCTTCCCCAGAACCTGATGATCAATTATTTCGCGTCGATCGAATACCCGCAGACGGAATACACGGATATAGTCCGGCCGGAAAAAAGTGTCATAATGGACGCTTTGGATTATGAAAGCTATACCTACGCTTCTCCTCGTCCCTGGGACCGGCAGAACCCGGATGGACACAAGAAGGGCGAGATCGTAGACGGATCCTTTACCGAAGGTCATGGCCTGGGCGACCGTTCAGACAAATGGCATCTTCCCTGCCTGCCCTTTGGGACATTCGGCTCTGAAAAAGGGGATGCGGTCTCTTATCGGTTCGAACTGGAGCAAGCTTTGGAAGATGCTGTCCTGACGATCCGCTACCGCAGCGCTAATATTCAGTATGAGCCGGACCGGACCATGGAACACTCCGTACATTTTGTTCCCGCTCAGGAGAAATCCGTATTTCTGATCAACGGGACCGAGGTCCGTTTTCCTGTCTCGGACTCCCTGACCACGCTGAGAGTTCCTCTTGGCGCTTTGGACGCCGGGGAGCATTTTCTGGACCTGGTATCGGAAGGCCACGGAGGTTTGGAACTGGATTTTCTCGCGATCTCGGAAAGCAAGGACTGCGTAGAGACACGGCACGTTGCTCCCATGGTACATCCGGAACTGACAGAAGAACTGACCCAGGATGGCGCGCATGTTTCGCTGACCTATCCTGATGTGAATGCCATGTATCACCTCTATACCACGGATGCAGAAACCCGTTTCCGGCACATCGAGACCGGCTCCTTGGAGGACGGCATGTCCTCCCGTCTGTCCAATCCGGATGTCACTTTTGATGATGTTCTGGCTCCCTTTACCCGGTCTTTCTCCCGCAAGCACAGCGATGATGGTTTTTTCCATAACACCCTCGTGCACACGATCTTTATCTCTCCCGGACAGACGCAGATAAAATACGCGCTCCTCTGTGACGAGCCTTACCAGATGCCCTCTGAAAAAGAGTGTGAAGCTCTGTATCAGGCAAGCCGTCCCCTTCCCGTCCGCTTAAATCAGGAAGGAGAGCCCTATCGCTTCAGTACCGATCTGTTGAAAGCAGCCGTTCTGACCAACATCGTGTTCCCGATCTATAAAGCCGGAACCTATATTCCGCATCATACGCCCGGCAAGCGCTGGGACAGCCTGTATACCTGGGACTCCGGTTTCATCGGTCTGGGCATGATGGACCTGAATCCGGACTATGCCGAATATATACTGGACACTTACACCTGTGAGCCAGGCTATCCGGACTACGCATTCCTGCATCACGGCTCCCCGGTACCGGTCCAGATGTATCTTTTCTACGAGCTTTTGCAGAAGGCGCATGACAAGCAGTACCTGCTGGAGCATTACTATCCCCGTCTGAAGTACTATTATGAGTTTCTGGCCGGCCGGGGCAGCGGCTCTACGACAGCCCGTTTTTCAAGCGGTCTGACTTCTACCTACGACTACTTCTATTCTTCCAGCGGTATGGATGATTATCCGCCTCAGGCCGCCATGATCGAGGAAGGATTGCAGCGTTCGGCCAGCCCGGTCATCAGCACCTCCCAGGTGATCCGCAGCGCGAAGATCCTGCAGCAGGCAGCCCAGGCGCTGGGCCTTTCAGAAGACGTGGATCGCTATCAGCAGGATATCGATCGTCTGACAGCGGCTCTGAACCAATATGCCTGGGATCCGGAAGCCGGCTATTTCAGCTATGTACTGCACGATGAAAACGGCAGACCTATAGACATATACCGGACCCAGGACGGAGAGAATCTCAATAAGGGTCTGGATGGCATCTATCCCCTGATCGCGGGCATCCTCAATGAAGAGCAAAAGGAAAAGATCCTGCATCATCTGACCGATCCCGGCGAAATGCTAAGTCCCTACGGGATCAGCGCGGTCGATCAAAGCGCCGGCTATTTTAAGGTCAATGGATATTGGAACGGCAACGTCTGGTTTCCGCACCAGTGGTTCATCTGGAAAACCATGTTGGACCTGAATGAAACGGACTTCGCCCATACCATCGCGATGCTCGCTTTGAACGTCTGGAAAAAAGAAGTGGACGCGACCCATTACACCTTTGAAATGGTTAGTGTGGTGACCGGACGCGGCGGATGGTTCCATAATTTCGGCGGTCTCTCTGCTCCGATCGAACTGTGGGCCAACGCGTATTTCCGGCCTGGCACGATCAATACAGGCTTCGACACCTGGATCGAGAATTATGAATGGTCGGATGACTTTTCAGATCTGAGTTTGCAGGTGAAAGTCAGTGGATCCCATGCGTCTTCTTCCATCCTCGTCGTGATGAACGAAGGGGCTTCTTATGAAGTTCGGATCGACGGTTCCGCCTGCACCTTCCGGGAACGCTATCCGGGCATGCTGGAGATCCAGGTGCCTTCTTCAGGCGGGACGCATACCGTTACTGTTCACAGAAAGTAATACAAAAAGCATCCACCCGCTTAGCGGGTGGTTTTTCACATGCGGGCATAGCCCTCTGTTCCTCGCTTACACGTAAAACGTGTAATAAAA
>ONBQ01000088.1 GCA_900316145.1 uncultured Eubacteriales bacterium
GCAGAGAATGGCGCTACTTGATTTCTATCTCACCATTTCTATAAATCAAGTAGTGTCAAAACCGGTTACTTGATTAGTCTCATAAAGGTGGCAATAATACAGCAGTAAATTTGTCAAAACGTTTTATCAACCGCTGTAATTACTGTATTATGGCCTTATAACCGATCATAATCAGGTATAAACGATAATTTCTTCGAAAATATTACTTGATTCAGCTTCCATAATTTTTCAAAATCAAGTAGCCCTTCAAAACACTACTGTATAAGAACGAAGGGGAAAGCGAAAATCAAGTAATTCCGAAGGTGTTTTTTTCACACCTCCTTTTCAAATCATTGTATTAAGTATTCTTTCCGGTAGAAGCGGTTCATGGCGCCGTGCACAACGCCCTGCGGTCTTGCTATCTCCTGATAGCCGGCCCGTTCGTAGATATGGATGGCCGCCTCCAGGTTGGTGTGCGTCTCCAGATACATTTGCCGGTAGCCCAGGCGGTACGCCTCCTCCTCGACCAGGCGGATCATTTCATACCCCAGGCCGTTGCCTTTCACGCTGTCATCAAGGTACAGCTTCTGCAGCTCCGCGCATCGATCAAAGGGCGGGAATTCTGCCAGCCCGATGCCTCCGATGACCTCGTTTTTCTCTCCGAGAAATACGAAGTACTTGCGTCCGTCCTTCTGATAAAAGTCGCTTAGGTGGTCCAGGCCGTCATCGAAATACACGGTGCCGGGGATGTCCAGCTTATGCGCTTTCAGGTTGTCCCGGATCAGGGCCGCCAGCGCCGCGTCATCCTCTTTTGTCAGTTCCCGGTAAGGCAGGGTAAGGCTTCGGATCAGGGTCGGCAGCTCGCGGATATCATGCAAAAGGTAGTCCGGCTCTTGCTCCGGAGCGTGGGGGGTCATGTCATAGCGCGGCGAGTAGTCCGCCAGCACCGACGTGATGCCAAAGCGGTTCGCGCCGGCTATGTCCTTGCGGGTATTGTTGCCCACCATCAGGATGCGCGGCTTGTCGATTTCTTTCAGGGAAAGCTCCTTCATGGCTGCTTCGAACATCCTGGCGGAAGGCTTCTCCTCTCCCACGGTTTCGGAGGTGACCCAGCCATCGAACACCGTCCGCACATGGCGCAGGATATAGGCAAACGAGTCCTCTAATCCGTCCGCGACCAGGACGATGGGCACGCCCATGGCGTGGATCTCGCGCAGGGCATCCTCGGCGCCGGGAAATAAGGAGGCCTGCTTCACCACGCCGCCCGGTACGTCACGCACCTCGGTGGATTCATCGCAAAGGGTATCTCCGCAGTCGATAAACAATATAGGAAAAATGGATTTCATATAAACTACTGCTTTCTTTTTTCTTTCAATTGTACCTTCTTTTCCACGGATGTCAACTGCATGTGAAATAATGAATAAACCGTTATTTCACAGTCCTTTTTGAAGAAGAAAGTGATAGTCATGAGTCCGCAGGCTTGTTTGGCGTTACTTGGCTTTCGTTTCACTATGCTTCTGAATCAAGTAATGAAATTATCGGCTACTTGATCGTTCCACAGATTTTATTATAATACAGTAAATTTTCACAGTTTTTATTCTAATAGCAGCAGGTATTACTTTATTTTTATTTATTAATCAGCTCAAATCAAGTAATATCTTTGGATTTTCCGAAAATATTACTTGATATGAAAGCCTTCAATGGCTCAAATCAAGTAGCGTCCAAATAAATTACTGTATTAGAGAGGCGGCTGAAATCAAAATCAGGTAATCCTGATTTGAGATGGCTGTTGGTATTGTCATAGAAAACAAAAAGGGACTGTGAAACAGTTATTTCACATCCCTTTCATTCGATCCTTGTGCACACCCTTATTCAATGGCGTGCATCTTCTCTTTCATCTCATTGATCTCTTGACGGTGCAGCTCGATGGGGTTGAAGATGAGGCACACGATCAGCATGATGACAGAGGCGGACGCGGCCGGGATCAGCACCGTATCGGTCATAAAGATTGAGAAGAATGTTGCGACCGTAGCCTGAATGAGCATGAAACCGCCGCCCTGGCTCAGCGCGTAGCTGATGGCTGTTCCTTTTTGGAACTCCGTAGCCTAAGGTTTCTTTTCCATAAAGAATACCGTCCTTTTAATGTGTTTCCGTTATTATATTATGTATCGCATTGTTTTTTCTCATATTTTTTGATGTTTCTGTTAATTTCTGTCAATCTTTCTTCCGGTTGACAGGCTTCCGCGAAAAGCCTATAATGAATCTACTATTCTATTGCAAAGAGGTTCTCCATGTTTGATAAAGAATTTCTGACCAAGGGTATTGCCTTTGTTGTGATCCTGCTCATCGTCTGGGGTCTGAACCGGGTCAACCGCGCCATCTTCCGCAAGATCGAGGCGCGCAGGCAGGGCATCCACCTGCGTTTCTTTGAGCGTATCGTCACGGTTTCCCTGTATGTCGTAGGCTTTCTGCTGGCCTTCTCCGTTTTCGGCGGCTTCAGCTCCATCTGGACCACCGTTCTGGGAGGAACCGCTATCATCAGTGGTATCATCGCCTTTGCGGCCCAGGATGTCATCAAGGATATTCTGGCCGGTCTCATGATCAGCCTTTACAAGCCGTTCGAGCTGGGCAACCGCATCGAGCTGGAAAACGGCACCACCGGCATCGTCAAGGATATCACCATGCGCCACGTCGTGATCCAGACGCTGGACACCCAGCGGGTGGTCATCCCCAACAGCAAGCTCAACACCATGAGCCTCAAGAACTACAGCTACCACGCTGCCTACCGCTCCGCCCAGATGGTCTTTCACGTCGCCTACGGCACCGATGTGGAAAAGGCCATGCAGGTCATCCGCGACGCCATCATCTCTTCGGAGCACAGCATCCCCGGCAAGGAGGTCAACGATGGTCTGGATTACGCCCCCATCTACTTCCTGGCCTACGAGGACAGCAGCCTGAAGCTGGCCACCACCGTCTATTACAATCCCACCTCCCCGTCCGAAGTCGTCATCAGCGACATCAACCTGCGGGTGGGCAAGGCGCTGGAAGAAGCCGGGATCGAGATCCCCTTCAACTATATCAATGTTGTTCAGAAAGACTGACCTGACTGCGAACCTGGTTTCGCAGTCTTTTTTATTTGACTATCTTTAGTCTCGGGTCTATACTACGAGGTAAGAATGACAGGAGGTAAATGTCTTATGGAACCGATCCGTTTGGATGAATTTACAAACTATACCTTCCTCTCGGGCATCGACTACGCGCCGAACGGCCAGGCGGCCGCCTTCATCGCGTCTAAGGCTGATCTGGAAGAGAACGGTTACACCCACAACATCTATCTGTATGAAAATGACACGATCCGCCGGCTCACCGGCCTGGGCAAGGAGAGTTCCTTTGTCTGGCTGGATGATGAGCACATCCTCTTCCCGGCGGTGCGCTCCGCGGCGGAAAAGAAGCGCGCGGAGGCCAAGGATCCTTTTACCGCCTACTACTGCCTGAACATCCACGGCGGCGAGGCCGAGCCGTTCTTTACCCTTCCGTTCCAGGCCCGCGGTCTAAAGGTCCTGAACAGCCAGCACTTTGCCGTGACCGGAAGCATCGACGTGCGTCATCCGGACTTGTACAAGGCTTCGGAGGAGGAGCGTCAGCAGGTCATTAAAGATCTGGACGAGGACAAGGATTACGAGGTCTTTGATGAGCTGCCCTTCTGGTTCAACGGGGCAGGCGTTATCAACAGCTCCCGCAGCGCCTTGTTCCTGGTCGATATTTCCGAAAAGGAGCCGAAGATCTGCCGTGTCACAGAACCGCTTGAAAGTGTTGGCGATCTGGACGTTCTGGGTGATGAAGTCCTGTTCTCCGCCGATACATATGAGACGCGCAGCCCGATCAAAGGCTTCACCATCAAGGCGGTGAACTGGAAAACCGGCGCCGTGCGCACCGTAACGTCCGATGAAAAGCTGTCGCTGGAAGGTTTGACCGTGGCCGAGGACGTGATCTATGTGATCGCCAACGCGGGCGAGCGCAACGGCCTGAATGAGAACGGCTGGGTCTACACCTTGGACGCGCAGACCGGCGCCTTAACGCTCATCCGTCAGGAAGAGTACAACATGTATGGCGATGTGGGCTCTGACTGCCGTTTGGGCGGCGGACACCAGAGCGCCGCCTGCGGTTCATCCCTCTATCACATCACCACGCGGGAGGGCGACGCGGTCCTGTACAAGCTGGATCCCGATGGCACCTCCACCCCGCTCCTGACCAAGGAAGGCAGCATCGATGCCATCGCCCTGTCACCGAAAGCCGACGCTATTTTGCTCATCGCCCTGTACGACATGAAGCTGCAGGAGCTCTATGCTTTCGAAGATGGCGCGCTGACACGCCTCTCCCACTTCAACGACGAGGCGCTGAAGGACCGCTACGTGGCCCAACCGGAATATCTGGAGACCCGCTCCTTAGGATACACCATCGGCGGATGGGTCCTGAAGCCGAAGGATTATGATCCGGGCAAAACCTATCCGGCCGTGCTGGACATCCACGGCGGTCCGAAGACCGTTTATGGCCCGGTCTTCTATCACGAAATGCAGCTGTGGGCCAGCGAAGGCTACTTTGTCTTCTACTGCAACCCGAAGGGCAGCGACGGCCGCGACTCCGCCTTCCAGGACATCCGCGGCGACTATGGCAACACGGACTACCGCAACATCATGGACTTTACCGACGCCGTGCTGAAGGCCTATCCTCAGATCGACCCGAAGCGCGTGTGTGAGACCGGCGGCAGCTACGGCGGCTTCATGACCAACTGGATCATCGGCCACACCAACCGCTTCTGCGCCGCAGCCTCCCAGCGCTCCATCTCCAACTGGCTCAGCTTCTGGGGCGTCTCCGACATCGGCCCCTACTTCAGCGAAGACCAGACCGCCGGCGATCCCTTCGACACGCCGGAGAAGATGTGGGAGCACTCCCCGCTCAAATACGCCGCGAACGCGACGACCCCCACCCTCTTCATCCACTCCGATCAGGATTACCGCTGCCCGCTGGATCAAGGCCTGCAGATGTACAGCGCCCTTGTTACCCACGGTGTCCCGACCCGCCTGGTCATGTTCCACGGCGAAAACCACGAACTGTCCCGCTCCGGCAAGCCAAAGCACCGGATAAGGAGATTGACAGAGATCACGGAATGGTTTGAGAAGTACACGAAATAAAGTTCATATGAGGACGACCCAGGCGCGGATACCGAAAGACCTCTCTTCATGACCACAAGCGCGTTTCTCTTGCTACACCCAGAGAAAGACGGATATCATAAAACTGGCTGGTTCGTTCCAGCCAGTTTTTTTGCATCATATTGAATTAATCATAAAAAGCCGCCAACCCAACGATCGGCTGGCGGCAAACCCTCTTACATTAAACTTATGGAGACGGATCACACGGACGCGTGATCCGTCATTGTTTTGTTGTTAATGCTATGTACGATTGTTCGCTTGCGCTTCTTATCTCGCGCTCATGCGGCGACGGGTGATCAGCAGTACGCTCGCGCCGACGACAAGGATCGCACCAACGATGTAGAAGATCGTGGTACCGGCACCACCGGTAGACGGAAGCTCAGTGCCCTGCTTATTCTCGATGTCAGCTGTCAAAGAACCATCCGAAATGCTCGGAGTCATCGTAAACTGTGCCCCATCTGTACCAGTCAGTGCCGTAAGTGTAGGATTATCAGATTCAAGGTCATGTGTAGCGGTAATTGTAAAAATCTGATCCTCAATAGTGTTATAACCTGTAGGCGTTGTTGATTCTACAAGTTTGTAAACACCAGCATCAATACCGGAGAATGTGAACTTTGCGTCTGCTGCTGTCTTTGCATCAGTTCCTTCAC
>ONBQ01000143.1 GCA_900316145.1 uncultured Eubacteriales bacterium
CCCCCTCCCGGGGCACGTTTGAAACCAGAATAGTTTTTTATTTGGGAGTGGAGGGTGCTCGGAGTTACGAAGCCCGCACCTTCCCCTCCCAATCCTACCCCGCCCGGGGCACGTTTGAAACCAAAAGTGTTTTTTGGGTGGGGCGGGGTGATGTGTTGTTTTGGATTTTGTTTTGAATAGTATGAGGATATGTTTATGGATGTGATCGTTGTGCGGGATGTGCGGAAGGGTTTCCCGGTGGCGGGTGGCGATACGTTTTGGGCGTTGAAGGGCGTTTCGCTTACGGTTCCGGAGGGGAAGCTGACCATTCTTCGGGGGCGTTCCGGTTCGGGAAAGACCACGTTGATGAATATTCTTGGCGCGTTGGATGATCCGACGGAGGGTTCGGTGATCTTCGACGGGGAGGATATTACGGATCTGGGTGAGGATGAGAAGAGTCTGATCCGGCGCAAGCAGATCGGGTTCGTTTTTCAGTCTGTGGCGTTGATCCCGATGATGACGGCCCAGGAGAATGTGGAGTTCGCGCTGCGGCTGGCTGGCATCAAGGAGAATCGCACGGAGCGGGCGCTGGAGTGTCTGCGGATGGTGGGTCTGGCCAATCGGGCGGGGCACATGCCGGCGGAGATGTCCGGTGGTGAGCAGCAGCGTGTGGCGATCGCGCGGGCGATCGCGCATAAGCCGAAGGTGTTGTTTGCGGATGAGCCGACGGCGGAGCTGGATACCAATACGGCGTTGACGGTGATGAAGATCTTTCGAGAGCTGACGGAGAAAGAGGGCATCACTATCGTGATGACGACCCATGACACGGGTCTGATGGATCTGGCCGATCAGGTCTATGAGTTAGAGGATGGTGAGCTCGTTGGCTGAAGATATCATTGTTTGTGAGAACCTGGTGAAGATCTATAAGACGCCGGATATCGAGGTGCTGGCGCTGCAGGGGCTGGAGCTTACGGTCAAGGAGGGGGAGCTGATGGCGATCATCGGTAACTCCGGATCGGGTAAATCGACCTTTTTGAACATGATCGGCGGGCTGGACCGTCCTTCGGCCGGGCGTCTGATCGTGGATGGCAAGGACTTGTTCAAGCTGAATGAGAAGGAACTGGTCGAGTATAAAAAGAAGACGGTCGGCTTTGTGTGGCAGAATAACGGCCGAAATCTGCTGCCGTTTCTGACGGCGGTGGAGAATGTGGAAACGCCCATGATCTTCGATGAAGTGGATGGAAAGGGCCGCAGGGAGCGGGCTCTGGAATTGCTGGAGCTGGTGGGCATGTCGCATAAAAAGGACAGCAAGCTGAACCAGCTGTCCGGCGGTGAGCAGCAGCGGATCGCCATTGCGATCGCCTTGGCCAATGGCCCAAGGATCCTGCTGGCGGATGAGCCGACCGGTTCGGTGGACGCGAAGACGGCCAGCTACATTCTGGATGTGTTCCGCAAGCTCAATCAGGAGCTGGGATTGACGATCATTATCGTAACCCATGACCGCCTGCTGGCGAAGAAGGTCAACCGTGTAGTCTCCATTCGCGATGGTAAGACGAGCAGTGAGTTCATCGTCAAGCAAAGCTACGCGGATCGCTTAGACCAGGTGACGATGTTCGATGAGACGCAGGAGGAGTTCGCGGTGCTGGATAAGGCCGGCCGCGTGCAGATTCCGGCGGATCTCCTGGAAAAGCTGGGTGTGGAAGGCAATAAGATCCGCATGGAGTACGAAGACGGCAAGATCGTGATCACGGCTCCGGAAAATGAAGAATGACCGCCAGATCAGAAATTCCATTCTCGAAAAATTTAAAGTATAATTCCAGTGTAACCTTTCGTGATCCTTCGCGGTATTCATATCAAAAGGGAAAACGGAGGGTTACATTATGTTTTGCTCAAATTGCGGATCTCAAATAACCGAAGGTAATCGCTTCTGCATGAACTGCGGAGCTTCTATTGATCAGTTCCGAAAGGCGGCCCGGCTGAACGGGCCGATGCCGGGAAGCAGCCTTTCCTACGCGAATATCTTTATTTATCTTCTGCAGATCCTGGGCGCCGTGCTGGCAGTCTTCACCCGGATCATCAAAGGCAACCGGTTTGCGGAATACCTGAGCCCGTTTCTGGGATGGGAGAGACACCAGGATGATGTTTTTTTGAGAGGCATGGGGGATCTGAAAGCCAGTGCCCAGGGAGCGGTCATCGTATCGATCTTTTTCGTTGCCGCCATTATCGCTTTGATCATCATGGGGATCATGAAAAGGAATCATAAAACACAAGGGTTCCTGGCACTCATCACCTATGCGCTTTATCTGGTCATCCTGATGGCTGTGGTCGAGAATACCCACAGCGGATGCGAATTTACCGGTATGGCCTATGGCGTTATGCTGATCTACTTTATCGCCGCCTTTATCAGCCTCGCGTTCAGCGGGAAAAAGGTATCCTCGATAATCGGAAAAATCAAAACGTCCGAGTTCAACGGCAAGCGTCTGGGCGTGATCGCGGGCATCGTGGCCCTGCTTCCCACCATGATGCTGTTTGGTGCCATGATGGGCAAAACAAGCATCCCCATGATCTATGAGATCATTATAGATGTTGCTTTCCTGCTCGCGCTGGCCTGCTGCATCGTGATGGTAGGAGTAAAGAACAACAGCATCGCCATGGTCATACTGACGGTGGTGGAAGGCATCGGATCTTTGATCGCGGCTCTCGTGGCCGCCGGATCCTTATTCTTCGGCCTGTTAAGCCTCGTAGCGACGGTCATGATGATCTGCGCGTGCATAAGTATGCTGGGCAGTCAGAAAGCAGTCGTGTGACAATTTCGACAATTTTCAGTCAGACACTTGATTCTGCGCTGTCTTTGCGGTAAAATATATGTACAATTTCCAATAGGAGGTATAGACCCATGTCTGTAAAAGTTGCTATTAATGGTTTTGGTCGTATCGGCCGTCTTGCTTTCCGTCAGATGTTCAAGGCTGAGGGTTATGAAGTTGTTGCTATCAACGACCTGACCGACCCGAAGATGCTTGCCAACCTGCTTAAGTATGATACCGCTCAGAAGGGCTACTGCGGCACCATCGGCGAGAACCTGCACACTGTCGAAGCCGGCGAGGACTGCATCATCGTCGACGGCGAGAAGATCACCATTTACAAAGAGCCCAAGGCTGAGAACCTTCCTTGGGGTGAACTGGGTGTTGACGTTGTTCTGGAATGCACCGGTTTCTACACCAGCAAGGCTAAGGCTCAGGCTCATATCGATGCCGGTGCCAAGAAGGTCGTTATTTCCGCTCCGGCTGGCAATGACCTGCCCACTATCGTATACGGCGTAAACGAAGGCATCCTGACCAAGGATGACACCATCATCTCCGCTGCTTCCTGCACCACCAACTGCCTGGCACCTATGGCTAAGGCTCTGAACGACTATGCTCCGATCCAGGCTGGTATCATGAGCACCATCCATGCTTACACTGGCGATCAGATGATCCTTGATGGACCGCACCGCAAGGGCGACCTTCGTCGCGCTCGTGCTGGCGCTGCCAACATCGTTCCGAACTCCACCGGCGCTGCCAAGGCTATCGGTCTGGTTATTCCGGAACTGAACGGCAAGCTCATCGGCTCCGCTCAGCGTGTACCGGTACCCACCGGCTCCACCACCATCCTGACCGCTGTTGTCAAGAAGGCTGATGTCACCAAGGAAGCCATCAACGAGGCTATGAAGGCTGCTGCGACTGAGTCTTATGGTTACAACACCGACCCGATCGTATCCTCCGATGTTATCGGAATGCGCTATGGTTCCCTGTTCGATGCCACCCAGACCATGGTCTCCAAGATCGACGACGAGACCTACGAAGTACAGGTCGTTTCCTGGTACGACAACGAAAACTCCTACACCTCTCAGATGGTACGTACTATTAAGTACTTTGCGGAATTAGCATAAGCCATGCAAGACTGAGAAATAATATAGGACCTGCTGCAAGCTCGCTTGCAAGCAGGTCCTTATTATTTCGAAGGCTTATAGGGCGCCGCTCCGCGACGAGGACACGAGGTCGTGAGACCGAAGTGTCCGAGTGCGGATGCCCGAAGGGCAAGGAGCCATATGAGGCAGCGAAGCTGCCGAAGGCATGGCTTATAACACTTTTTTCATGCGCGAATGAGGAAAAGAAAAACGCGGAGAGATGCTTGCATCTCATCCGCGTTTTTCTTTTCTGAATGAGCATACGGCGCCAGCCGTACACGAGAACATGAGGCCGCAGGCCGAAATGTTCGAGGGCATGGCTTGCAAGCAGGTCCTTATTATTTCGAAGACTTATAGGGCGCTGATTTCGATAATGCATGATACGTTTCCCTACATAATCAAATTTTGCTTATTTAAAGTAGGAAAAAGCAGGGCGTTTTTTCCTACATTTTTTCTTATAAAGACACCGACAGTAGGAAAACAGCTCTCATTTTCCTACATAATCAGTCATTGTTGATCTAAAGAAAGTAATGCCCATATAATGGTGTAAAAAGAAAAAGTGGAAGAGCCACGATCTTTCCTGTATAATGTTTGTTACCACACAAATAATC
>ONBQ01000002.1 GCA_900316145.1 uncultured Eubacteriales bacterium
GCAAAACTATTCTAACACAAAAGAAGGCCTCCTGGCAAAGCCAGTTGGCCTTCTTTTCGTTATGGACTTATTTCACGGCCCCTTTTTTTTATTTTTGGATATGATCCAGGAACAGCTGCACCGCAGGCGCATAAACGGCTTTCGGCTTCCAGATCAACATAGGTGTGACTTCCCGGACAGGTACCAGCGGGATCAGGGTCAGCCCCTCTTCCATTAACGAAGGATCGTAAAAACACACCATGATCCCCATGCCGGCTTTCACGAGATGGACGGCATTGTGGACCAGGGTATAGGATGCCTGTACGTGTACCTCGGATCCGACCCATGTCATCAGATCCTTGTAGAAAACCTGGTTTTCCGGGACGATCAGTTTCTCGCCGGAAAGGTCCTCCGCCCGGACACGTTCCTGGATCGCCAACGGATGATCCTCCCTCAGCAATATACTCCACTGTTCTTTTTCAGGAAGTTCCAGACAATCATACGTCTCTGTATTAACCGACCGCGTAATCAGTCCAAGATCCAGGATCCCGGCCTCAATGCTTTCTTTGATGCTCTCCGCATTGCCGGAATCCAGATGAATGCGGATCCCGGGATATATGGCCGTAAAATCAGTGATCTGCTTCGCGAGAAGGCGCATGGCACCAACCTCTCCGGCGCCGATGTAAATGTCTCCGCGGATCTCTTTTTCTTCCAGGTCAAGGGTTACCGCCCGGTGATACAGGGCGACGATATCCCTTGCGGTCTCCAGAAACTGCAGGCCGGCTTTCGTAAGCAGGACCTTTTTGCTTGTCCGGATCAGCAGCTGCCGGTCCAGCTCCTGTTCCAGGTCCATGATGATCCGGGAGACCGTCGGCTGTGACATGTGCAGCATCCCGGCGGTCCGGGTGATATTGCCTTCTTCCGCTACCGTAAGAAATACTTCTAAAGAATCGATCCTCATTTTCCTGCTCCTGACATGGTGTTGTCCCCCATTATATCCATACAATTTTCCTATGTCAATCCATTTGATATGTTTATTTGACATTTCATTCATTTTCATTTATTATATACTCAGAAACAACGAAACAGGAGGAACTACCATGATCTTATACTTCACCGCGACAGGAAACAGTCTCTATGCTGCCAGAAAACTGGACGATGTCTGCTTAAGCATCCCCCAGGAAATGAAAAAAACGGAGAGACATTATAAGGCTGACCGGATCGGCATCGTCTGCCCGCTGTTTGAGTTTGAGATGCCTCCTATGGTCAAAGATTTTATCCGGGACTCGGAATTCGAGACCGACTACTTTTATATCATCGTTACCTACGGCTGCCATAACGGCGGCGTGGCCATCCGCACCCAGGCGTTTCTGGAATCCATCGGAAAGCCCGCAGATTATATCAACACGATCATCATGCACGATAACGCGCTGATCGTATTCGATATGGACCAGCAGCGCGGGATCGAAGCCGAAAAGCATGTCGATGAGCATCTGGAAGCACTGAAAGCGGACATTGATTCCAAAAAACGTATGATCCAGGAAGCCGGCCAGGAAGAGATCGATTTCTACAATAATTACATGAACTGGATCGCCAAGGCCGGCCCGATGTATAGCTTCCCCCTGTATCGTGTGACGGACGCCTGCGTCTCCTGCGGGACCTGTGCGCGTGTCTGCCCCCGCGGCTGCGTGTCCCTGCAGGATGGCAAGCCGGTTTTCGATGATACCCGGTGCATCAACTGCATGGCGTGCATCCAGGCATGTCCGACGCTGGCCATCCAGTTTACCACGGTCAAAGAGCCGAACCCGGAAGCCCGCTACCGGAATCCTCACGTCACCTTAAGAGACCTTATCCAGGCAAACAATCAGGCGTAAGAGGTCACAGCGATCTTCCGATCGTGCACAGCGTCCCTTTCAGCTTAAATCCTACTTTCTTATAGCATGCATTGGACGCTTCATAATCCGCGTTCGTATAGAGGATCGGGGTCAGGCCGCGGCCCAGCACTTCTTCGGTGACCACATAGACCAGGTTCTCCGCGTAATGCTTTCTTCTCTCCTCCGGCGGGGTAAAGACCGGTCCCAGGCTGCTGAGCCCGTCCGGAGTGGGTCGGAAGCCGCACAGGCAGACCGGTTTTCCTGCCGCGTCGACCCAGAAATACAACGCTTTCAGGCCGATCTTTTCTTTCAGACCTTCCCTGTGCTCTTCGGCCGGGCGCTTATCGATCCCGATTTCCTCCTGAAACGCCAGCAGCCAGTCGACCAGCAGATCCAGGTCTTTTTCCTCGCAGGGGACTGCCTTGCCCGCAGCCCGCGGTGTCGGCGCCGTCGTCTCCAGGCACTCGTAGGTCATCATGTTCATGAGAAGCCTTACATCCTCTGCGTGGGACATGAAATATTCCGCCGCTTCATATTTGATGTTGTAATGATATTCCTCCGGAGGAAGTTCCTTAAGGGTGATCTTAAGGACTTTCTTCATTTTTTCCTCCGAAATATCGTCGGCCGTCCAGACCCAGACGGGATACCCTTTGGCCGAAAGGCAGATGATAAAGCTTTCATCATCGGTGATGGTCAGCTGGCAATTCAGTTTCAGGATCCGCTGCAGCACCGAAAAGGTGTAGCGGTCATTCTCCAGCAAGGCTTCGTTGTAGTTCAACGGTTCGTTTCTAAGGTAACGTACGCTCATGATTCCTCCTTTTTGACAATATCCAGCGTATGATGGGATACGCCGATCAGTTCCTGCCGCATGCATACCGTAAAATGATAGTTCAGATACACCTGAAACACTTCTTCCCGCCAGTCGTCGATCTGATCCTGGATATACTTGGTAAACAGGTCAGTCCCGATGATCTCCAGCCTTCTCAGGCCTGCCTTCCGGTTCAGTGCATCGATCTCTTCGAGCCGGTAAAGGGTGAAGATCTCCTCCAGCGCTGTGCGGAAGTGAAAAGCTTCGTTTACATTTCCCTTCGCGATCTCATCGAGCATGAGCTGCCCATCCCCCTGGAAACAGGGATGGATGACGGACGGATCGTTCATGCAGTAGGCGGTCATCAAAACGCCATCCTTTTTCAGGACTCTTTTGGCTTCCTCAAGGGCTTTAAGTTCGTCTTCCTCCGTATACAGGTGATACATAGGGCCCAGGACCAGGACGCCATCAAAGGTCTCATCCGCAAACCGGGACAGGTCCAGGGCGTTACCCTGCTCCACGACCACCGTATCCTCTTCCGTCAGCTTAGAGCGGAAGACCTCGATATTGTGAGGGATCAGTTCAATGGCATGGACCCGGTATCCCTCCCGGGACAGGGCGATCGAATACCGTCCGGTCCCGGCCCCGACCTCCAGCAGGCGCGACCCCTCCGGCAGATACTTGTGAATATATCGCATCGTCGTCAGATATTCGATCTGCCCGTGGCGGATCGTAAGCCGCTCATCCTCATTGTAACTGTTGTAATACTCTTCCAGAATGTTCATCTGTCTGCCTCCTCGAAATAAAAATACCCGCCGCGGATCACGCGACGGGTTTTGTGTTTTTAGAGCTGCCTGCGGCTCATGCTCTTACCTTTTCCCTGTCCCGCGTCCACGTAAACCAAGACCGTTAATGGTAGTAACGGTCATCAGAATGATAATGGTGGTCGGGTTCAGAGAGAAGTTCTGATGCATGTCCAAGGTTCCTTTCTCGAGAATTTCGTAAAGAGTATCACAAAGGTTTCCGCTTGTCAAGCCTGTTATTTTAATTTCAATCCATCGCCAAAGGCCTTGCCGACCACTTCGCCCACCACGCGGTAGGCACCGAAGGAAGGATCGAAAATGATGGGCTTCAGCTTGCCAAGATCCACACGGCCATCGGTCAGGACCTTCTCATCCGCCTGCATGGCGACGATCTCGCCGATCAGGTAACCGGTATTGATATCCCAGGAGCGTACCTTGCATTCCAGGGTCACCGGGTATTCCTCGATGATCGGGGCGTTGACGTTCTCACTCTTGTGGGTGTGGCAGCCAGCGTGCTCGATCTTGTTGACCTTGTTGCCGCTCTCCACGCCGAAATAGTCAGAGATCACGACCGTGTCGGCCGTACCGAAAGCCACGGTAAAGGCGCCGGTCTTTTCGAAATTGTCGGTCGTCTTGTGCTTGCCCAGCATGAGGGTGATCTCTCCCTCGTCGCTCTGCATGCCCCAGGCCGCATTCATGGCATTGGGAACACCATTCTCGTCATAAGTTCCGATGATAAAGACGCCTTCCGGCGCGATAATGGCTTTTCTGCCTTCAAACTGTGTGCTCATTCTCGTTCCTCCTTACAGTATTTCCAGAAGCTCATCCAGCGTGGGCAGACCCATGATAGTCTCCGCGTAGATGGCTTTTTCCACGATCCCGTTCTGATCCACGATAAACATAGCCGGCAGCTGCTGCTCATTTCCTTCGTACTTGCCGTGGGAGAAACCGGCTTCCGCCGCCGCAGCGCCTTTTTTCTGAAGAGCCGCGAGCTGGTCCCCCAGAAGGGCTTCCATGGATTCGGCCGGACGAATGTCCAGCTTCTGATAGATCTCCATGCCTGGATCGCAGATAATGTCGAACGGCAGGGGCCCGTCCTTCAGTTCTTCCTTCAGCAGCCCCTTATCGCTCTGCAGCATGAAGACGATCTGTGCGCCTTTGGCCTCAACCTCGGCATAACGCTTGGCCGCGACATGGATATCATACCGGCAAACGGTGCAACCGATATAACGGAGACACCAGACAACGGTCCTGGACGCCGTAAACAACTCCGCGGATGATTTCTTGCCCGCGTATAAAAGATCGACCGGAAATACCGGAAACTGTTCTCCTTCTTTGACTCTGGGCATAAGGCATCTTCTAAAATAATGCTGCCCTTATTATATCATAGGAGATTCCGCATGAAAAGATACATTCCGGACGAAAGGTCTCATCGGTCTTCCTTGCGGAGGTCGATCACCTTTCCCGCGAACTGTTCCATGAATCGTACGTCATGCTCCACGATCAGCATGGTCGGATGAACGCTCTTCAGCAGCTCCTCGATCTGGATCCGCGAGAAGACGTCGATATAATTGAGGGGTTCATCCCAGATATACAGATGGGCCGGCGTCAGGAGGCTTGCGGCGAGGAGCACCTTTTTCTTCTGCCCTTCGGAAAAATCCTCCATGTTTTTCTCAAACTGGACCCGCTCCAGATCCAGCTGCCGTAGAAGCGCGAAGAAATAGGTCACATCCAACCCGTGGGCGGCCGCGTAGGAGCGAAGATCCCCCGCAAGGCCGGAAGTATCCTGATGGATATAGGAGACCACCATGTTGGAGGCCACCTCGAGGCGCCCCTGTTCCCGGATCATAAAACCCGCGAGGCCGGCGTCTTTCGCGTTGCTGGAAGCATTCGCCCCGCCGGAGGAAAACTGGGTCCGGGCAATATGCCCCAGGATCGCCTTGATCAGACTGCTTTTGCCGCAGCCGTTCTCCCTTTTAAGAAAAACGACGTCTCCCTGCATCACCTCGAAGGTGACCGGATCGAAGACCGGCTCGTTATCTCCGTACGCCAGCGTAAACTCTGAAGCCGAGATCAGCCGCTTTTTGGGGTGCTCCAGCATCTCCAGCTTCAGCTGCCACTCCTGCTCCACATCGGAGAGCAGCCCTTCCTTCTGCTCGATCTCCCGCTGCATCCGGCCCTGGTAGGTCTTGACCTTCGACTGCATTTTTTTGGTCTTGGCTCCGATATATGACCGGGTATTCTTGAACCGATCGTGTTCCTTGACCGGATCGAAGCCGATCTTTGTATTCTCATTCTTCTCCGCCCATCGGGCGGCGCGGTCGGCGGCGGCCTTCAGCTTGCTGATCTCCTTTAGATGCTTCTCATTCTCCGAACGGGCGAAGGCGTCTTTTTTCTCCTTGTTCTCCCACCAGGAAGAGAAGTTGCCGGCCTGCACCTCAATGTTCTGCCGGTTCAGTACCAGCACATGGTCGATGCAGGCGTCCAGAAGATCCCGGTCGTGGGATACCAGGATAAAGCCGGATTTGCCTGCCAGATACTCTTTTACGACGGCCCGTGCCGCCATGTCCAGATGGTTGGTCGGCTCATCGATCAGAAGAAAATCGTTCTCTCCGGCGAACAGGACCGCCAGCATCAGCTTGGTCTTTTCTCCAAAGCTTAAGGAGGAAAGCGGCCGGTATAGAAGCTCCGCGGAAGCTTTCAGCGCGTCCATCTCGATCATGACCCGCCACGCTTCTACGCCGCTCTTCCACTCATCCATACAGTCGAAAGCCGTACGGTTTATGTCCGTTGGCAGTTCATAAGGGAAATAATCAAAACAGATCCCGCCGGTAATACTGCCACTGTAATCCATCTTTCCCCGGAGAAGGTTCAGGAAGGTCGTCTTGCCCTTGCCGTTGCGGCCGATAAACCCCAGCTTCCACCGGATATCGACCGAGAAAGAGACGTGCTCGAAGACCGGATCAAAGCTGCCCTTATACGTAAAACTTAGATCGTTCACTTGAATTTGTGCCATCAGTGTTCTCCTTAAATCTAAAAGCCTGTTTCCGTATACGAAAACAGGCTATCTGAAAAACACTCACAGCGAGAGCGGTGAATGTACGATAACCTGATTTAAGCATACGAAAAAAGCTTTTCTTATTTCCGGCTTAAATCATGGTTATCTGTTGCGCATTCCTTCACCTATCGTCCTGGGACGTCTCTCTTTTTATTTGATATCAGAATATCATATTATTTCTCATTTGGCAAGTAGATGTTACCTGCCCCTCACGAGGGCAAAACCGCCATCATTGTTTCAAACTTATATGGCAGGCGGTTTTGCGCGAGTGGGTACCGCAGGTGCGGGGCGGGTTACTGAACAGTAACAAGATTTCCCGTCTCGATCGCTGCCAGGAGTTTCGGCGGCATACTGCGCGCCGCCCGCACGGTAACGACATCATACTTTTTCAGCCGCGGAAGATCCAGATACTCCTTCGGATATTCTTCCAGCCGGCGGATGCGCATGAGCTTCTTGAAGTTCACGGCCCCTCCCGGGTCTCCCGTGTAGGGAATGTCTGCTTCCACGATCTCACAGCGGAAAAGGATCGCGGAAAATGGCTGACCCACATACAGAAACACGATATCTCCCACCTTCATGCGGTCGTTGCCCTGCTTCCAGTGAATGATCTCGTTCTGATGAAAAGCTTCGATAACATTAAAGTAATGATAATTGGAAGGCACCAGCCAGGCTTTCACGCCTTCTTCGCGGTCTCCTCCGTCATAGGTGGTCAGATACCGCTCGATCGTTTTCCGGTCACACTCCGGGAACAATTCCTGCAAGTGGTCCCGGATCAGTTCGTAGGAGGCTTCCGGTTTTTTATCATACACCCTGTCCGTAAATTCAAGACCCATGAACTTTTCCGGCGTGGAATACTGCGCCACGCCCCAGCCATAGGGTTTTCCATGCTTGTCCACCTTATAGACGAAATCACTGGTAAGCACGTAGCACTGGGCTTGCAGGCGGTTCAAAATGGTATCGAAGCCTTTGTTTCCTTCTTTCCCATAGTTTCCCGCCTTCTTCAGATCGCCGCTCAGGACCGGCGCTTTGGCCTCCAGCAGGTCGAAAAAGACTTTGTCTTTGTAGGAAGCCAGTTCATCCTCATAGCGCGCGTCATAATCATACCCGTCGCGCCGCCAGTTGGCAAAATCCGGGAACCACTCTCTGCTGATGAAAACAGCCCGTCCGCCCAGGAACTTGCCATAGGCACAGCCGGTATCCCGGATGACCGGCCCCTTCCACTCCCACACGCCCTCCTGGTCACCGAACCAGAGCTCGGGAGAGACATGCTCTTCTACGGAAAAACCCGGGATCGGGTTCTTGAACAACGGCAGGATCCCGAATTTCTTTACCGCGTCTTCCAGATCTTGTAAAGTACAGACAGTGAAATCGATCATAAGAATCAATCCTCTTTCAATATCATTTATGGTTCTTTCAGTCAGGCTTGCGTTCTGACAGATGCGAGGCGACCACGGTCGCTACGATGATCAAAGCCCCTGCCGCTTCCCGGACCGAGGGCACTTCCTTCAGCAGGAGGAAGGCAAACAGGATACTGTATACCGTCTCCATCGAAGAACAGATGCCGGCCAGCTGTGCTGAGATCCCTTTCAGACTGGAAATGAACAGCGTGTGCGCTACAGCTGTCATTAGGACCCCAAGCACCAGAAGAAGGACCAGGTCCAGGGATGTCGGCTTCATCACATCCCGCATCGATAGGATGATCGGCAACAGCACCAAAGCAGCTGTGGATTGCTCATAAAAAGCCGTCACCGTGCCCGCATAGTATTTGGAAAAGCTCTTGTTCAACAGGGTAAGGACCGCGTAGGCCAGAGAAGAAGCCGATCCGATCAGGATCCCCTGAAACATATGGTTCTCAATGGAGAAGGCCGGCGTAGCGATCACGACCCCAGCCGCGATCAGGACAGCGAAAACTATATTCCGGATCGTAAGCCTCTGCCGGAAGACCAATGGTTCCAAAAAGGTCACAAACAAAGGGAAAGCAGCAAATGTAAGGGTCCCGATGGCCACCGTGGAGATCTGGATGGACCTAAGGAAAGCCCACCAGTGGAAAGCCAGGATCGCCCCGGCCAGGATCATCAGCAGATGATCCTTTTTACTGCGCAGCCGGATACTGGTCTTTCTGACCCCCAGAAGGGACCCCAGCGCAAGGGAGGAAAACAATACCCGGCCAAAAGTGATCCCGATGGCCGGCAGATCGATCCATTTCGCGAAAAGACCTGCCAGGCCAAACAGTAAAACCGCAGTGTTTACGGATAGAACAGCCTTTTTATTCAATATGATACCTCTTGTACTGATCTGTATGTGCCATGATTATATCACAAGGGTCTGGCCACGAAAAGAGCCCTCTTCAAAAACCCGGATGACTAAAAGCAGACGGGGTTCAATTTTCCTGTATACAAATATACAAAAATGGAGTATACTGTTTATAGCTTTAAATCGTAAATATAAGGAGGGATCCTCTTTGAGAATCGAACAGCATCCGATCCTCCAGTTTGACCGTGGTGAGAAGGTCACTTTCCTGTTCAATGGACAGCCGGTAGAAGGCTATACGTCTGAAACGATCGCGGCCGCTTTGCATGCCGCGGGCATCCGGGAACTGAGTCACAGCCCGAACCTCGACCGGCCGCGTGGATTGTTCTGCGCGATCGGCAACTGCTCTTCCTGTGTAATGACGGTCGATGGAGAACCCAATGTACGGATCTGCATTACTAAAGTACGTCCCGGCATGATCGTACAAGAACAGCATGGGAAGGGGGTCGTAACACCATGATCCGCGAGATCGAGATCTTCGTGATCGGCGGCGGCCCGGCTGGCTTAAGCGCCGCATTGGCAGCCGCATCTACCGGAGCCCATGTCCTGCTTTGCGAGCGTGACGAAGAACCCGGCGGCCAGCTGGTCAAGCAAACACATAAATTCTTTGGATCTGAGAAGCAGTATGCCGGGGAACGCGGCATCTTTATCGCCAAAAAGCTGGCGGAGGAAGCCTATCAGCAGGAGAATATCGAAATCCTGACCGAGGCGACGGTCCTTGGCATCTATGAAGACGGGATCGTGACCGTGCTGAAAGACGGTAAGCACTTAAAATTCCACCCCCGGAAGATCATCGTCTCGACCGGCGCGGCAGAGAAATTTCTCGCCTTTCCGAACAATGACCTGCCGGGCATCTACGGCGCCGGAGCCGTGCAGACCTTGATGAACGTATCCGGGATCAAACCGGCGGAACGTGTCGTCATGGTCGGGGCCGGCAATATCGGGCTGATCGTATCTTATCAATTGCTGCAGGCCGGCGTGGAAGTAGCTTGTGTGGTGGAAGCCGCGCCCCGCATCGGCGGATATCTGGTCCATGCTTCGAAACTGGCCCGGGCCGGCGTTCCCATCAAGACCGGCTGGACCGTAAAAGAAGCCTATGGAAATGGGAAGCTTGAAGGCGTGATCCTGGTGCAGCTGGATGAGAACTGGGCCCCGATTCCCGGAACAGAGGTGGACGTTCCCTGTGACACGCTCTGTCTGGCTGTCGGTCTGACGCCTCTTAGCGATCTGCTGTTCCAGGCGGATTGCCATATGGAGTATGTTCGCGAGTTGTCCGGTTCGGTCCCTGTCACGGACGAAAACCTTATGACGAGCGTAGAAGGCATCTATGCCTGCGGCGATGTGTCCGGCATCGAGGAAGCCTCCTCCGCCATGGTCGAAGGTCGTCTGGCCGGCTTTGCCGCGGCCGCATCCCTGGGTTATGATGTGGAACGCGCGTCCCGCGAAGTCGCATCCGCTCGCGCGGAACTGGACGAGCTTCGTTCCGGACCCATGGGAGCCCGCATTCGTGCCGGATTGGAAAAAGTTAATGAGAAACGAGGTGAGGCCACATGTTGATACAGAATGGGATCCCTACCGCGGAAGATCTGATGAAAGTCATGCCTTCGGAAGAGAGACTGCGCCGCGGCCCGGCCGCCATCGCGGAATGCTTCCAGTGCATTCCCTGCAACCCTTGCGCTAAAGCCTGTCCCTTTGGCGCCATCACGGTGGAGCCGGATATCAACCAGACTCCGGTGATCGACTACGACAAGTGCGTAGGATGCCGCCAGTGTGTAGCTGCCTGCCCGGGTCTCGCGATCTTTGTGGTTGACCTGACTTATAAGGAGGACATGGCCTCCGTGACCTTGCCCTTTGAATTTCTTCCGGTCCCGGAAAAAGGAATGCTGGCCATGGGATTGTCCCGCGCCGGCGAAGAACTGGGCTGGTTCGAAGTGATCCAGGTCAAGCAGGGCCGGGGCCATAACCTGACATGGATGATCACCCTGGCGGTGCCAAAGGATCTGGCCATGGATGTTCGTAATATAAAAGTGGGAGGATACCGTCATGCGTGAAAATGAAACCATCATCTGCCGCTGTGAAGATATCACCCTGGAGGAGATCCGCGCCTGCATCCGGGAAGGATATCAGACGATCGATGAGATCAAGCGGGTCACCCGGGCGGGCATGGGGCCCTGTCAGGGACGTACCTGCCGTTTGCTGATCGCCCAGGAACTGGCCTCCTACTATCACATTCCTATCGAAGAGGTCCTGATGCCCACCTTCCGACCGCCAACAAAACCTATCACCATGGGCGCCCTGGCGGATGCCTGGAAGGAGTCGCAAGGAGGTGCTGACGCTTGAAAAAAGGATATGATATCGTGATCATCGGCGGCGGCATCATCGGCTGCTCCATCGCGTTTGAATTGTCTAAACGGGGCGTAAAAGACATCCTTCTGGTCGAGAAACGATTCCTGACAGCCGGCGCCACAGGCCGATGTGGTGCGGGCATCCGCCAGCAATGGGGAGCGGAGCTTAACGCCAGCATCGCGCTGGAAAGCACCCATATCCTGGAGCATCTCGAAGAATACACCGGCTACGATAAGTCCATCGAGCTTCACCAGGGCGGCTACCTTCTGGTCGCCTACACGGAAAAAGAATGGAACCAGTTCCAGAAGAATCTGGAGGTCCAGCATAAACTCGGCATCGAATCCTATGGCCTGACCCCGCAGGAATGCCTGGAAAAAGCGCCTTATCTGAATCTGGACGGCGTCTACGGCGGCACTTTCTGTCAGAAAGACGGTCATGCCAACCCCTTCCACAGCACCCAGGCTTATGCCAAAGGCGCCATGCGCCAGGGAGTCGATATCGAGACCTTCTGCGAAGTGACCGGTTTCCGCACACAAGGCGGCGCCATTTGCGGAGTCGAAACGACGAAGGGGTATGTGGAGACCAAAATGGTCATCAACTGCGCGAACACTTACGCGCCGGAACTGGCCGCCATGGTGGGTGATGAGATTCCGGTCTATTCCGAGCGTCACCAGGCGCTGGTCACCGAACCGGTCGCGCCGTTGATCGATTGCATGGTCATGAGCTTCTCCCGGTCCTATTATGTGCAGCAGACGCCGCACGGCAGCTTCGTGATGGGCATCGGGCCGAAGGAAGAACCATCCCACAACTTCCACTCTTCCTGGCAGTTTCTGGAACAGAACTGTGCCATCATGTGCGAAGCGCTGCCCATCCTGCGCAAGCTCAACGTAATCCGTCAGTGGGCCGGCCAGTATGACATGAGCCCGGACCGCCATCCTGTGATCGATGAAGCCGAAACCTGCAAAAACTTCTACTCAGTCTGCGGTTTTTCCGGCCACGGATTCATGGTCGCGCCGCGCATCGCTATCCTGATGGCCAATTTCCTGACCGGGCAAAAAGACTCGATCGACATTCACAAATTCAGCAAAACCCGTTTTAAGACAGGAGACATCCTGATCGAACCTTCCGTCGTATAAACCAAAAGAGGCTTTGAAACAACGAGATGATCGTTATTCCAAAGCCTCTTTTCTGTTTTCTCTTATCTTGTCACAAGTCGATACAATGCGCCATAGAGATTTGCGTCCCGGCATAGTATGCCCTGACGCAGCGGGACTTTAAAATCATCCTTCTCGATATCGATTCCCAGTGCTGTCAGGTCCATTCCCTCATACTGCAGAGAACCGGTCGAGATCTTTTCCAAAGCCTCCTCGATCCCATGATACAGGAGAGGCTGCTCGGCCAGGCCGCCGGTGATGACGACCGCATCCAGATCCAGCAGACAGAAGCTGTTATAAGCCGTGACCGCGACCGCTTTGCAATATCCGTCCAACAGATACAGACAGGTCGGATCACCGGATTCTGCCATTTCAAAGAACTGCGGTCCTGTGATGCTCATGGGCGGAACCTGTTTCGCCATGGCGATCTTATAGAGCAGCATCGGAAAGGCCGTCTCGATTCCGCTTAAGACATAGGCATCCTTTGCGGTATCCACCGAAGTCAGCATACCAAAAGTCATGGCGCTGTTGTTGTGCGCTCCGCGGACCGGCCTGCCATCCAGGATCAGACCGCTTCCCATGCCGGAACCCAGCACGATGCCCAGCACATTCGGTTTTCCTTCACCGGCTCCTTTCCACCATTCGCCCAATGTCGCGGCGACGCCGTCATTCTCTACGACGACCGGCATTTGCAGCCGTTTTTCCATTTCCTCCCGCAGGTTGACACCTGTCAGGAAGCTCATGGTATACGCGCGGTAGGTGTCTCCATCCGGGAACATACGGCCGTTCGTTGAAAAAGCCGCGCCATCTGCTTCATTCAAATACTCTTCAGCCAGTTCGGTCAAGGCGGAAAAGTAGGCTTCCAAGGACTCTCTGGGTGTCGGGACCGTCCTGCGTACCAGGATCTCTCCTTCCGGCGTCATGAGTGCGAATTTAATGTTGGACGCTCCAATATCATAGACCAGCTTATTCATCGGACAACTCCTCCCCGTTCGTGGCAATGACCTTGCGGAACCAGTCATAGCTGCGCTTTTTCGACCGCTTCAGATCCTTAAGATCCTGATCCGTCCGGTTTACATAGATAAATCCGTACCGTTTTTTCATTTCTCCCTGGGAACTTAAGATATCGATCGGCCCCCATGTCAAAAATCCCATCACATCCACACCATCTTCATCAACGGCTTTTTTCAGGGCTTCGATGTGCTGACGCAGGTACTCGATACGGTACACGTCATCCACATAGCCGTTTTCATCCGCCTCTTCTTTCACTCCGATACCGCATTCGATCGTAAAGACCGGCAGATGAGTCTCCTGCCAGATCTCATCCACGGTCACCCGAAGACCGTCCGGATCGATGGTCCAGCCCCATTCACTGGCCTTTAGATAGGGATTTTTGGCCAGACCGCCGGTAAAGGTAGAAAGCATCTGCGCCGGGCCGAACCCTCCCATCGAAGCCGAGATCGGCATCGAGAAATAGTAACTGTGCGCGGCGAAATCATAGGTATTGGCTTTCAGCAGCTCTAGGTCGCCCTGCTCCATGACCGGAGCCGTGCCTTCTCTCTCCCACTCGCGCAACAAGTCCAGCGGATACTCTCCACAAGCAAACACGTTCAGCGTCTGTCCGGTATAAGCCCGGCCGGCTTTGCGCGCGGCTACGACATCCTTCGGATCACACGTCGCCGGATACATGGGCGTGTAGTTGACCATGCCGCCTATCTTCGCCTCCGGCGCGTATTTTCTGACAGCCTGTACCATATTGGCCCCGGCCACCAGCATATTATGCATGATCTGATAGCGCCTTCGGTCCACTTCTTTCGGATCCGGGATCGGTCTGCCATCCGGCCCCATCAGACCAAAGATCAGCGCATAAGCATTTTGTTCGTTATATGGCAGGAAATACTTGACCCGTCCCGCAAAATGCCGCACCATAAGATCCACATAGGCTTCGAAGGCCTTCACCATACCGCGGCTGGTCCAGTCTCCGTATTTGCGCTGCAGCGCAAGCGGTGTATCGAAATGATACAGGCACATCATCGGCTCGATCCCGTTTTCCAGCAGGCAGTCGACCACACGATCATAGAAGGCCAGTCCCTTCTCATTCACCTGTCCTTCGCCTTCCGGAAAGATCCGGCTCCAGCTTACGGAAAAACGATAGCAGTTAAACCCCATGCCGGCAAACAAACGGATATCCTCCTCGTACCGATGATAGAAATCGATCGCCGTTTTCCAGTCAGAATGTCCTTCCTTGACCGGCATGACATCATAGATGCTTAAGCCCTTGCCATCCTCATTCCAGGCGCCTTCCGTCTGCATACTGGAGACAGAACCGCCCCATAAAAAACCTTTTGGAAACATGATACACGGTCCTCCTTATTGAAGAATAATGTGGGTGTTACCGGTATTTCAAGCGTTCCAGCGGCCCCATAAAGGCCACTTTTATTTTATGTCTTTTCCTTTTTGTACCAATACCTGGTCCTCCTCTGCCGCCGGAAACTCGGCAAGCGCCGGATGTCCGGTCAGGCGCCGGATGATACACCAGCCCTCCCGGCTGTGGATCTTATTGGCTTCGATCGGCCGGAATCCCAGATCCAGGTAGACTTTGCAGGCGATCCAGGATGTGGTCTGGGTCGGTACTTTGACCCAGGTTTCATTTAAGCTCGCCATGCGGTTAAGAACATGGCTGATCAAAGGCTTGGAAAGACCTTTGCCCTGGGCTTCCGGCGCCACTGCTACCCAATGCAGGAAGGCCGATGTCGTATCCCGCCCATAGATATCATGGTAGGCCGTAGCGGTAGCCACTTTTCTGCCGGTCTCCTCTTCCACAAAGAACATCCGCCCGGGAAGATCCGCTTCGTGACCGGCATAATACCGTTTCCAGGCATCCAGGCCTTCTTCGTAAGAAGTGAATTCACCGGCGCTCTTTTCGATCCGGATCCACTCTTCTCTGTCCCCCTCCTGATAGGTGACGATGTGAAACCCCTTCGGCAGGTCATAGCATGGCAGATCCTTCAGATCCCTCTCAAGGAGCAATTCGTAATGCCGGATCCTCCGGTCCAAAGGTTTAAACGCTGGCAGACTCATATGATCAGCCTTTCTTTACAATCCCATTTTGCGCATGACCCCTTCGGCGTCCACGCCCGGATGGGTCGAATACAGACGGCAGACCTGCTCCGCCACCGCTTCCTCCAGATGCAAGGTTTTGGCGATCTCGGCATAGGTTCTGCCTTTCAGCATCAGCTTTTCGATCTTTTCGATGTCTTTTTTCTTCAGGTCATCGGCTTTGAACTGAGGCCCCTGGTGGGGAATGTCAATCTTCTCGATCCGTTCGACCTGGCCTTCCGCAGAAAGATGCAGGACCGCCATCGTGATGGGCTGGTTAAAGCGTCTGGGCCCGCAGCTGCCGGGGTTCAGCAGGATGGTCTTTCCTTCCCGCTTCTCCTCATACTTATGCGAATGTCCGTAAATGACCAGGTCATAGGGGGAAAGGTCTGCGGGCAGATCCTTCTTTTTATGGGTCATGTACACGCGCAGGCCTGCGATCTGTGTGTCGATGAAGAGCGGCAGACGCGCCGCCCACTCTTTATCGTTGTTGCCGCGCACCACGGTGACCGGCGCGATCTCTGCCAGCTGGTCCAGGATCTTCTGGCTGCTGATGTCGCCGTCATGCAGGATCCTGTCGCAGCCTGTAAGCTTCTTCAGCACCTCCGGCCGCAGCAGGTCATGGGTGTCGGAAATCACACCGATCTTCATGGTTTGACCGCCCGTGTCGCCAGGAAGGTCGGGATGTGAAGATCATGCAGATATCCATACCCATTAGTGTCTTCATACAGGTCGGTGATCACAAAGCCGGCCCGCAGCTGGCCGCCCAGCTGCTCCTCCAGGCTGTGGGAGAACTGCACGCCGCTATCCGTCTCCATGCACTTTTTCATCAATGCAGGATCTTTCAGAGGGTTAAAAGGCAAGGGATTTACGATCTTACTTTCATCCTCAAAATCCACGATATAATTGATATAGTGGTCGAAACCGGCAATCAGCAGCCCGCCTTTTTTCAATACACGAAAGCATTCTCTCCAGACCGGTTCGACCTCTTCGATGTAGCAGTTGGAAACCGGATGGAAGATCATGTCGAAGGTTTCATCCGCAAAAGGCAGAGGTTTTGTCATATCGCCGCGGATGGCTTCGATCGCATAGCCTTCCCGTGCCGCCACCATTCTTTCACTCTCGATCTGCTTAGGGGAATAATCCAGTACCGTGCAGTCCGCGCCAAGGGCGGCAAAGACCGGCATCTGCTGGCCACCGCCGGCCGCCAGGCCTAAGATCTTTTTCCCTTTGATCTCCGGGAACCAGTCTTTCGGCACCATCTTCGTGGGCGTCAGGAACTGCTCCCACTCCCCGTTTTTCGCTTTTTCAAATACTTCATGGGAGATAGGTTTTCCCCACTCCCAGCCGCCCTCGATCCATCCGTCGATGGTTTTGGCGTTGATCTCCTGATAATTCATTTTTAACCTCTTTCATGGGCATCGAAGGCTTCTCCGATGCTGACACACCGGATATAGTCATATTTGGTTACCGCCTGGCAGATCTTCTCAAACTTCTCCCAGTTGCTTTCCTTCGTGCCGAAATCAAATTCATACCCATGGGCAAACATCAGGAAGAACTGGTCCTCCTCTTCCAAAGGCATTTTCGCGAATTCCTCGATCCTTTGAAAGGCTTTTTTCGAGATATGCCAGCAAGTCATCGGTCGCCATCCTCCAGATAGGGAATATTCTTGAGGATCGAAAGATCTGACAGGTCCTGCACCTGTTTGGCCAGGCGCTTCGCATCGCCCGACTCAAACAGTTTCCTCCAGATCAGAACACCTCGTCTAGACATGTATTACTCCTCATCCGGCTGCTGGCCGTCATGCGCCTTCCAGGCACATTCCGTGATCTGCATGTCGGTGAAGACCGCGGTAAAGCTGGAATCCTCCGGGCTGCAGGCGTAAATGCCGAAGCGGATGGTCCCGGCTCCTTCCCACAGATGGCAGACGCGCATCTGGCTGAAATGGATGCCATCGCTGGAACACTCGATGCAGTAATCATCCTCCCGGCGGCTCAAACGGTACCACATGGTCTTGACATCCGCGGGGATCGCGGTCGTCGCCCAGTCGGAATATCCATGGTTGGTGACCACGGAACCCAGGTGCTGAAACTCTTCGTTTTCAAATTCCACAGAGCCCTTCAGCCAGTTGTCGGAATCCAGGTACATCACGATACCGCACTGGTCAAAACGATGGTGGCTTTCGGTAAAATCCGTCTTAACGATAAAGCTGAAATACTTTTCATCGGTCTCCATCTGCAGCACCGGCGCATTATCATTGCGGAAATGATAGTAGGTGCGCTGCCACAGGTCGGTGTGAGGGGCGGTCGTGATCTCGATCCTGTTATCCTTGATCGCAAAACGCAAGGGTTCACGGGTCCACTTAAAATCGTTCAAATTCATTTCTCTTGTCCTCCTTATAATTCAATATCCATCTCATGCCAGGCTTCGCCGCCCCAGACGGAGGCGGACAAACCCAGGTCCTTGAATCCAAACTTCTCATACATCCGGATCTTGGCATCCAGGCAGGTAAGGATCAGCTTCTCTCTGCCAAGAGCCTGTTCTCTTCGGCAGTATTCATAGACCAGCTCCCGGCCCAAGCCCTGCAGGCGGTATTCCGGCAGCACGTCCAGTCCTAAGAGCAGGACATTTTTTCCTCTTTCATCATGCAAAGAGGCATCTGTAAAGAACTCATCCCGGAACTTCTCCTCGTCCGTCGCCAGGCCATTTAAGAATCCGGCCATTTTTCCGGTTTCTTTATCGATGGCCACCAGGAAAAAGTCCGGCGCGGCCTTGGCCCGTTCGATCATATGATGTCGGGAGCAGGCTTCGTTGGGCGGGAAGCAGATCTGCTCGATCTCGGCCGCTTCCTCCGCTTCCGTATCCGGATGAATGGAACGGAATTCATAACGTTCAAACAGCTGTTCACTGCGCTTGGTCCAGGGCTGTTCCTCATTCAGAAAATACCCGAACATATCGCCCGCCGGCACGTAAGTGACCTTTACTTCCGGAACCAGCTCCGAGATCCAGTCCTTGGCATATTTCATGCCCAAGGCCTCCCAGTTGAAGTGTCCCAGCGAGATCATGGCCTTGCACCGTCCCAGCTCCACGGCGTCTTTCAGATACGAAAGCACCGTCCAGTCGATGGTCTCGCCCGGCAGGATCAGGTCCACGTCCTTCTCCAACTCGCTGATCAGCTGCACGCTGTATTCTTTAGGCTTACCATCCGCCCGCTTCGGTGTATGCTCATTGAAGGCCGGGTACAGGTGCCCGACGATGGCGATTTTACGCACCGGATCATCCGGGCGTCCTAAGTACCGGCAGCCATTCATTCCGATGGATCGCATCAAATGATCTGCGACTTCACGCACGGTCTTGGGCTCCGGCAGGTCAATGTAGAAATGGCCAAAGCCCCCATATTCCGGCATGACTGCCCTTGCATAGGGCTTCCATCCTGTGTATCGCAGAACGCCTTCAAAGATACCATCCGGCTGATGGGCGTGCATATGGTCATGGTCCCGCCAGATGACGATCCCGTGATCGGCCAGGAGTTTGTTTTTTTCCTCATACACGCTGTTGGAAAAGTCCTCGAACCAGCCGGGCTCGTCCATGGTGGTGTAGAAGGTCGGCTCATGCACGACCAGGAGATTGGCATTTAAGCGGATCGCCTGCCGGATCACCCCGATGGTGGGACTGATGGCGGTCACGATCCCGGTGCATTTCTGCTCCGGATCCCCACACTTATACTCATCGCAGCCCTGGTAACCCTCCAGATCCGGATGGTAGTCCAGGATCCTGTCTATGATTTCGCTAATTTTCATCCTCTTAACCTCAGTTTTCATGTTACTGTTCAGTTTTCAAAACTTATACTCTGTTTTTCCACGTCCACTGTCGCATCCACGCCAAAGGGTATGATGCAGCGCGGCATGGCATGCCCGATGTTCACATTGAAGACGATCGGAAGGTCGGGCTTATCGATGACTTTGACCAACA
>ONBQ01000075.1 GCA_900316145.1 uncultured Eubacteriales bacterium
CTTAAAGAGCCGGGCCACCAACCAGTGAACGTCATCCTCGACAAATCCATAGGGAGCTTTCATGAAGCGATCCTTGACCGTCTTCATAGAGGTTTTCATATGTATACGGCTGTTCCCAGCAATAAAAGCCAGAACATCGTCAAGCGCATGCTGGTTCGCGTCTGTTCCACCTTCCAGCCCAAGTGTCATCTGGTTGGATGTCCGGAACATCTTGCGGATATCAGCTTCGCCAAAGGCCGCGTCGATATAAGACAGCTTATGATAAACCGTCTGCACCAGTCGGCCGATGGCTTCATTGATCCGGCTTGTGACTTCCTTTGCATTCGTCTTGACCGTATCGGCATTGACATAGATGGTCGCATCCTTCAGTCCTTCTGTCAGATACAGCTTTGCGTTGGCATTGCGCTCCCGCATCTCCACGCGCTTTGCTTCCTTGATCGTTTCGTACTTGGTCAGCTGCGTGGACGTATTAAGGCGCAGAAACTTCTCGATCTTGAGATACTGTCGGATCTCATCCAGGAACGCCGCATCATTTGGAAGAACCACCAGTACTTCCTTGCCCTGGCCGGACATCATACGCAGCGTCGCATCATCATTTCCGCCCTCATACCACGGCGTCAGAATTCGCAGGCCGATATCGTAGTTCTGGTTCGCCTTATACGGCCGGTCATCGACTGCCTGATTAAAGGAGAAGGAATATCTGCCGTTGAAGGACGGATAGCGGTATTTCTTGTCGGTGAAGATATCCTCAAAAATCATCTCGGAAACTTTATTGATAACTTCCGCCATCTCGACATTCTGGCTGTCGATCTCACGATTGATCTCCTGCTCTTCATCCGTCAGGAATACATAGAGGCTGCCGTTCTTCTGCACCAGCATCTGCTGCATCAGGACCTTCAGCGCATCCTCGACCTTGCCCTTCAGCTCGATCCGGTCATCATCGATGTTGCTGATCATCAGAGAAGTGATGTTATCTATGTTTGCCTCGATTTCCAGGACATATTTGATCATGAACAGTGTCTTCAGCACGTTAATGGCAAAGACACCGGACTCCTTGTGCTCCGGATTGATCTTTGTATTGTCATAGGCACGGATAATGACTCCCCCGTGACTGTGGTCCAGGAAGTTCTCCAGCGCATCATAGAACAGATGGAACGGTACGATGACGCCCATCTCTTCGTCTTTCAGTTTGGCTGCCGACTCTTTGAAAAGCGCCAGCATAGAACGTTCTCCTTCGGACAGATGTTTGCCGGATGCTCCGTGTGTACGGATTGAGGTCAGCACACTGGCCAGAAGGTTGAACTGATATGGTACGAACGGATAAACTTCGGAGAAGTCGCTGCCGTTTGCATATAATTTCTTTTCCACACCATCATTGAATACGATCAGGTTTTTGATGATGGTTGCCTTCTGGTCGTAAAGCAGCCGCAGTGTCTGCGCCGCTGTATCGGTCTTATCCAGAATTCTCTTTTTAATAACGGCATCTACGTTTGCAGATGACAGGGACAGTCTTGTATCAAAGCGACCCTGAATCTTGGAGAAGTCATTGCCCTTTACCTTGGTAACAGAGTCGATATCCTGCTGGCTGGTTACGATAACCCAGGCCTTGCCCTGGCATTCTTTTCCCAACTCTTCTGTTACGGTCTGCAGGTTCAGCATCAGCTTGCTGTCTTCGCCGATATACTGACCAATCTCATCAACCAGGAAGACAACATGATGACTGTTGCCCTTTGCATTGATGTAGGCCTTTACTCTCTTTGCGAAATCCTCAATGCTGATCTGATACGGCTCGGAAGCTTTCTCGCACCAGTTCCGTGCTGCCGATTCGCTCATGAAATCCATATCAACAAGAACGTCTACTACGGTATCCTGAATGAAGTCGAACTTATGGCGGTTCTCTTCCCACGGTTTGCCGTATTCGTCCTCAAATGCCTCTTTGAATTCATCCATGCGTCCGGCTTCAGTAAGCTGCTGTTCCAGATCTGCCAGATGCGGAAGCGATCCGCAGAATCCCTGCATCTCGTTGAAGACACGCAGGAAAACATTGACGATAGCATCCTTATTCTGTTTGCTGCCGGTATCGCTCTTGGAATCGATGTTGAAAAGCACCACATCCGTCGGCGTTTCTGCCGCCAGCTTCATATCTGCCAGCACCATCGGATCGACGATCTTCTTGTCATCCACAAAGAAATCGAGCGCCTTTTTATCACCGACTTGCTTATTTTCCAGAAGGTAGGACAGGATCTTCAGGAAGTGCGATTTACCACTTCCAAAGAAACCGGAAATCCATACGCCCATCTTCGGGGTGGTTCCGAGGATTCCTTTCTTATATGCGGAGAAGAAGTCTGCAAAATGCTTCTGTAATTCTCGTGTGACTACGTACTCATCCAGTTCTTGGGATACGTTTGTTTCTTCACCCTGGCCAACAATGATGACACCCTGAATCTCACGGTCGATCTTCTTGGCAAACATATCTTTTACAAGCATCTTTCTACCTCCGTCACTTTACTAACCGGAAGGCCCGATAATAGTTGTCATCCTTAATCTCATTGAACAGGATCAGCTCCTGCTCGTTATAGGTTCCGGGGAAGAACATAACAACCGGAACTCTTACAAATGCCTGGTGCAGATTATTCAGTACCTTGTGGGACCGGAGGATCGGATAGCACTTTCCGATTCCGGTCAGGAACACCACCGCATTCTCCGGTGTATTGTCTTTGATGTGCTGCACAATCAGGCTGTCATCATCGTTGACCTTCATGGAATTGCTGACCGCTTTTGTGATCCGGTCAAGGCCGCGCTTCTTCTCGAAGCGGTAACACTGTTCCAGGAAGTCTTCCTTCTCCAGGTAGTCGATGATGATGTCATAGAGATCAAACACGACGAGCTCAAACCCATCGACACCCTTTGCGTTTTTGTTTTTCAGATATTCGATCCGCTCCCGGACCTCCAGTTCCTTTTCCGGAGGATAATCAAACACCCAGTAATTCAATTCATTGGCTCTGCCGCTTGACTGCCGGAAAGAAGGTTTCCGGATGGCGGCTTCCATCTGATCGAGCCGTTCTGTTAAGCTTGCCATTACCTCTTCTCCATTTCATTCTGCATAGGTTCGTCTGTTCCAATCACACTGCGCTATCGCTTGTATTCTCGGAGACTCACCTAACCCCCGTCAGCGCCTTTACGCAGTATTCCATGCCGTGATCCATCAGCCATCTCTCCATTGCAGGATCAAGAATCGGTTTCAGGATCTTTCTTGTGTCTTTTGCCTTGTCAGTCACCCCTGCTTCAAAAAGCATAGTCTTATAGCAGGCGCCAAGGCGCTTCGTTGTGGCTTCCGTCCACTTGGCAACCTTGTCGTCCTGCTCCTGTTTGTTCTTAAAGAAAATGCGAATATCACTGTCGGCA
>ONBQ01000048.1 GCA_900316145.1 uncultured Eubacteriales bacterium
ATTCATTTACATTGAATTCAAGGGCTTCCGCCTGATTTCCGATGATATGACAGAGCGTTTCTACATTATCCTTATTGAGGGAATTGTTGCGCGCGCGGACATACCGAAGAATGGTATCTGCCGTGATGTTCTGCGGATAGATGACCGTTCCCAGCTCCAGACTGTTGATCACGGAATTAAAGTTGATCCGATTGACCTTGGTCACGATCTTGGTATTGGTGTTTTGGGCAGCATACAGCGAAAGGAGGATATTCTCCTCATCCACATTGGTAAGGGAAACGAAGGCGTCGGTATACTGCAGGCCTTCTTCCATAAGAAGGTTCTGATCCGTGCCATCGGCATTGATGATGACCGCTTTGGGAAGCAGGATACTTAGTTCATCACAACGGGAGGCCTTCTTCTCGACGATCTTGACGTTCATGCCATAGCTCAAAAGGAACTGAGCCAGATAGAAAGCATGCGTTCCGCCTCCGATGATCAGACAGGTCTTGGCGCCGCGCGTTTCCATGCCGATCTTGCGGAAGAACTCATTGGCCTTGGAAGGAGCTGCCAGCATGGACACGACATCGCCCTGCCGAAGGACGAAACCGCCGCTGGGGATAGTCACGCCGTTATCACGCTCGACCGCGGTGATGAGGACATCACACTTGAGTTTCATCTGAATATTGTAAATGGGCATGCCATCCAGAATATTATCCCGCGTAATGCGGAAACTCATCAATTCCATACGGCCTTTGGAAAACGGGTTGATATCGATGACCGATTTCCGGCGCAGCACACGGGACATTTCAGCCGCGGATTCATACTCCGGGTTGATGATCATATCCAGACCCATGCTCTCCTTGATGAAGTCGATCTCTTCCCGATATACCGGATTGCGAACTCGGGCGATCGTAGGACAGTTGCCGGCCTTCTTGGCGATCATGCAGCACAACAGGTTGAGTTCATCCGAATTGGTGACCGCGATCAAGAGATCGGCGGAATCTACTCCGGCTTCCTGAAGGATCTGATAGCTGGCACCATTGCCCTCGATCCCCTGTACATCATACGTTGAGACCGCTGTGTTGACAAGCTGCGGATTCTCATCCACGATCGTTATATTATGTCCTTCAGCGATCAGGCTTTCCATCAATTTTTTGCCCAGTTTACCGCATCCGATAATAATAATATTCATATTGATCTCACATTCTATAGAAAAATTTTAAGAACCTGATATCCTTAAACTATATACCTCAAAAGAAAGAATGTCAATCTGCAAAAGTGATTGAAACCAAAGAACAAATATGCTACAATCAAGGAAATTGTCACAACAATTTACATAAACCCATAAAAGGAGGCCTATTATGTATCCTTTTTCAATCGGCGTTATGTTGGATTCCTTTAAAGTCGATGTCGCAACCGCTTTAGACAAAGCTGTTTCCGTCGGCGCGTCCGGTCTGCAGGTCTATGCCACTTATGGCGAACTGGCTCCGGAAAACATGAGTCCTGAAAAACGCCGCGATTTTCTGCGCGCGGTAAAAGACCACGGTCTGGTCATTTCCGCTCTGTGCGGTGATCTGGGCCACGGTTTCGGTGATGCCGATCTCAACCCTGGTCTGATCGAAAAATCCAAGCGAATCGTTGATCTTGCCAAGGATCTGGAAACCAACGTCGTCACCACTCATATCGGTGTCGTTCCTAAGGATCCCTCTCATCCGCGCTATGCCATCATGCACAACGCATGCAAGGAACTGGCCGCGTATGCGGATTCTGTCGATGCGCATTTCGCCATCGAGACCGGTCCGGAAGAAGCTCTTACCTTGAAGAACTTCCTGGATGGTCTGGAATCCAAGGGTGTTTCCGTCAATCTGGATCCCGCCAATTTTGTCATGGTCACCGGGGATGATCCTGTGCAGGCCGTGTATACTCTGAAGGATTATATCGTCCACACCCACGCCAAAGATGGCCGCCGCTTGTTCTATAAAGATCCTGAGATCGTATACGGGATCAAGAAAGAGATCAAAGAAGTGTCCGATACCATCGTCGAATCCGCTTCTTACATCGAACTGCCGCTGGGCGAGGGAGATGTGGATTTCACCAATTACTTAAAGGCTCTGAATGATATCGGTTACAAGGGATTTCTGACCATCGAACGTGAAGTCGGCGATGACCCCGAGGCGGATATCCGTAAAGCTGTCGCTTTCCTGAAGGAAAGAATCTGATCAAATCTTAGAAAGAAGGATCTTCAAATGGATAAGTTAAAAGTAGGTATCATCGGTACCGGAAGCATTTCCAATGAGCATATCCAGGCTTATTTAAAGAACCCGCGCGTTGAGCTGTACGCTTTCTGCGATATCAATCCGGAGCAGCTGGCCATGATGGCGGAAAAATACGGCGTGACCCGTACTTTCACTGACTACAATGAAATGCTGGCTCTGCCTGAGCTGGACGCGGTCAGTGTCACCACCTGGAACAGCGTACATCACCCCGCTACCATCGCGGCTCTGAACGCCGGCAAGCATGTCCTTTGCGAGAAGCCCATGGCCTTGAATGCGCAGCTGGCCCGTGAAATGAAAGAAGCCGCTGACAGAAACGGCAAGCTTCTTATGATCGGCTTTGTCCGCCGCTTTGGCAATGATTGCAAGATCATGGAAGACTTCGTCAACTCCGGTTATTTCGGTGAGATCTATTATTCCAAAGCCACATATCTGCGCCGCAACGGCAATCCGGGCGGATGGTTTGGTGACAAGTCTCGTTCCGGCGGCGGTCCGCTGATCGACCTGGGCGTTCATGTCATCGATCTGACCCGCTATCTGATGGGCAAGCCGAGACCGGTATCGGTTTATGGCGCTACCTTCCAGAAGCTGCTCAACCGTCCGAACATCATCTCTGACGGTAAGGCTTACACCTCCTCCACCCGTGAGGAAAAGGTCATCTGCGATGTAGAGGATCTGGCCACCGCCATGATCCGCTATGACAATGGTTCCGTTCTGCACTTTGAAGCCAGCTTCTCCCTGAACATCAAGAAAGATGAAGGCAAGATCGAGTTCTTCGGCACCAAGGCCGGCGCCAAGCTGGATCCGGATCTGGAAATGTATTCCGAGATCAACAACTACATGGCGGATGTCACCCTCACCAATGAGACTTCCCTTTCCTTCGACGGTCTGTTCGCCAATGAGATCAACCACTTCGTAGACTGCATCCTGGACGGTGTTCCGTGCAAGTCCCCGGCGGAAGATGGTATCACTCTTATGGAGATCCTGGACGCGGCGTATGAATCCGCCCGCACCGGACATGAAGTCATTCTGTAATGACCATCAATAACAAAAACAAAAGAAGGATCTTGGGTTTTGATAACCCTCGATCCTTCTTTGTTTTTCAGGCTATGCTTTTTTTACAGCCCCCTTTTATTTGTG
>ONBQ01000061.1 GCA_900316145.1 uncultured Eubacteriales bacterium
CTTTTTGCCCAGGTACGCTACGCGGATCTTTTCCAGTTCGCTGCTTTCCCGGACCTGCTGCACTTCTTCCCGAAATCTACGGGAGAGTTCTTCGATGTTCTGCATGTCTATGTCCTTTCATAAATAAATCCCCGTCCAAGACATTGGACGGGGTTTGATTCCGTGGTACCACCAATTTTCAAAGCGTACACAAACTTACGCTTCCTCATTGTGCCCTGTAATGCAGTGGCCTGCAGCCCCAAAGGGCAGCTCCGATATCTGAAATTCATCACCACCGTGACCTTAGCCCCGCTTGCAGCCGATGACGGACCCTCTCTGAAAGTACTTGTGATGACTACTGAATATATCTTCTACGCATTTCCCAAGTAGTATATCACTCCTACCGCCGCATTGTCAATGAAATTTCACTTCCCTTTACTGTAAATATATGGTATACTTGCGATGCCAGGGTCAAAATGGGACCCGTATTATAGATTTAGAAAGAGAGTTTATATGAAACCTGAAGATATTCACTGGCTGGACGAGGAGCAGACCGAAGAGCCGGAGGAAATGCCTGAAGAGACCGAAGAGTCTGAAGAAGAAAAAGAAGAGGAAGTCTCGCAGCCATCTGATTCCGCCGCCCCTTCAAGAAAAAAGCCCAAGCTTTGGATCATCATTTTGATCTTTTTTGTTGCCGCTGTGGCCGTGTTTTTCCTCTCCGGAGGGTATGACCGGTTCTTTGGCGGCGAAAAGGCCCGCACGCTGACTCAGGCCACGGACCCCATCGATTATGCCGCAGACAGTTTCACGCATATCCGCCCCTTTGAAGGCATGGCCATCAACGCCGGTATTGACGGTGTCAAGGTCTACAAGACCAACGGCGAGATGCTCTGGGATCAGCCCTATACCATGACTACGCCGTATCTGTGCGTATCCGGCCCGTACGCGGCCGTGGCAGATCTGGGCGAGCGCCACATCCTGCTGCTGAACAAGGACGGGCTTGTCTCTGACATCACCACCGAATCCACGCTTCTTTACTGCACCGTCAATCCCACCGGTTGCACGGCCGTCATCATGGAAAACGCGGGCAGCAATATCCTGGCTGTGTATGATAAAGACGGAAACGTCCTCGTGCGCCGCGTTACCTACAGTGACCTGGATGGCATTCCGGTCAGCATCGCCATCAATGATGACGCGACCAGCATGGCCACCTCCTACGCTATTTACACAGAGACCTCGCTGCGCAGCGCTGTCACCCTGTTCAACCTGACAGATACCGCGGCAGATTCCATCGACCGCATCGCCGGCAACTATAACTATACGGATACTCTGGTCACCGATCTTTGCTACATGGATGATATGCTGTTTGTCGTCGGTGACAACAAGCTGGCGGGCATCCGTACCAGCGGCAATACGGCTGAAGTCTGGAGCGAGGATCTGTCCTACCAGATCACCTCGTTCGGATTCGGCGATGATTATCTGGCCGTCCATCTTGGCAGCGGTCTGATCGGCGTCGCCGGCGAGCCCGAAAATGATTTTCTGATCATCGGTCAGGACGGTTCCCATCGTCTGGAACAGAAGACGGCGGATTTCCGTTCCGTATGGGTCTCCAATGACACAGCGATCGTGCAGGACGGGTTCGATTATACCGCTTTGAATAAAAACGGAGAGGCGCTTTGGAGCATGAAGGCGGAGACCGGCATGCAGCTTTGGTCTCTGACTGACAAGCTGGCCTTTGGCAACACCGGCAGTGCCCTGCAGTTTTTCAAGGTCGTCACAACTGATGAAGAGGTGAATTCCTGATGTCTTCTACCATTTGGATCTCCATAATGTTGGATCTGATCGTAGTCGGGCTTATCGTGCTTGGCGCTTCCCTCGGCTACATAAAAGGGTTCATGAAAACAGCCTATCATCTCGTTTCCTGGATTCTGTCCTTTATCCTGACCAAGCTGTTCTATCCTTTTACGGTGCGGTTTTTGAAGCTAACCAGTCTGTCCAATACGATCTCCGCCGGGATCGGCAAGTTCCTGTCCCTGCCCACGGTCGCGGCCGAAAGCGCGCAGAAGACCATTTCCGGGCTGAACATCCCGTCCGGTCTGAAGCAGAGCCTGCTGGAAAACAACAATTATGAAGTCTATGAGATCCTGGGCGTTAACTCTTTGAATGAGTATATCCAGGCTTTTCTGACCAATATGGTCATCAACGCGATGGCTATCCTGATCACGTTTCTGGTGGTCATCCTGTTGATCAAACTGGCCGCCGTACTGATGGACATCGTGGATAAGCTGCCGGTGTTGCATACCCTGAACCATGCGTTAGGACTTATTTTCGGTCTTTTAAACGGCGTGATCTACGTCTTTATCTTCTGCCTGGTCCTGACCCTTCTTGGCGCGTTTGAGCCGATGGCGCCCTTGTATCCGGCCATTTCCGGATCTCTTCTCACCAACCTGTTCTATAACAATAACATTCTTCTGGAGTCTTTATTAAAGATCTTCAGCCACTAAGGAGCTTAGGCCTATGCAATGCGAATTCTGCTTGAATTATGAATATGATGAAGACCTTGCGGAAGAAGTCTGCGTGATCGATATGGACGAGGATGAGTTCTACCGTATCCGCCAGATGGGCGAACAGAACTGTCCCTTCTTCCGTGTCGATAATGAATATAAGATCGTAGAAAAACAAAACTGAAATCATATAAGGAGGCACTATTATGTTATTAGGCGGTATTGAAGCCGGCGGAACCAAAATGGTCCTGGCTATCGGCGATGAAAACGGCAACATTTTTGAGAAGGCGACCATTCCTACAGATACACCGGATGTGTCCGTACCGAAAATGATCGAATTCTTTCAGGGCAAGGGCATCGAAGCACTGGGCATCGGATGTTTCGGCCCGGTCGATCTGCACAAGGATTCTCCTACGTATGGTTATATCACCACCACGCCGAAACCCGGCTGGAGTTTCTATGATTTTGCCGGCGCCTTCCGCAAAGCGCTCAATGTTCCGGTCGGTTTTGACCTTGATGTCAACGCGGCGGTCCTGGGTGAGGTCACCTGGGGCGCGGCCAAAGACTGCGGTGTCGCCATCTACATCACCATCGGTACCGGCGTCGGTGTCGGCGTAAGCGTAGACGGTAAGCTCTTGCACGGCCTCATCCATCCGGAAGCCGGTCATGTGATCCTGACCCGTCACCCAGAGGATACGTACAAGGGTCACTGCCCGTTCCATGGCAACTGCCTGGAAGGCATGGCCGCCGGTCCCGCTGTAGAAGAACGTTGGGGCAAAAAAGGCGTTGAGCTGCAGGACAATCCCAAAGTCTGGGAGATCGAAAGCTATTACATTGCCCAGGCCATTACCAACTATATCCTCTGCTACTCTCCGGAAAAGGTCATTCTCTGGGGCGGCGTCATGCATCAGGAGCAAATGTTCCCCTTGATCCGCAAACAGGTGCAGGAGATGCTCGCCGGTTATCTCAACTCTCCCATGATCACCGAGCATATCGATGATTACATCGTAGCGCCGGGCCTTGGCGATGAGCCGGGCATCAAAGGCGCGCTTCGTCTTGCCTATCAGGAGCTTTTATGATCAAAACACTATCCAGGGCCGCACTTTTCGCGGTCCTTCTTTTCACTTTTTTACTGATGGGGTGTACGCGGACAAAGGAACCCCCTCATTATTCGGTCTCCCAGGGGCCACTTCGGGATTCCTCTTCCTTCAGGGATCCTGAGCTCGAAAGCGAAGCTGAATCCACCCAGGAGGAGACCACGGAACCTCCGGAAGAAGCCATCTTTGAGGAGCCTTTGACACGTGAGGATTTCTTCGCGGAACCGCTTCCGGATGATGTGATCAACCGGATGATGGGCGTCTCTTACCCTTATGGGATCGAACCGCCGGTTTCATTGTCCGATCTCTCCTATCTGCATCTGTATCATATCGATTTCAACGGGGACACCGCCTTAGGGGAAATGGTCTGTCACAAGGACGTGGCCGAGGACCTGCTGGATATCTTCTATGAGCTTTATGCGATCCGGTATCCGATCCAGAGCATCCGGCTCATCGATGATTATGAAGGCAACGATGAACTTTCCATGCAGGCCAATAATACCTCCTGTTTCTGTTATCGTATGGTGGATGGAGAGACTTATCTGTCCAGCCACTCCTATGGCCGGTCGGTGGATCTGAACCCCTTATATAACCCGATGGTCAGCCTGTTTGAGGGCAAGACCTATTATTCCCCGCGCGCCGGCCGGGAATATGGAGATCGGAGCCGTGATTTCGATCATAAGATCACCAAGGAGGATCCGGCTTTTCAGATCTTCAACGATCACGGCTTTTACTGGGGCGGCTCGTGGACGGGTCCCAGACAGGATTATATGCATTTTGAGAAGATAGACCAGTAAGAACGCTCCGCCTCGCTAAAGACAAATTCATAAATGTAAAAAATCCGGTAGTTAACCGGATTTTTTGCCTATATAAGGAAAAGCCGACTCTTACAATACTCTATCTCCATTCTCCCGATAGACCATGTACGATCCACCCTGGAACCGGATGTTCGTTTCCTCTCCCGGCTTCAGGGTCGGGACCTGGATCCGACCGGCTTCCGTCTGAACATAGTAACCTTTTACCGTATAGCACGGAAGATCTTTTCTAGCCGCGAGTGTAAGCGTTTCCCCTTCTTCTTTCACCACCAGCGGAGAGGATTCCCGGCGCAGCACTTCATAAGAAGGTTTTTCTTTTCCGCAGATGTCTGTGGAACCATGGACACGGCGGCGGTATTTTCCTTCCCCCTCTTCGCCCATCTGGGTGCGATAGTCATTCAAGCTGAAGTGGATCGTGCCGCCGATCTGGGGATATTTTCGGTAGACCTCCATCTTGTGCTCCAGGTTCTCGGTCCGGGCTTTGTCCCCTCCCGGGAAGGCCGGCTCGCAGACACCGAATTCCGAAATGACGATGGGCTTGTCAGGTACGGCCCGGATCAGCGCAGACAAGTCCTGGTCAACATCCCGTCCCTGGACCCAGGTTCCGAAATATTCATTGATCCACAGACTGTCGCTGGATGCGACCGCGTCGTTGGCCGGGTCACGCCACCAGGAATTGCTGACATAGTTGACCAGGCGGTCCGGATCCAGCTCTTTGAAGATCTCTTTGACCTTCTGAATGAACTGTTTGCTGTTCTCTTCCTGGCCGCGCATTTCATTGCCGACGCCCCAGGATACGATGCTGGGGTGATGGCCGTGGGCTGCCACCATCTCTTCCGCCTGCTTGCGGGAAACTTCCAGCAGATGCTCATTCATACCGGGCGATCCGCCCCAGTTCGGGATCTCCTCCTGCACCAGCATGCCGTGGCGGTCACACCACTCATAGATGGCGTCATCCTGCTGCCAGTGGAACCGGGTGAACACACAGCCGGAACCTTTCAACTGTTTCAGGATCTTCTTCAGATAGATGACAGGTTCCGCGTTGCCATAGGCGGGGTTGGAACCGGGCATCCACTCTACGCCGCACAGACGCACATATTCCCCATTCAGAACGAAGCGCGCTCCATCTGTCTTGAATTCCCTGGCTCCGATCATGACTTCTTTCTGAGAATCACCCTTACGAACGACCAGCCGGTACAGCTTTGGATGGTCAAAGTGCCACAGTTCCATACCAGGCACTTCAAAAGGCTGTCCCGTGCGTCCCTGCGCTTTCAGTTCCAGCCCGTCATAGACGAACACGTCCGCTTCGGCATTAGCCTTGACCGTGATGCAGGTATCCGCGAAGTCCTGCCGCTCGCCATATGTTTCGATCTTCGGGCAGACTGATACCTGGATGTCCCGGACGCCGTCTTTCTCAACGACTTCCAGCTGTACACCGCGGATCAAGCCCCCGTCATCCGCCCAGTCAAAACTGCGATCCACAGGCAAAGCCCGCATGCTGAAGGAATTATCCACCCTCAGGATGAGCTGGTTCTCTCCTTCCCGGATCGCCTGGCCGATCTCTATGGTAAAAGGAGAAAAGCCGCTGTCATAGTGGCTTCCGACCTCCTGACCGTTCAGCCAGATCTCCGTATCCCGGTAAACGCCTCCAAAATGAAGCAGCACATCTTTGTTAAGCCATTCCGGCTCCGCTGTAAATGCGCAGGCGTACCACATGGAGCCACGGTACTCTTCCAGACCCTCTTCTACATTGACCGTATGGGGCAGTCGAACTTCCTTTGCCTCTGCCGGCAGGCCGCCCCGCCACCAGCCTGCTGTAAGCCCTCTTGCTTCGGGATCGATCATAAATTTCCAAGTCTCAAACATATCTTTCACCTCACTGAAAAAGGATGTAGCTTCATACTACATCCTTTTCTGATATTATGGAATATCTTATTCTCTCCATTGCATGGACTATCTTCCACCTTAAGCCTCTCTGGTCAGCTGCTTGATCCACTTATAGCGGTTGACTTTGATCACCGCTACGATGCACTTCAGGATCTGGTCACATTTCAGACAGGCATACACGACCCAAGGCTGCGCGTGGAAGACAAAAGCGGCCAACAACGCGGAAGGGATCACCACGCCCCACACAAAGATCATATCATTGACAAAAACGAAATGGGTGGCGCCGCCCGCCCGGACGATACCGGTGAGCGTGGACATCTGATAGGCCGTGCCCACCATCGTAATGGACAAAACTGTCAAAAGCTGGGTGGCCATCTTAATGGTCTCCGGCGTCATATCCCCATAGATGGACAGCCATACCGGCCGCATCAGGAAGAGGGTCGCCCCGCTGATCACGCCTACGATCAGGAACACGATCTGCAAGGTCTTGGAATAATCCTTCACCTTCTCATAATCGCCGGAACCGACCGTTTTACCGATCACGATGGCGGCCGCGCCGGCTACGCCATAGACCGCGACGGCGGCGATCTGGAAAATAGTATTGACGATGCTGACTGAGGCGATCGCTGTCTCACCCAGTCGGCCGATGATGGCCCCCTGCACGGAGGTATTTAAGCCCCAGATGATATCACCCGCGATGACCGGCAGGCCATAACGGAAATAATCCTTTCGCAAAAGCTTATCGAAGCGCAGCAAGGCGGAAAAACGGAATCGAAGCTTCTTATCGACTTTCCGGACATAGGTCACGATGACCAGGAATTCCACGATGCGGGCGGTCAATGTCGCGATGGCCGCGCCTTGGACGCCCAGTCTGGGGAAACCCCAGTGACCAAAGATCAGTAGCCAGTTCAGGGAAACATTGACGATCAGCGTGAACAAGGACACGATCATGCCGATGCGCACGTTCTCTACACTGCGCATGACGGCGATCAGGACGTTGGTCACGCAGAAGAACAGGTAGGTAAAGCAGATGATACGGATATAGCCCGCTCCGACCCGAATGACCTCTGCCTCGTTGGTGAACAAAGATACCACCTGCGTCGGGAAGAAGAAAACGACCGCCCATGTTACCAGACCGATGCCGATCGCGAAACGCAGGGTAATGGCACCGATGCTGCTGACGCTCTTGGTATCCCGCTTGCCCCAATACTGGGTAGCCAGCACGGAACAGGAGGTGGACAGGCCGATCACGAGCATCTGGATAAAACTCATGACCTGGTTGGCCATGAACACGCCGGAAAGGGCGGTTTCTCCCAAAGAACCGACCATGATGTTGTCCGCCAGGGTGACCAGATAGGTGATGATATTCTGCAGGACGATCGGCACGGTCAAGGCCAGCAGGTTGGTATAGAACTTTTTATCTTTGACGATCTTAGCCATGAAATGCTCCGTTTACAGACCGAAGTCCTTATCCTCTTCATCGATCAGTTCCAGCTCAAAACGCGTAAAATTGATCGGTTCAATAAAATGATCCTGGTGGAATTCCGTCCGTCCGAAATCCAGGATGTCCTTCTCGTTGCCGGCGAACCAGATCGGCCGCGGCAGATCCATTTGAAGGACCATCTCATCTACGCAGAGTTTTACTTTCGCGACCAGTGGAAGCTCCCCTTCCGGAAGGTCCAAGGTCATCTGTTGCTGTGTGCGGTGTCCCCGCATGATCCGGCCCCAAAGCTGCATAGTCATCTCTCCTTTTTTATATCTTATGAGAGTATACGCTCAATTTTCCTTGGTTGCAAGGGAATTTTTAACATGATATAATGTGTCCTAAGATAAAGGAGAATAATCCATGAATATCAAATATCGCATTTTCAAGATCATTCAGATCGGGAACAAGGAGGATCTGCCCAGCAGGGCCTTCGATATTCTGCTGGCCTTCGTGATCATCCTGAATATCACCGTCATGTTTCTGCAGACTTTCGAAGAGTTTTCCCGTTTTGACACGTTGTTTACGGTCGTGGAAGCGGTGACGGTCTCCCTGTTCTGCATCGAATACGCCTTGCGCATCTGGACAGCGGAATACCTCTATCCGGCGGAAAGCCGTCCCCGCGCCATCCTGCATTTTCTGCGCTCTTTCGATGGCGTGGTCGATCTGCTTACCATCCTGCCCTTCTTCTTCCTGTCCGGCTTCGTCGTATTCCGCATGCTGCGGGTGGTGCGCATCTTCCACCTGTTCCGCATCAATTCCCGCTATGATTCCTTCAACGTGATCAAATCCGTCATCTATGAAAAGCGCAACCAGCTGCTTTCCTCCGTTTTTATCATCGTGGTGCTGATGCTGGCCTCTTCTCTCTTCCTGTATCACGCGGAGCACAATGCCCAGCCCGATGCCTTTAAGAACGCTTTTTCCGGCATCTGGTGGAGCATGAGCACGCTCTCTACCGTCGGCTATGGAGACCTGTATCCCATCACTCCTATAGGTCAGTTCATGGCGATCGTCATCACCTTTCTGGGCATTGGCGTGGTCGCCATTCCCACCGGTATCATTTCCGCCGGATTTGTCGAACAGTATAACAAGATGAAGGATACCGGCATCGAGTCCGACATCTCCACGATCCTCATCGAGATCGACAGCGCCTGGCTGGGCAAAACGGTGCAGGAAGTGGAAGAAACCTTCCATGTGGATATCGTCATGGTAAGACAGGGTGATCAGGTCATGCACCCCAGACCCGATTATGTTCTGCATTTAAGCGATGCCGTGGCGATCTATAAAAAGTGATAACACAAAAATCCCCATACACCAAAAGTGCATGGGGATCATTTTTTGCTCAAAATTTCTTAAGCGACGGTAAAGAACTTGATCAGGAACAGGATCGAGATCACGTAGGTCAGGACGGAAACTTCCTTGCCCTTGCCGGAGAACAGCTTGATGATGGTATAGGAGATCAGGCCCAGACCGATCGCATGACCGATGGAACCGGAGATCGGCATACCAATGAGCATCATAGCAACCGGAACGATCTCGTCGATGTTATCGAAATCAATGTTCTTAAGACCCATCAGCATCAGGATACCGACATAGATCAGAGCGGAAGAAGTAGCAGCCGCCGGGATCAAAGCCGCGATCGGAGCGATGAAGATGCAGGCCAGGAACAGGACACCGGTGGTCAGAGCTGTAAGACCTGTACGGCCGCCTGCCTCAACACCAGAAGCGGATTCAACGAAGGTGGTAACGGTGGAAGTACCGGTAACAGCACCAGCCAGAGTACCGACCGCATCCGCGATCAGAGCTTCCTTCATGTTCGGCATGTTGCCGTCTTTGTCGACCATACCGGCACGGGAAGCCGTACCGACCAGGGTACCGATGGTATCGAACATATCGATCATGCAGAACGTGATGATCAGGGTGATAGCGGTAAAGATACCGATATCAAAGAATCCCTTGAAGTTGAACTTGAAGAACGTGGTTTTGAACATATCGCTGAAAGGCGGAACAAAGCTGGCGGTAGCCAGGGAAGCAAACGGGTTCTCTTTCAGGAAGATCGCCTGTCCGGCCCAGTAAATAACGGAAGCGCACAGCATGCCCAGCAGAACAGCGCCTTTGACACCCTTCTTAGCCAGAAGAATGATGACGAACAGACCGATAAACATAGTGACGACGGTAAGAACCATCTGCGCATAACCGCTGCCCATGTTCGTGCTGGCAGCACCGGCTGTCAGGGAACCGAAGAAGTCACGCATCGCATAGAAAGGACCACCCGTCTCAGAATAGATACCCGCGTTGGAGCCGACACCGATATTCATCAGCATCAGACCGATAGCCGGCGCGATACCCAGACGGACACCCTTCGGAATGGCTTCTACGATCTTTTCGCGAACATTCAGGATGGAAAGGATCAGGAAGATGATACCTTCGGCCAGGATGATGACCAGACCAGCCTGGAAGCTCTGTACATAGCTTAAGCCTGTCATGGCGGCAATGTTGCCGACGACCAGAGCGAAGAAACTGTTCAGTCCCATGCCCGGAGCCAGTGCGAAAGGCTTGTTCGCGCAGAACGCCATTAACAGCATACCGATGAAAGAGGCAATACAGGTAGCCATGAATACGCCATTCCACAGGTCCTGGCCTTCTGCGCCAAAACCAGTGAGCAGGTTAGGATTCAGAGCGATGATGTACGCCATCGTCATGAAAGTTGTCAGACCGGCCAACAGCTCGATCCGCACGGTCGTTCCGTTTTCACGGAGCTTAAAGAGTTTTTCCATAAGCTTTGATTCCTCCTTATTTTTCTTTTTTTGCCATATGATCAGATATGGCTTAATGAAAAATACTTTTATATTCTATAGCAATATATCGAGAAATGCAAGCTTGAAATGAAGGAAAGTTCAAAGTTTTTTAACATTTTAGAATCATAGGCTTGTCTGCAACGCAGACAAGCTTTCTGTTGGCCGTCGAATGTCTGCCCGCATTCACACGCGCTTTTTCTTTGCATCCTATCGACAAGTGACCCGCGTTCAAGGATCAACCATTTTCATTTACCGGAGAGTACTTGCCCGCCTATCGTGGGCAAGTATAAAAGCTTTACGAGAACAAAAAAGAGAGGCTGCGCTTCTCTTTTTTGTTCTTCGTAAGCTTTTACGCTTCTCTTAAACGAGAAGCGCTCTCCGGCTTGTTGCATTGCCTCTCTTTGCTTGCTTCTGCTCTTTTCTTAAGCTGTCAGGCGCTCTCCAGCTTATCACTAAAAAAAGACGGATGATTTCTCATCCGTCTTTCGAGGTTTATACTCAGGTTATACGAAGTCTGGTTTCAGATATTAGAAATCACAATCGTATCTATGCTGGTTGTACTCGATGTAGTCGGCCAGACCCAGAGTGTCAAGCTGTGCTACATAAGCATCCCACTCAGCATCTTCGAAACCGCTAACAACAGCGCCGCCATGGAACTGGTTGATAGCAGATTCGATATCAGAGTTGTACAGGGAGTATTCCTGAGCAGCTTCTGCCGGGATGTAGGAAGCCGGAGCCATGCACTGAGTCTGCTCCAGAGCCTTGTCCTTAACCTGGTATACCATCTGCTGACGCAGAGAGGAACCCGGAGAGATCTCTTCGTCATAAACCGGCATATCCTTCTTCAGGACCAGCGGGCAGCCGTTAACGAAGCCGTAGGAGTACTTCATGTTCTCATAGTTCATATCTTCGGTAGCTTCCGGAATGATCCAGTAACGGGAACCATCCTCGTACTTGCCCCAAAGCTTACCTTCCTCACCATAGGACATAGCGATGGAAAGGTCCGGATCAGACTGCAGATAATCCCAGTATGCGCAAGCGGCTTCCGGAACCTTGCAGTTGGTGGTGATGACCCAACCCGGATGACGAGCGGTCAGCAGATCCTTAACACCATTCTGGATGCCTTCGTGACCGGGGTAACCGATACGATCGATGGTTTCCCAGTTAGCAGCCTGCTCGGTACCCATGTACTCAAGAGCAGTCCAGCTGTAGTAGGTACCGACCTTGTCGTTCTTGACCTTGTTGCCAAGTTCATCCCAACCATCAGTGAAGCCTTCCTTATCGATCAGGCCATCTTCATACCACTGATGAACGACCTGCAGATACTCCTTGTATCTGTCGGTGTTACGAGAGCAGGATACAACGCCATCGGTAGAGATTTCAAAATAGTCAGAGTCGAATGTTCCGATGTCGAAACGACCGGACTCATTCGCAAACAGATGTGCGCACCACATACCGTCGGCCCAGCCGTACGGGATTTCATCATTGGCATCACCGTTACCATTCGCATCCTGGTCGCGGAAAGCTTCCAGAGCGGCATAGTAGCTGTCCCAATCGGTCGGCAGCTCATCGATGCCAACGTTCTTGAGCCAAGTGCTGTTCATGATCTGGATACCGTTCATGGAGTTATCTTCCAGAGACTCGTAGAAACGAAGACCGGAATATACATGACCGGACGGAGTAACAGCTTCCTTCTCCCAGATGTCGATCTGTTCCATGATACGGAAGATGTTAGCAGCATAGGTGTCTCTCCAACCTTCGATCGGTACGAAGTCCTCTTCGTACTGCAGAATGTAAGAGTTGGACATCAGCTCGAAGAATACATCCGGCAGGTCGCCGCCAGCCAGCATGATCGGGATCTGCTCGCCGGAAGTACCGGAAGCAAGATTATTCCACTCAAGAGCGATACCGGTGGTCTCGGTAGCATTCTTGACAGCCCACTTGTTGTTCTCATCCTCTTCCAGAGTCTGAGCAGCACGCTCGTGGCAAACAGAGATGGTTACAGGCTCGTCTACAGACGGATAACCGCCATAGTAAACGCCGTTGTCACCAAGGGTACGACCCTCAGTAGCGGGAGCTTCTTCCTCGCCGCCTTCTTCAGCGGGAGCTTCTTCCTCGCCGCCCTCTTCAGCAGGAGCTTCTTCCTCAGAAGCTTCTTCCTTAGAGGTCTCGCCCTGGCTCGCTTCTTCCTTACTGGTCTCTTCAGCCTTCTTGGAGCAGCCTGCGAACAGAGCTACTACCATCAGGGAAGCCAGAAGGAGTGCTAAAAGCTTTTTCATTTGTTCTCCTCCTTGTAGGAAAATGTTAATATTGCCATGCAGAGATCTTCCCTGAAGAAGACCTCTGCAGAAGCTACAGTGATAATACCACAGGTTTTTTAAAAAATCAACCCTTGATAGAACCGATCATGACGCCCTGTACGAAGTACTTCTGGATGAAGGGGTACATTGCGATGATCGGAATGGTAGCTACGATGATGACGGCGTACTTCAGCGTTTCACGCATCTTGTTCAACGCAGCCAGAGAGGCCGGATCCATGTTCTGATCACCAGACGCATTGGAGGAGATCAGCAGGATCTGACGCAGGATGATCTGCAACGGAGCCTTGCTCTCATCCTTCAAGAAGATCATGGCCCAGAAGTAGGAGTTCCAGTAGGAAACAGCCAGATACAGGGCAACAACAGCGATGATAGCCTTGGACAGCGGGACCGCGATCTTGAAGAGGAATGTGGAGTTGTTGCATCCATCGATATCCGCCGCCTCTTTCAGATCCGGAGGCAGGGACTGTACAAAGTAGGAACGGATAAGGATGATGTTGTAAACGGTAATGGTACCCTGCAGGACCATCATAAGGCGGGTGTTCAGCAACCCTAAGCTCTTGATGATGATGTAGTAAGGAATGGTACCACCGCCGAAGTACATCGTGAAGACGAACAACTTCATGATGACGCTGTGCAACGGCAGGTCCTTACGGGACAGGGAGTAACCGGCCAGGACGGAGCAGAAAACACCGAGGCAAGTACCAAGTACGGTATAGATGATGGTGTTCTTGTAACCGATCCAGATCTTACCGGTACGGAAGCATTCCTTATAACCCAGGAAGTTCCATCCCTTCGGGAAGAAAAGAATAGAACCGTTCTGCGCGTACTTACCATCCGACATAGAGGCGCAAAGGATGTACCACAGCGGATAGAACATGATGATAACGATGAGGATCATAAGGGTATGGTTGATGATGTTGAACACGCGGTCACTGGGTGACGGCTTAATGTGAGATTTCGTAACAGCCATTATTACCCCTCCTTACCACAGACCGGAACCGGTCAGCTTATTGGCCAAGGTGTTCGCGATGATCAACAGGATAAAGTTGACCACGTTGTTCAGAAGACCAATAGCGGTTGAATATCCATAGTTCGGAGTCGAACCATCCGTCGGGAAGGATACTCGATAAACATAAGTTGAAATAACTTCGGAAACGTCACGGTTGAGCTGGTTCTGCATAAGCAAGACCTTTTCGTAACCAACGTTGATGATGGAGCCCATCTGCATGACCAGCAGGATAACGATGGTAGGCAGGATGGACGGAATGTCGATGTGCCAGATACGCTTCCAAATGGACGCGCCATCGATGATAGCCGCTTCGTGCAGTTCCATGGAAACGCCAGCCAGAGCCGCGATGTAGATAACGGCGCTGTAACCGGTACCCTGCCATACACCAGACCATACGTACATGTGACGGAAATACTTGGAAGTACCCATGAAGTAGATACCTTCGGTAGAACCGGTGATGGACTTGATGATGGTGTTGATGAAACCGGAGTTCGGAGAGAAGAACAGCGTCATCATGGAGACCAGGATAACTACAGAAATGAAGTACGGGATGTAGGTCAAGGTCTGCGAGAACTTCTTGAAATAGATGTTGTTGATGTAGTTCAGCATGATAGCCAGAATGATAGGCATCGGGAAACCGACGATCATCTGATACAAGCTGATGATCAATGTGTTGCGGATCAGCGTCGGGAACAGGGGAGATTTAAAGAAGGTCTTAAACCATCTTAAGCCGACCCACGGAGATCCAAGGATACCTAGGGAACCCTTGTAGTTTTTGAAAGACAGGATCAAGCCATACATGGGTCCATAATGGAACATACCAATATAGACGATAGCCGGGAGCAGGAAGATGTAAAGGATCCAGTTATTCTTGAGATTCTTCTTTGTCTCCTTGCGGGCTTTGGCTTTGAGCGTCTTTTGCAATTCACTTTTTGCCATTGTTTCGCCTCCCAAAAAGATTGTGATACGCTTCCGGGGCCTAATGCAGGACATAGAAACCCCTTTGTATACTGATGTGTACAATTATAAAACAATTCGTATACATCGTCAAGGGGGTTTTTATCGAAAATCACCAAAGGATTCCAAAAATATTTCAGTTTTGTCACATTTTACTCGGATTAATTGACAAAAAAACACTGGCCGATTTAGATAAATCAGCCAGTGTATCCAACCGCTTACAATTCAATATGCAGATCGTATTCGAAGCTTTCCGGATTGACCTGGTACTTCGGATCCAGCTGCGGGCCGCAGCTTCCGGAGCCGATACCGCTCATCGCGAAGTCGATGTTGACGACAGTGGAGCCGCACTTTTCGATCTCGTAGTTGTGCTTCTTGTTGGTCAGTTCTTCATCGGTGTACTCCTGGATGTTAAAGCTGAACGGCTTGTTGGATGTGAAATCGATGCCTTCGGAACCATTGCATACATGGACTTTGTCGCAGCCGTAGTGAGAACCGTTCTCCTGCGGTTTCAGGTAGTCCTCATGGTTGGCGGCTGCCGTAGTGGTAAAGCATCCATACCAGGAAGCACGACGCTTGTCGATGTAGCTCTCATCCGGACCATAGCCCAGGTACATCGCATTCTTCATATCCTTCGGCAGGAAGAAGCGCAGGCCCAGACGCGGCAGGAACGGCATATCCTGCTCCTTGGTACCGGCAAAGTGCACATTCATGGCTCCATCTTTGCCGATGACGTAGGTAGCGTGGATGTCGACGATCTTCTGCAGATAGATCGGCGCCAGGGAGAAGTGGCAGCTGATGATGGCCTTGCCATCTTCCACACAAGCCTCTGCCTCATAGACGCGGGTCAGCGGGCGGTCAAAGCCGGAACGCTCCCACAGGTTGCGGATGACGCGGTCGTTATCAGTCGGCGCTCTCCAGATATTGACCTCCACCGGAGCAGTGATCATGGTCTTGCCATTCTTGGTGATATCGGTAAAGGCTGCCTTAAAGGTGTCGAACTCATAGCGGAAGTTCGGGCCGCAGACGGTGATCTTGCGATCGGTCTGCTCTACGCAGATACCTTCGGTCGCTTCAACGGGCTTAAGCTCGCAGGTCGCTTCCTTCAGGCACAGCTGGTCGAAACCGACTTCGTGTCCGGCCTTGGTCAAAGCCTTGTCCTTCTTCTGGAAGTAAGTGATCTTGAGCATGATCTTGCCGTCTTCTTCCGGAACCTTGTAACCCAGGTTTACACAGGCTTCCTGATGCGGCTCGACGTCGATCTCCGGTACTTCGCCACAGCCGACGACCTTGCCGTTTACGGAGATCTCATACTTCGCGCAGACTTCATCCTTCATGTTGACGAAATCACGATAGTTATGGAAGCAGATGACGCCCTCTTCTTCGGTAAGAGCCGCGCGCAGCGGACGGACTACGTTTTTGAACTCACGCAGGCCCTGGCTCGGGGTGCGGTCCGGATAGACCATACCATCCATGCAGAAGTTGCCGTCGTGCGGGAACTCGCCAAAGTCACCGCCATAGGCGTACTTCTTCTTGCCGGTCTCGGTGACGCCGGTGAATACGCCGTGGTCACACCACTCCCAGATGAAGCCGCCGGCAAAGCCGTCGTACTTGTTGATCAGTTCCTGATAGTCCTCGATATCTCCAGGGCCATTGCCCATGGCATGGATATATTCACACTGGATGAGCGGCTTGTCCAGAGGCTTGTTCATATCCTCTTCGATGCTCTCGCGGGACTGGTACATATGGCTGTAGACATCGAACATGGAAATGTCCTTGTTCTCATAGTTGTCGGGCTCCAGATACCAGTTCTCATAATGGACCAGACGGTCCGGATCGGCCTGCTTGACCCAGCGGCCGGCCGCCTCAAAGTTCTCGCCCATACCGGACTCATTGCCCAGGGACCAGATCAGGATCGCGGCGTTGTTCTTGTCCCGCATGACATTCATCTTGGAACGATCGATGGTCGCTTCGGTGAACATCGGATTGCGGGCGGTCAGGCAGTAGCGGTTCGCGTGGGACTTCTGTCCGGCCGGATCTCTCCAGCCCAGCATCATGGTCTTCATGTCGATGAGGGAGGTGGAACCATGGGATTCCAGATCCGCCTCAGCGATCAGATAGAAGCCATATTCGCTGGCCAGCTGCGGCATCCACGGCGCATTCGGATAGTGAGACGTACGAATGGCGTTGATGTTGTGTTCCTTCATGATGCGCATATCCTTGATAAGCTGCTCGCGGCTGATGGTGTAGCCGGTAACAGGATCCGAGTCATGACGGTTGGTGCCGCGGAACTTGATCGGCTGACCATTGACGGTGATCACGATCTTGTCCTTGATCTCGACCACACGGATACCGACCTTCTGATAGATGACCTCATCTTCGGTCTCGATCTTCAACGTATACTGGAACGGGGTCTCAGCGGTCCACTTCTTGGCCTCAGGCACTTCGAAGCAAACGGTATTATCCTTGACTTCCTTGCACTCCAGCTCGCAGCCGCAAGGCTTGTAGAGGGTGACTTTTACCGGTGCGTCGCCGCACATCTGGAAGTCGACCCTTACAGTACCATTGGTGTAGGTCTCGTCCAGATAGGTATGTACGAAGAAATCACGTACGTGGTTGAGCGGACGTTCCAGGATGTACAGATCCCGGAAAATACCGGACATGCGCAGCTTGTCCTGGTCTTCCAGATAGCTGCCGTCACACCACTTCAGGACCGCCACGGTAATACGGTTGCAGCCGTTGACCAGCTGGGCGGTAATATCAAACTCGTGGGTAGAATGGCTGACCTGGCTGTAGCCGACGAACTGACCGTTGACCCACAGATAGAAGCAGCTGTCTACACCTTCAAAGTTGATGTAATACTGCATGGCTTCTTTCTTCTCTACGCAGATCTCACGGCTGTAGACGCCGGTCGGGTTCTCCTTCGGCACATACGGCGGATCGAAGGGGAAGGGATAGTTGACGTTGGTGTACTGATGACGGTCATACCCATGGTTCTGCCATACACTGGGCACCGGGATCACGTCATCAAACTGGCAAGTGTTTTCACCGCAGTCCTCCGGAACATCATAGACGCTCTCGTAGTACTTGAACTGCCAATCGCCGTCCAGATCGATCACACGCGAAGAACCGCACGGGCACTTTACATTCTCATCCGTCGGAGCGAACGGAATGTAATACGAGCGGTGCTCCTCCGTTCCCAGATGGAGAACGGTCGGATCCTCAAAATACTTTTTCTCTCGGAACATTACATGAACCTCCTTAAAAACTTTCTATATCAGAATTCCAAAAAGAATTCAATAGAGACTTATCGATATACTTCCGCCTGCCCTTTCAGCATACGCTCCAGGCGGTCCGCATCCGGATAGCCGTCACAGTCGCCCAGCGTCTGCGTGGCCATAGCACCACAGATGCCGCCCATACGGCCGGCCTCTTCCAGGCTTCGGCCTTGCAGTATGCCTGCCAGGAAGCCGGCGTTAAATCCATCTCCCGCGCCTACCGTTTCCAGAGGCTTAATGGGATACGGCGGAATGCGCAGCCCTTCCGGGCACTCCCGCGACGCAACGACCGCGCCGTTGCCTCCATCCTTGACAGCCACATACTGTGCCTGTCCTTGTTCAAACAGGATCTTCAGCACGTCCTTGATCTCATGGATCCCGAACAGATAGTCCGCCTCATCCAGGCCCAGCAAAACGATATCTGCCGCAAATGTGACCTGTCGGAAGAACTCTGTATAATCCTTCCCATGCATGAGCTTCTTTCGAATGTTGGGATCAAAACTGACTTTGACGCCATTCTCCTTGGCCATTTCCACGGCTTTCTGAATGGTCTTAAGGCAGCTGTCAGAAAGGACCGGCGTAATGCCCGTGATGTGAAGCACATCCGCGTTTTGGAACCATTCGGTCTTCAGATCCTCCGGTTCAAGATGGCTGGCCGCGGAGTTTTCACGATAATAGAATACGGTCGTTTCGCCGCCATATTCACGTTGTTTGAACATGATACCGGTGCGATGCTCCGGATCCACCACAGCTGCTTTGGTATCCACGCCTTCCGCGCGGATCATATTCAGTACATAATGGCCGAACTCATCACTGCCTACACGGCTCATCCAGCTGGCCTCGATGCCCAGTTTGGACAGGCCGATCGCTGTATTGGATTCCGCCCCGGCCAGACGGGCCTTGAACTGATTTTCATAACGCAGTGCGCCATATCCATCCGGCGTGAAGACGACCATGGATTCTCCTAACGTAATGACTCTTGGCATAACGGTTTCCTCTCTTTCGATTCATCATGATACCACAAAATCCAACAGAAAACAATGAAATATCCTAAACAAATAATTCCTTGATCACAACACCATCCGCTTCCGGCAAATGGCCATCCATCAGATACGCGATCGTAGGCCCGTCATCGATCAGCCGCATGCTTTCGACCTCTCCGGCTCTGACCTTCGGTCCGTACACGGAGAAAAATGTCTGATACCGGCTTTTCTCCGGCGAATATCCGTGGGTAGACAAAGTAATGTGGGGCTTCGTTCCGACATCACCCTCCTGGATCCGGTAGACCGCCTCTTTTTCCATCGCTTCATCCAGGAAATAATATCCTCTCTTCGCCTCGATCATAAGTTCCGCGTCACTGCCTGCTCCCAGGGAGCCTGCGTGCGCCGCGTTCATGATGGTCTGGATGCAGTGATCATGCGCTTCGCTGAATGCCTTTAATCTGGCCGCGATCTCTGGGACCCGCGTTTTATCCTTCACATGGATGTAGGCGGATCCGTCACAGGTATGGCAGAGTGCCTCCCAGGAAAGCAGACTTCCATCCTCCCTGACCGTTAGCAATCCTTCCTGGCGGAACCAGCTGTTTAAGTAAATGGCGGAATGCTCATCCAAGCTGGAATGATCCCCCAGCACCACCAGGTGCGTGTCTTCATCGATGAAATCCAGGATCTCACCCAGACGCTCATCATGCCTGATCAGTGCCTCTTTCGCTTCCGGCGCGCTGTGTCCATAGATGTGTCTGGTCGAATCCAGATCCACGTAATGGATGAACATGACATCCGGCTGTTTGAACTTAGCTGTGTCCATCACCACATGATGCAGAAACCGGTCCAGAGCCGGCTGCCTGATGCCGTCCATCTCTTTCCCATGACGCAGAAATGCCCACAGCTGAAACAGCTTGCTCCCATTGCGCAGCGAAGTAAAGATCTGATTGTCCCACTTGCGATTGGCAAAGATCTCCGGCATGTTGTACCTGATCTTCCGGTTGCCGCCCATGACCGGCCACAAAAACGAGGCGGTCACAAGCCCCTTCTCATGCGCCACATCGAAAAGCGTCTTGCTCCGGATGCGCCGGCTTTTCCAGTTCCAGTCCTCCGCGCCTAAACGCTTCGGCTGGAAAAGCGTATTGTTGGTGATGCCATGATGTACCGGATACTGTCCGGTCACGATGGTCGTATGCGCCGGATAGGTGACCGAAGGATAGATGGTCGTGACATGCTTGCAATACCCCGCTCTATCCAGATACCGCTTAAAATTGGGAAGGCCGGAAAGATCGTTCAGATCGTCTCCGGCCAGATTATCAAATGATATGATCCAAAGTTTCGGTTTCATACAGAAGCCCTCTCACGAAATGATCTGCTCCTATCATACTATAGAGCAGGCACAAATTCAAGAACGGGATGCCACGAAAAAAGAGCCCGCGTCATGAAACGCGAGGCTCCTTTAATTCCTTACTCCAACCTGCCATGTGGATACGGGACCCGGGCGGATGGCACTTTGCGCGAGGCCGGATCGGTGTGCACCGTCTGGTCATCGAAGAAGATGTTGGCGCCAAAGGCTTCCAGCACTTCACTTTTCTGGATGCCGCCCAGGAAAAAGATCTCATCGATACGGACGTTCCAGGCGCGCAGGGTACGGATCACGCGCTCGTGGGCCGGCGCGTTGCGGGAGGTGACCAGTGCCAGCCGGATGGGGCCTTCGCCATCGGGAAACTGGGATTGGACCATAGACAGGGTCTTTAAGAGTTTCGCGAAGGGGCCTTCCGGCAGCAGCTGCTGCGCGTTGGATCGTTCGAAATCCTCGAATGCTTTCAAACCTTGCTCTTTATAGATCTTTTCCGCTTCTCCGGAGAAGATGACCGCGTCGCCATCGAAGGCGATGCGGATCTGCGGGATCTCCTGATCAGGATCAATAGAGAGGTCCCGCCCTGAGCATATGATGCCGGCGGCTACACCGACGTTGATGGCTTCCTGCACCTCATGTTCATTGTAAGACAGGTACAGGTCGGTCTTGAAAGCGTTCAGATACTTGGATATGGAGGCGCCGCTGACCAGGGCGGCACGGCTGATATCCAGGCCATAATAGGAGATGGAGTTGAAGATACGGAGACTGGTGTCCGCGGAGTTACGGGACATGATGATGATCTCCGTTAAATGCTTGTCATTGGAATTGAGCTGATGAAGGGCTTTCACCAGAGGGAACGCGGTGCCCGGGCGCAGTATATCATTTTCATGCTCCATCTGGTATTTGCGGTAGGCTTCCAGCCCCTGCTCTTCAAAGATACGGTTTTCCTCTTCGAGGTCGAATAAAGCGCGGGAAGATATTCCGACGACCAGTTTGCCATTCAAGTCCCAAGGCACGGTGTTCTTCTCCTTTCCAATGATTACTTCGATTTGCTGATTTTTTCCAGGATGCGGAAGTGACGCTTCAGGTCCGGATAATAGATCTGAGCTTTTTCCTGTCCAAAGGCCTTGACCATGGCCAGATTGATGGCCTGCAGACCCTTGTGGCGCTCGCTGATATAGATGGCGGTGATGTCACGGGACATCGTCTCATCCACACCGGCGACCGCGTAGATCAACTGCACATAGTTGGTGGCGCGGATCTTCGCATCTGGGAGCAGGATGCCGGAAAGCTCCTGTCTCAGCTGTGGGTTGTTTTTGATATAGTTGTAGGTGATCATGCCTTCCTGGTCTCCCAGAAGGGCATTGAGCGCGTCATGCAGCTGACCGGCATCTTTGGACGCGATCGAGCGGCAGACACTGCGCAGGATGGTCTGGTTGCGCTTGGAGATCTCTGTCGGCTTCTTTTCAGCCTGGACTTTGGGCTCCTGCGGTTTTTTCTGCTGCGGTGCAGATTTGGACGGCTGGTCTTTCTTCTGCGGCTGAGCAGGCTTGGCGGACTGAACTTTTCCTTCCGGCTGCGGCACGGGCTGCTTTTTAGGAGCCTGCGGTTCCGCCTGCTTCGGCTGGTCTTTAAGCGGCTGCGGCTTTGCCTGCTGCGTTCTTGCCTGTTGATTCCGGTTCACCTGCTCTTTTGGCGTTTCCTTCTTCGGCTGCTGCGCCACCACCTTGTTCAGATCCGGCTTTTGAGACTGGATCTTCTTGGCGGGCTTGCGGATGTTCCGATTCTGGCGCTTGGCGCGGCCTGCGCTGGTATCCATCTTCAGACGGCTGACCTCGCGGCCCTGATCCTGCCAGAACTGTACGACCGCATCGAAACCGTTGTCATTGGAGACGATGATGCATTCATCATCCGGCTTGCCTCCGGTCGTGACCGCTCCCAGCACCGTGACCAGCTGAAAGTCCAGCGCGTTGGTGCCGATGTAGCAGCGGATCCAGGTGACCCGGTCCGACCCCAGCTCCATTAAGCGGCGTACGCTGTCACTTTTCATGTGAGTGCTGTTCTCGCTGTAGAAGATGTAAATGTGGTCGGTCTTGCCCAGATCATTCACAATATTCGCAACCCAGACATCATTGACATTTTCACTGTCGATAAAATAGTTTTTGATGGGTTTACGACTGAACATCATAAATCTGTATATTCCTCTTCTCTTGCTATGTTGCTTGTACCTCCCTTATATTGGATCCTGATCATACAGAGTAATTGTAGCATAAGAAAAAGGAAATGGAAAGAGGGAAATTATTCCTTCTCCATTTTCAGGTTGCTGTTCAGCAACCCGCCCCGCCGACGGTGCGGCATTCGGGCAAAACCGCCTTCTGAATAAGTTAAACAAATTGGTGACGGTTTTGCCCTTGTGGTGCGGGTTCCTCGTTCGAGCACCAAGCCATATTAGCAAGGTTTTATGCAAGCAAGCTTGCAAAACCTTTTTATGGCTTGGTGCTGAACAGTAACCTTTTTAGTTCAAAGTGCATAGCAGGGCTGCCTTCTTTCCAGAAATACACGATCTCCAGGCCATTCGGTATCGTGATCACTTTCGGTGTTCCGGCATCAGTGGCAACATGGAAGACCGCCCCGGGCAGGGTCCAGCGGTCCTTCTCGATACAGTCCGGGGAAAGTCTTGTTCCATGGATCGTAAAGACGACCTCCAGGTCCCGGTCAAGATCCGGCGTCACGTCCATCGTAAGCCGGTCGTCCTCGACCGTTCCGTTGAAGTACACGGTCCACAGATGCTCGCCCTCACGGCCTCCCGGCACGCGGCGCGTCAGCATCATATCCAGGACTTCATCACCGTTTTTCCAGAACGCGGCGAAGCTGCGCAGCTGGCCGCTGGTGTTGCGGCTGCCCTTCATGGCGCCCATCATCCAATCCTCATCGATGGTGGCGGTCACATCGCACAGGGTGGTATCATCCCCGGGAAGGCCCCGCTCCATCAGCTCACGGAACTGCTTTTTCACAAACTGCTTTCCCGTCCAGTGAAGCAGCTGCTCTCTGACCGTATCCGGCACGATCGTTCCATTTAACGCGGCGTCGATATAGGCCGCGGTCTCCACGTTGAACAGAGGGAACGGTTTCTCCTCGCCAAAAGCCAGATATAAATAGGCAGGCAGCATGGAATGCAAGGCCATATCATTATCATAATTGCGGGCAAAGGGGCCGCACACCTGATTCAAGCCAGGATGATACATTTCCGCGATGTTCTGCCACAGCCCCGCTTCCAGCCTGCAGCCGATCTCATGGATCTCTGGATCCCTGATATACAACCGCCAGGTGGACAAAGCCTGCAAGTCCACCGAGTAATAGGTGGTGGAGTTGAACTCCGCAAAGCTGTCCGTTTCATCATACCGGGCGGCGATGTCACGGGCCGCCTCCCGCGCCTGATCCAGGTATTCCTGCCGGCCCAGACGCTCTCCATAGTACGCGCAGATGAAAACATGCATCAGCTCAACGTTCGTGTTCATCGGCACGACATGGTCCTTCCATCGGCGGATGGAACCAAACACCGCGCGGCATGCCGCTTCCTCGATCCTCTGTACGAGTTCCGGATCCAGCTTGTCTTCCCCGAAGATCAGGATCATGGCCAACTCCGTGGCCACGAACTCGCGCCAGTTGGCATCCCAGTTGCCCCAGACAACGGGCACCGTCTCCAGCACCGACTGCCGGGCCAGCCCTTCGATCTGACCGATCTTCTCTTCGCTGTAGCCCGCGTCCCTCAGATGATGCTGCATCTTGCCGCGGATCTGCTCGATCCACTTTTCCAGATAATACCGGCTGACCGCGTCGAACCGCTCATCGGTCAGGGGTTCATGCGGAGGCGCCGGGCGGCGTTCATCCTGCGGGAAATCCCCATAATAAGGCATATCCGGATCTTCCAAATATTGGCTGTTCAGGACCTTTTCCAGGATGCGGACGGCCCGCTCCTGATCTCCTTCTGCATTTCTCACCAGAAGGCCCAGGGCATAGTGGCAGGACCCGCGCAGGTCATGATATTCACGGCCATTAAAAGAGCGGGCCAGCATACCCGCTTCTTCATTCCATCCTTGATCCAACCGCTCCATGGATCTTTCAAAAAGAATTCGTTGCTCTTCAGATAATAACTTATGCGGAAAAGACATGATCGTCTCCATTTCTTTTTATTTCCGCAGGCTATCATAGCACGATTCTTTTTCCGATACAATGGGCTTCTGAAAAAACTTGCAGGATCTTCTTCCGAATGCTACAATAGCAGACAGACAGGAGGTATATCATGATCAATACATTTACACATAAGACTGAGGACATGCTGGCCGCGCTGGCCCGCCTGGTCCAGTATAATTCCGTACAGGGCGAAGCCCTTCCCGGCAAGCCCTTCGGTGAAGGCCCCGCTGCCGCCTTGGCAGAAGGTCTTAAGATCGCGGAGGAAATGGGCTTTAAGACCGTAAACCTGGACAATTACTGCGGCTATGCCGAGATGGGCGAAGGAAAAGAGATCATCGGCATCGCAGCCCATCTGGACATCGTGCCCGCCGGTGATGGCTGGGATACCGATCCCTTCACCATGACCCGCAAGGGGGACAAGGTCTACGGCCGCGGCGTCAGTGACGACAAAGGTGCCGTCATTGCGTCCCTGTATGCCATGCAGGCCGTGAAAGAAAGTGGCATCCCCATGAACAAGCGCGTACGCCTGCTTATGGGCTGCAACGAAGAGACCGGTTCCAAGTGCATGGAATACTATGTTGCCCATGAAGAGCCCATCAGCTGCGGCTTCACGCCGGACGGCAACTTTCCTGGCATCTACGGCGAAAAAGGCGGCTTCGGCCTGATCGCCCACAGCAAGAATACCAGGATCCTGGATATCCGGGGCGGCTTCGTCTCCAACGCGGTCTGCCACAAGTGCCACACCGTGATCCCGGCCGGCGAAGTCACCGTCGAAGCTCTGGAGCAGGCACTGAATTCTACTCCGCTGGTCAGCTTCTCTGTAACGCAGAAAGATGATACAGTTGTGATCGACGCGCAGGGTGTCGCCGCCCACGCCAGTACCCCGCAGCTGGGTGTCAACGCCGCGGGATACACCATGAAAGCCCTTCAGGACGCCGGTTTCAAGGATGACTTCGTTCGCTTCTACAATGAACACATCGGCATCACCAACGATGGCGCCGGTCTGGGCGTCAAGATCGAGGATGAGTTCGGTGCCTTGACCATGAACAATGGTATCATCGGTATGAAGGATGGTCAGGTCTTCGCTACCCTGGACTCCCGCTACCCGGTCACCTATACCCCCGAGCAGATCCGGGAGCTTGCCACGCCACATCTGGAAGATGAAAACGGCGTCGTCGAGATCCTCAATATCGGCAAGCCTCTCTTCTTCCCGCCGGACTCCGACATGGTGAAAAAGCTGGTCTCAGCCTATGTGGACGTGACCGGTGACACCGAACACCAGCCGGAAGTCATCGGCGGCGGCACCTACGCCAAAGCCATTCCCGGCATCATCGCCTTCGGCTGCGAATTCCCCGGAGCGGACAACCACATCCACGATGCCAACGAGTCGCTTCCTGTGGAGGAGCTGAGCCTGCAGGCTACGATCTATCAGAAAGCGATCGAAAATTTGCTGGCGTAAAGATCAGACCCCTCTATAAACGAAGGGGCGTGAGAGAACACCTGCCGATTACTTGATCATTGCTCACTTTTTCGTCCTATACAGTAATTTTTTGAACATCTACCTGATTTTGAAAATTATGGACGTTAAATCAAGTAATAATTCCAGCAAATCATCCTATTAATACTTGATTTGGATCGACTGATAGATCAAAATACAGTAATATCAGCTGGAAACGAAGCGTTTTATCCAAAATATTACTGTATTTTGCAACTTTTATGAAACCTGATCAAGTAGTCATCTTGAACATTACTTGATTTAAAGCTATGATGCGATAAAAATCAAGTAATACCACACGCAGCGCATCGTCAAAAAAGCGTATGAAAAACGATGAATGAGGATCGTTTTTTCATACGCTTTTTTTATGCCAGGATCTCCATGGCTTTTTTATACTTTTCGACCCGCTTAAGAGCTTTCTCATCCACATGGTCCAGCCGGGACAGATCACTGTTGTGCTTAAGATCCGCCAGTTTGACCGCTCGCGCTATCGGGTCTTTTTTGATCTGCGCGACATAGTCCAGATAGGGCACCGCATCGTCATGGGTCAAAAGCTTCAACGCTTCTATGACCTTTGCCGGGAAGCCCATCTGCTCCAGATCCTGAAACGTCATGTCCGTATCTTCCACCACATCGTGCAGAAGCGCGCAGATGACGGTCTCCTCGGTCTCCATCTGCTCTGCCAGATGAAATGGATGAAAAACATAGGGCAGGCCGCTTTTATCGACCTGCTCCTTATGGGCTTCAAAGCAAAGCTTTAAAGCTTTTTTTGTTTGTTCTGTGTAGATCATGATCACACCATCATTTTGTAGATATTGGCGCAGTCTTCCTCATTCAGCGTGACGAACCCGGAGATCGAACCGGTGCGTCCGTCTCCATAGCAGAGCGTTTTGACCAGCTTGGGAATGTCCTCTTCTTTGGCGCCCAGCTCTTCAAAGTTCTTAGGCATGCCGATGGAGATGAGGAAACGGCGGAATGCTTCGATACCGGCCTTCGCCGTCACTTCCGGATGGGCGAAATCCATCTGGCAGCCCCACAGGCGTACCGCGATCTGGGCGAAGCGCATGACATCATGCTGCATGACATAGGTGAAGACGGCAGGCATGGTGACGGCCAGACCGGCACCGTGGGCGCAGTCATACAGGGCGGACAGCTCATGCTCGATGTTGTGGCTGTTCCAGTCCTGGCTGCGGCCTACTCCGCAGGAATTGTTGTGCGCCATCATGCCGGCCCACATGATGTTGGCACGGGCTTCATAGTTGTTCGGGTCCTCGATGACGCGGGGGCCTTCATGGACCATGGTCAGAAGCAGCGCCTCGATAAGACGATCCGTGACCTCGACCTCCGGGGTGTTGGTCAGATACCGCTCATACAGATGGGCCATGATATCCGTGATACCGCAGGCCGTCTGATAGGGCGGCAGCGTCTGGGTGAGCGCGGGATTCAGGATACTGAACTTGGGACGGATGGCGTCACCGGTCGCGCCACGTTTGAACATGCCGTTTTCGTTGGTGATAACGGAGTCCGGGCTGCCTTCCGAGCCGGCCGCCGCGATGGTCAGGATGGTTCCGACAGGCAGGGCTTCTTCAATGTATTTACCGGAGTAGAAGTCCCAGAAATCACCGTCATAGACCACGCCGGCCGCGATGGCTTTGGCGGAGTCGATGGTGCTGCCGCCGCCGACCGCGAGGACAAAGTCCACTCCATTTGCGCGGCACAGGTCGATGCCTTCATAGACCAGACCGCTGCGGGGATTGGGCTTAACACCACCCAGCTCGATATACGGGATCTCTTCCTGCTCCAGAGAAGCCTTGACCCGGTCCAGCAGGCCGGAACGGACAACGCTGCCGCCGCCATAGTGGATCAGGACTTTCGTGCCGCCGAAACGGCGCACCAGCTTGCCGGTGTCTTTTTCCGCATCCTTTCCGAACGCGAAGAATGTGGGTGAATAGAACGTAAAGTTTTCCATGGTACTTCGTCCTCCTTCTGAACTTTACCGTATATCACTTAAAACAGTTGCAAGGAAACCCAGATCAGCAGGATGTGCATGGGATAGAAAGCGTAAAAAGCATATTTCTGATACTTTCTGTCCGTGCCGCGTCGGCCATTGTACAAAGCGATCCAAATAGCCGCCACCGCTATACCGCTGATGAAGAAACAATATTGAGGCGTAAAGGCCGAATGTTCCCAAAGCCTTCTTATTATGGTCACGATGAGCAGTGTACTGCAGCAGCCGATGCCCTGGATCCAGTACGGACGATGCTTCAATTGTCCTGTCACATAGATGGCCAGGATCCCCGGCAGGCCCCAGTCGAACTCCCGCATCAAAAAGGCAGCACATGCGGCCAAGAGCAAAAACAGGATCTGCCAGACATAGGGCGAGACCTTGGGCATTCTTCGGATCGCCTCTTCTTCCAGGATCAAAAGGATGAGCCCCGCTGCCAGGGTGAACATGACATTGTAGGGTTCCCCAAAGAGCATCTTGTAAGGGATCATACTGACAAGTGCGCAGATCAGGATGCGGCTGACATAGACCGCGCGGTTGCGGGTATGCCTCAGACCTTCCGTGATCAGAAATGCCATCAGAGGGAAGGTGAACCGCCCCAGAAAGCGCATGATCTGCCCTGTTCCGCCCAGCGGCCGCCAGTAGATGTAGGCGACATGATCCAGGACCATCGTAAACATGGCGAGGAATTTCAGCTCGTAGGCGGTCATGCCCTTCTCTTCCAGCTGAATATGGCGGATCTTCGCTTTCTTTTCTTTCTTGCTCATATTTAACGCTCCGGTTTGTTACAGTTTCATCGTCAGTCCGATGCGCTTCTTGTTCACATCCACGCTCAGGACTTTGACCTCCACGATATCTCCGACGGAAACGACTTCCAGCGGATGCTTGATGAACTTGTTGGACATCTGGGAAATGTGGACCAGGCCGTCCTGATGCACGCCGATATCAACGAAGGCGCCGAAATCCACGATGTTGCGGACGGTTCCCTTCAGGATCATGCCTTCTTTCAGGTCTTTGATATCCAGCACGTCGGTGCGCAGGATCGGAGCCGGCATGTCTTCACGGGGATCCCGGCCGGGCTTGCCCAGCTCCTGGATGATGTCATTCAGGGTAGGCAGGCCGATATCCAGCTGCTCGGAGAGGCTTTTCTTCTCAGTTTCTGACAGCTTCAGGCTTAGTCCGCCTCTGACTTCCGATAAGGTGTGACCGGAGGCTTTCAACAGTTCTTCCGCCGCCTTATAGGATTCCGGATGCACGGCCGTGTTGTCCAAAGGATTCTTGCCGTTGCGGATGCGCAGGAAACCGGCGCACTGTTCAAAGGCTTTCGGTCCCAGCTTGCTGACTTTCAGGAACTGCCTGCGATCCTGGAACGGGCCGTTTTCATCCCGGAACTGGACCATATTCTTCGCGATGGTCTTATTGATGCCGGAAACATAGGACAGAAGCGGAACGGAGGCGGTGTTGACATCCACGCCGACTTTATTGACGCAGTCCTCCACGACGCCATCCAAAGCCTGCGACAGCTTGGTCTGGTTCATATCATGCTGATACTGTCCGACACCGATGGATTTCGGATCGATCTTGACCAGTTCCGCCAAAGGATCCTGCAGGCGGCGGGCCAGCGAAACGGCGCCGCGGGTCTCGACATCAAAATCCGGGAACTCTTCTGTCGCTTCCTTGGAGGCGGAATAGACAGACGCGCCGGCTTCATTGACGATGACATAGGAGACCGGATGGTTGAACCGTTTTAAAGTATCCACGATAAACGCTTCGGACTCCCGGGACGCGGTTCCGTTGCCCAGGGCAATGATATCGACCCGGTTCTTATCCACCATGCGGATCAGATCCGCGCGGGCTTTTTCATCGCTTCCATGGCAGTAGCGCGGCTTGATGATGCCATGATCCAGCACGCGGGAATTCGCGTCGACCACGGCCAGTTTGCATCCATGGGCGTAGCCGGGGTCAAAACCAAGCACTGTCTTGCCCAGGATCGGCGCCTGCATCAGCAGCTGCACCAGGTTCTGTCCAAAGACCTTGATGGCCCCGTCTTCCGCCTTTTCACTGAGGTCGGCCCGCAGTTCATTCTCAATGGACGGCGCGATCAGGCGCTTGTAGGCATCCTCATTGACTTCTTCCAGAAGTTCTTTGCGCACATTGCCATGGATGAACCGGCGGCCCATATAATCCTGGATTCGGTCGGTCGGAGCCTCCAGGCCAACGGTCAGCATCTTTTCCTTTTCACCGCGGTTGATGGCCAGGATCCTGTGCCCGGCCGCCTTGGTAAGAGGCTCTCCATAATCATAATACTGGGCATAGACACTGTCTTCCTCCGGATCCTTGGCCTTGGAGGTAAGACGGCCCAGGTTGGTGGACAAACGTCGGATCACCGTGCGGCACTCTGCATCATCGGATACGCGCTCCGCCAGGATGTCCTTGGCGCCGGAGAGCGCCTCTTCCACCGTGGCAACGCCCTTCTCTTCATCGATATAGGCTTCCGCCAGCGCGGTAAGATCAGTCTTATCCTTCTGCTCCCAAAGCAGATCCGCCAAAGGCTCCAGTCCCTTTTCCTTCGCAATGGTGGCGCGGGTACGGCGCTTCTGCTTATAGGGGCGATACAGGTCTTCCACCTCGACCAAGGTCATAGCCTGATCGATCTGGGCAGCCAGTTCTTCTGTCAGCTTTCCCTGCTCTTCGATGGAATTCAATACGGCGTTCTTGCGTGCTTCCAGATTGCGCAGGTAGGTCAGGCGCTCGTTGAAATCACGAAGGACCTCATCACTCATGGAGCCGGTCTTTTCTTTGCGGTAACGCGCGATAAAGGGAATGGTATTGCCCTCATCGATCAGCGCGAGCACGTTTTCTACCTGCCAGGCTTCCAGGTTCAATTCCTTTTCCAAAACTTGATCAATATTCATTCTTTCTCCCAAAAAACAGGGAGCCTAAGCGCCTCGGCTCTTAAGCTCCGTTATATGTTTATTATTCGATAGCGTTTTCGATGTAACGGACTATGTCGCCCACGGTGACCATGCTGGTCAGTTCATCAGTCGGGATCTCGATCTCGTAACGTTCCTCGATGCCGGTCACGATCTCGAACAGATCCAGCGAATCGGCCTTCAGATCATCTTTGATGTTGGTGTCCATCTCGATCTCAGAAGCATCTACATCCAACATATCAACGATCAGTTCCTGCAGTTCTTCAAAAACCATTCTACATTCCTCCTCCCACAAAAACTCTTAGCTCATTATAACAACGGCTATGCTACTTGTCAAATACTTATTATGACTCGGATTTTGTCAATACGACATCCATATCATCCACGACCAGGGAGATCGTATTTCCCTCATAGACCGCCTCGGAATAGAAGCCTTCTCTCTCCAGGATCAGCTTGCCTTCCTCGAGCCGCCAGGTGATGTTGACAGGGTTGCCTTCGTCATAGAAGATACCTGTGCCGCCCCGCTGGATCTCCAGCCCGTAAAGCTCTTCCAGATCACCCTTGCCGCCCTGGATCTTGTAGACGATGTTGGCCATTTTCATGTTCATGCCCATGACAGAGGTCGGCTCATAATAACCCGCGAACTGATCCTCAAAGGCCTGGACTTCGCTTTCCTGCTCTTCCAGCTCTTCTGTTTCGGCCTCGGTCTTCAGCTGATTGTTTTCCTCCACCGTCTCATTGTAAGCCGCTTCCAGTTCTTCATAGGCCTTCTTCAGATCCTCATAGCGGGTCTCCAGATCCGCGTATTCGGTCTTAAGGTCATTGAAGCGCTGCTCCAGGTCCGTATACGCCTTGCTCAAGTCATTATATCGCTCCTGCATGTCATACAGGCCTTCCGTAGCCGCGGTCAACTCTTCCGACAGGGTCTCAGCCCGTCTCTTAGCCTCCCGGCCCGTCTTCATCGCGAAGATCGCGACCAGCAGGGTGAAGACCAGAAGAGCGCCGGCGATGACTGCGCCGATCATTACGAACTTCATACGGTCATCTGTCAGCTGTATGGGTTTTCTTGGCTCTATATCCCGAATCTGAGAGTCCTGTTCCATGATCTTTCTCCTTACCTTACTACCGGGTTTTCCTTATCCTATCATATTTGATCTCATCTTTCAATCCCTTTGACAGGCTCCCTTTTCCTATGCTATAATACCGACGTTGTACCCGCATCAAATGGTTAAGCTTAAGGAATAAAGGTTCATTTTATCATGCGAAAGATCCCACTCAAACGAAGAAAGCCTGTGCATGCGGCAGCGGTCGTCCTGTTCATTCTGTACCTGGTCGGCCTGGTCTATGTGCTGTTTTTTCTGGAAGCGCGAGATCAGACCTATCACAACGTGAATCTGGTTCCCTTCAAGACCATCCGCATGCTGTTTCAATACTTTTTCACCTATCACCATTTTTCTTTATGGTACTGGATCTCCAACGTTTTCGGCAATATTCTGCTGCTGGCCCCGTTCGGGTTTTTGCTGCCCCTCATCCGGCATCGCCGCATGAACGTTTGGACCATTCTGCTGCTCTCGATCCTGCTGTCTGCCGCCATTGAAGGCTGTCAGTTCTTCACCGGCGTTGGCGAGGCGGATATCGACGATGTCATTTTAAACGCGACCGGCGCCCTTCTGGGTTACGGACTCTACCGTTTTCTTGGCGCGCTGTTCCAATCATCTTCAGGAGGAAATCCATCATGTTAGCTGTCATCACTGTAACCGGCAAGGATACCGTAGGCGTTCTGGCCAAGGTATCCGGAGAATGCGCCGAGATGGGCGCCAATATCATTGACGTATCTCAGACCGTCATGCAGGGCCTCTTCGCCATGATCATGATGGTCGATATCGATCACATCAATTGCGATTTCACCGAGATGGTAGACCGCCTGGACGCGCTGGGTCAGGGCATGGGCTATGTGATCCATACCATGCATGAAGACATCTTTAATGCCATGCACAAGATCTGAGAAGGGCTTATGTCATGATCAATACTTCCGATATATTAGAAACCATCTCCATGATCCAGGATGAAAACCTGGATATCCGTACGGTCACCATGGGCATTTCCCTTTTGGACTGCGCGGATGCTGACATCCACGTCTCCTGTGAAAAGATCTACCGCAAGATCACGGAAAAGGCAGCCCGTCTTGTCCCGGTCTGCGAGCAGATCGAGAAGGAGTATGGGATACCCATCATCAACAAACGTATTTCCGTCACGCCCATCGCCATGCTGGTCGGCGTCTCCGGCGGTGACCCGGTCGAATACGCCCTCACCCTGGAGCGGGCGGCCGCTGCGGTCGGCGTCAACTTCATCGGCGGCTTCTCCGCCCTTGTACAACGCGGCTTTTCCGCCGGTGACAGAGAACTGATCGAAGCGATCCCGGAGGCCTTAAGCCGGACGGATCACATCTGTGCCTCTGTCAACGTAGGTTCTACCAAAGCCGGCATCAACCTGGACGCTGTTGAGATCATGGGCCGCATGGTCCGTAAGGCGGCTGAGATCACGAAAGACCGGGAGTGCATCGGCGCTTCCAAGCTGGTCGTGCTGTGCAACGCGCCGGAAAACAATCCCTTCATGGCCGGCGCCTTCCACGGCGTCGGTGAGCCGGACACCGTCATCCACGTCGGTGTTTCCGGACCTGGCGTAGTACGTTCCGCCCTCGCCCGCAGCGGCAAAGGCAAGTCCATCACCGAGATCGCGGACCTGATCAAGCGCACCGCGTTTAAGATCACCCGCATGGGACAGCTGGTCGGTACCCTGGCCTCCGAGCGTCTGGGCATGCCCTTCGGCATCGTTGACCTGTCTCTGGCCCCTACCCCCGCGGTCGGTGATTCCGTCGCTCATATTCTGGAAGAGATCGGTCTGGTCCAGTGCGGCGCGGCCGGTACGACAGCCGCGTTGGCTCTGCTCAATGACGCGGTCAAAAAGGGCGGCGTCATGGCCTCCTCTATGGTCGGCGGCCTGTCCGGCGCTTTCATTCCGGTCTCTGAAGATGCCGGCATGATCGAAGCGGCCCGCTCCGGCGCCCTCTGCATCGAAAAGCTCGAAGCCATGACCTCCGTCTGCTCCGTCGGCCTGGATATGATCATCATCCCGGGTGATACCACAGCCGAAGTCATCTCCGGCATCATCGCGGATGAGGCAGCCATTGGCATGATCAATTCCAAGACCACCGCTGTGCGCGTCATTCCCGCCATCGGCAAGCAAGCCGGCGAGGAACTGAACTTTGGCGGACTGCTGGGGTACGGTCCCATCATGAAAGTAAACACGCTGTCCCCGTCGGAGTTCATCCACCGCGGCGGGCAGATCCCCGCGCCGATCCAGGCGTTAAGAAACTAAAAAGGGGCCGTGAAATATCATAGTGATTCATAACGGCTTGCCCCGCACACAGTCGTTACCTGATGGTTTTCATTATTTAGAACCTATCCCGTACAATGCCAAGGCCCTACAGGATGAGAATAAAAGCCCGTGTCATATCACGTAAATTCAAACCTGTTTTCGCCGCCATTACAGGATAGGTTTTTTTGTTACTTTCTGACCCGGTAAAGCAGAAGCAAAACCATTCAAAAACCCGCAATTTTTACGGGATAGGACAAATGTTTCGATTTATATCAGGTAGGGCTCCCCTGCTTTACCCGATGTGGCTTGGAGATCTGATCTTACCTGGTAATGCATGTCCTAAGAAACAGTGAGGATAACACAAAGAGGGTGTGAAAAAACGATGAATGAGAATCGTTTTTCACACCCTTTTTGATCGATCAGCTACGCATGGCGCTACTTGATTTTTGTCTCACTATATCTCTAAATCAAGTAGTGCCAGAACCGACTACTTGATCATCTTCATAAAGCCGGCAAGAATACAGTAAAGATTTTGATAAAACGTTTCTATTTCAGCTCATACTACTGTGTATTGATCTGCTGGTCGGATCAATCAAGTAGCAGCGACTGATTTGCCGGAAAATATTACTTGATTCGATGTCCATTATTTTCAGAATCAAGTAGCCTTTCAAAACACTACTGTATAGGAACGAAGGGAGAAGCGAAAATCAAGTAATCGGGAGGGTGTGTTTTTTTCACACCCATTTTTGAAGATTCATTACGATCTTCTCAGCAGGACTTCTTTATCAGTATCCTCTGCCATTGACAGACTGTGCATAAAGAAGTTCTTTTTTGATCTTGCTGACGGAAGCCGTAAAGAAGATCATGGTCAGGATGCTTAAGATGATGGCAATATAGGTCATCGTCATGCCATCCTGGAAAAGCGTGAAGCCATAACGGGCATAGACTTCCATCTCTGCTTGCTTCAGTTCCGCATTCAATACCGTAGTACCTGCGACCATAGCGATCAGGACGATGAACTGGCAGATCAAAACGACGACGTTGATCACGGTGATCAGGCCGGAAACATCACCCGTCTGACGGCCGGTCACGGAAGAATCACGAATGACGGAAGCCGCCTGTCCGATCTTGATGAAGTAGATCATGAAAATGACCAGGATGGCCAACGTGATGATGGATACGATAATGAACGCTGTCATGGAGCTATCCATGGAGGAGCTGTAGTAGCTGCCGCCGTAGAAACTGTTGTACGCGTTTCTGGCGTTATTGTACTCGCTGATCTGCATGATCATGCCGGCCGCGTACGCCACGATCGCCAGGCCGATGCACACCGCGTAGATGATCATAGCGCTTTTGACCAGGCCGGTGCCTTTGACTTCATAGCCACGGCCGCGGCTGGAACCCCACATGATCCAAGTGCCGATCACTGTCAGGATAGACGGGATCATGACGATCAGCAGAATGATATAAAACGCGGTATCGTAATGCGCGAACGGACGGATCTCCTGGAAGATCACATTCATCTTGTTTCCGTAAGAGAAGCCATAGCCAAGGATGACCAGCAGATTAATAGTGAGACACAGGGTCATGAGCAGGAACACAACAGAGCCCACTCCGTCTTTGACCGCCATCGTAATGGGCGAGACCTGGTTGTACGATCCCGGATCCATATATCCGGCATTCGGATCATAACCATAGCCGGGTGCCTGCGGCTGACCATAGCCCTGGTTTTGCGGCTGACCATAGCCATAGGCCGGGTCTTGCGGCGCCGTGTAACCCTGAGCGGGATCTTGCGGCTGCGTATAACCTGTGCCGGGAGCCGCTGCCGGCTCATCATGCCAATGATCCGGATCCTGATTCTGATTTTCCTGGAAGTCCGGAGTCTGGATTTCTTTCTCTTCTGCCGGTGCTTCCTGCGCGTCCAGTCTGGCTCCGCAGTTGCTGCAGAAGGTCAGACCCTCGGGGAGCTGAGCCCCGCATTTTGGACAAAACATAGTTTTCCCTCCCTCATTGATTCAAAGATCAGTTTTATTATAAAGATTTCGGATTTATCTGTCAATCGTGATGATGACGGTCAAAGGCTCCATTCCTTCGGCTGTTACCTTCAAAACTGCTTCTCCCGGCTCGTATCCGCTGCGGATGACCGCCATGGCACGCCCGCGGTAGGTCGTAAAGGTACCCTTCGTGTAGTTCTCCGCCGTGACCGGGTTGCCGGAGCCGAAACCGGACAGCACGCCTGCCCCTTCCAGTGTCGCGTTCAAAAGGACAGCCGCGTCAGGGATGACGCGTCCCTTCTCATCGATAACCTCTACGCCAACGTAAGCGATGCTGTGTCCGTCCGCCGGAAGAGACTTGCGTTCCGGCACCAGACGCAGGGCGGCCGGGGCGCCTACTGTCTCGATGGAATCACGGGAGACTTCCACGCCGCCAACATAGCTGACCGCTTCCACCTTGCCGGGTTCATAGACTGCCGGGAAAAGGAAGGATCTCGGCATATCTCCGACCTTGGTATCTCCCGCCTTCTGCCGTCCGACAGAAGAACCGTTGACAAACACTTCCACTTCTTCCGCTTTGGAGAAGACCGCCAGGTTCACAGGCTTTCCTTCCTGTCCGGGCCAGTTCCAGGACTTGCGAACATCCGCGAAGCCCCACATGCTTAAGAGTTCCTTCTTGCCGAAATACTGCGGGTCATACGAATACACGAAGGTCTTTTCGCTGCCCCAGACCACACTGCGGTAATCACCCTGCGGAAGGATGTGGCCGGTGATGTCGACATCCGCGTCATTGGCCAGACGCCAGGGGAATACAGAGGCATGAGAGGACAAGGCGATCCACGGCGGCGCTGTGGCAGCCGGATCATCCGGATCCACATGCACGGACTTGCCGATGCCGGCTTCGCCGATGTAATCATAGGCGGTCCAGGTGAAATCTCCCAGGATCCACGGATGCGCCTCGACCAGCGGCCAGCGGAAACCGATCTCCTTGGGGAAGTTCTCGGAGCCTAAGATGATGCGCTCAGGGAACAGCTCATGGTCTCTTAAGTATTTGTCCTCCATGTAGTTATATCCGACGATGTCCAGGCCATTCGTGAAGGCTTCGGAATACTCTTCCCAGGACAGGTCCTCGCCCTTGACGTCGGCGTTCTGCATGTTGCCCTGCATCTTGCGGGCCATTTCCTCCTGCAGCTTGTCATCCAGGCCGCTCCAGAAGGAGCAGATAGCGTTCGAGACCGGACGGGACGGATCCAGCGCGCGGACCGTTTCCGCCAGGCGGGTGGCCAGTGTGTAGCCATTGTTCAGGCCGCCACGCTCCGGGATCTCATTGCCGGTGGACCAGATCACGACGGACGGATGGCTGCGATCGCGGCGCACGAAGGCGGTCAGATCTTTCTGCCAGTCGGTCTCAAAGAACTGGTTATAATCACCTGGCTGTTTGGCGATGCCCCAGGCGTCAAACGCTTCATCAAATACATAAACGCCCAGACGGTCGCAAGCTTCCATGAACGCCGCGGAAGGCGGATTGTGCGTGGTGCGGACTGCGTTGAAACCAATGCTCTTGAGGATGCTGAGCTTACGATATTCCGCGTCATACAATGAGACCGCGCCAAGCAGGCCATTGTCATGATGCAGGCAGCCGCCCTTGAGCTTGACTTCCTTGCCATTGACACGAAGTCCGTGATTTACGTCCGCCGTAACGGTGCGGATACCGAACAGGATCTCCGCCTCATCTACAGTCCCGTTTTCGATCTCTTTCAGATGTGTACGATACTCTCCCACATCTTTTACACAAGCCTTGAGCTTGTAGAGGCTGGGCTCCTCCGCGCTCCAAAGCTGCGGGTCCTGTACCGTCAGGGTCAGATATGCCGTATCCGTCGTGTTCGGGTTGATCTGTACGCGGGCCTTGCGGCAGACTACTACCTCGCCCTCTTCCGTGGTCAACGCAGCCTGCACTTCGGCGATACGGTTGGTCAGGGTCTGGTTGGCAACATCCACCTGCACTTTAACAGTGGCTTTTCCATCTTCAACCGCCTGCGTATAGGCGAAGATACCATCGGTGGCGATGTGCAGGACCGGCGTATGGACCAGTTTCACGCTGCGGAACAATCCGGCGCCGGAATACCAGCGGCAGTTGGGCTGCATGCTGGGATTGACCGTCACTACGATACGGTTGTCCTCACCGAAATAAACATAAGGCGTGATATCGACCGCAAAGGGAGCGTATCCATAATGCTGCAGAGCCGCCTTGGCGCCGTTCACATCGACCGTCGCGTTCATCATGGCGCCATCGAAAACGAGGGTCAGGATCTGGCCTTCCCACTCAGCCGGAACGAACAGTTTTTTCTCATAATGGGCTACGCCGGCTGTAAAATATCCGCTGGCAGGCCCAGGCGTCGCTTCGGCAAATGAATCGCTCTCGATCATGTAATCATGGGGCAGATCGACTGTTTTTCTCGTTTCTGAAGGTCTGACACGTACTCCGTCGGCCAGTCCATAGTCAAAGGTCCAGCCTTGATCCAGGTTCATGGTTCTCATGTTTATACCTCCTGAAGAAATTTAACTTTATCAGCACCGGGCATCGCTTTGATGCCGGCAAATTCCTGACGGATCTTTTGCTCCTCCTCCTGGGAATAGCAGGTGAACGGGCTGCGCGCGATGCCGGCATCGATGCCCATCCATTTCATCATCAGCTTCACGGTAGGGATCATATCATGCTGCAGAGTAGTCATGATGACACGGTTCGCGATGCTCTGCTTCTCATGCAGCCGGTCCATATCCTTGTCCAGAAACGCCTGATACAGATCCTTGTATAAGTCAAGCAGCACATTGTAGAACGTCCCGATGATGCCATCAGCGCCATAGGATAAGCCGCTCATAGCCATTTCATCGCTGCCGGAATAGATGATAAACTCCGGATCCAGTTCCTGCCGCATGCGCAGGATATCGAACTGAGTCGGGGCCGTATACTTGATGCCTTTTACGCCGGGCACGCTGGCCAGGCGGCGGATCGTATCGAAGTTCATGACGCCGGCCAGGGCAATGTTATAGATAATGGTCGGAACAGACACACTATCTGCCAGTTCCGTGTAATACCTGACGATGCTGTCTTCACTGAATTTCCAGTAAAACGGAGGCACCGAGGAGACTGCCGCCGCTCCGCACTTTTCCGCGTGTCGGGCCAGGTCACAGGTGACCTTTGTTCCGATCGCGCCGACATGCACGATGAACGGGATCTCTCCATTCAGCTCATCCGCTGTGATCTCCACGACCTGTTTGCGCTCTTCCGGCGTCATGACGAAACCCTCGCCGGTGCTTCCGGTCAGATACAGGCCATCCGCTTTCTCTTCTTTTAAAAACCGGATTACGCGCCTGAGGCGCTGTTCATCCAACTCTTCCCGCTCGTTGAAGCAGGTCACCATAGCCGGGATGACTCCTGTGATCTTGTTCACTTTACGCTCCTTAATATGTGATACCCGGCCTTCCGGCCAACGGTCTCACAGTTTCCAAACAACGTATTCAGTTCTTTGACCGCGCTGTCCGCGCCTTGCTTTTTCTGGATCACCACGTACAGAACGCCGCCTTTTGCCAAGTGATCATAGGCCACGGCAAACAGGTGGTACACTGTCTTTTTCCCCGCGCGGATCGGCGGATTGGTAGCGGCCAGAGTATGATCGGTATCTGTCAGTTCCTCTTCCTTGATGACACTCGCCGGCACAGAGGCAAGGGCCGCCGCGCGCCGGGCCAGATCCATCGCCCTTTCGTTGACGTCGATCATGGTCACTTTTTCCGCATGCAGCTGGTCTCCCAGGACCACGCCGATGGGACCATACCCGCAGCCAAGATCCAGGATCTTGTCCGTCTGCTCCTCTTCCTCCAAAACGGTGCGGATCAGAAGGTCCGTGCCCGGATCGATGCGCTGGATCGAAAAGACGCTGTGATCACTGAAGAACCGGTAGGATTTTCCTCCTGCTTCATAACTGAGTTCCTGCACATCGGACACGGAGGTGGGATTCGCGGAATAATAATGATCAGCCATGGAGCACCTCCGCAAGACGGGCGAACTGCTCCAAGTCCAGAGCCTCGCCGCGAATGGTCTCTGATAAGTTCAATTCCTTAAGAGCTCCCGCCACTTCTTCCTTCGTAAACTTAAGTTCCGGACTGTTGGCAATACTGTTGACCAGGGTCTTGCGCCGCTGAGCGAAAGCCGCCCGGATCAGGCCGAATAAGAGCTTCTCATCCTGCACCCGGACAGGGGGCTCAGTGAAGCGGGTGAGCCGGATCACCGCGGATCCTACACCCGGACGCGGCATAAAGCAATTCTGCGGGACATACGCCGCGATGTAGGCGGAGGCGTAATACTGCACAGCCAGCGAAAGCGCGCCGTAATCCTTCGTGCCGGGGCCGGACTGCATACGTCTGGCCACCTCTTCCTGCACCATGACCGTAACATTGTCCAGCGGGATCCCGCTCTCAAACAGCGCCATGATGATGGGGGTCGTGATATAGTACGGAAGGTTCGCGACCACCTTGACCGGGCGGTCTATGTGTTTCTCTTTGAAAAATGCCGGCAGATCCAGCTTCAGGAAATCCCCCTCCACGATCTCTACATTGCTGTAGGCAGCCAGATTCTGACTGAGGATGGGGATCAGTCTGCGGTCGATCTCCACCGCGATCACACGCCCGGCCTCCTCCGCCAGGACCTGTGTCAGACTGCCGATGCCCGGCCCGATCTCGATGACGATATCATCCGGACCGGCTCCCGCCGCCCGCACGATCTTCTCCATGACATGCAGGTCGATCAGGAAATTCTGTCCGTACTTTTTCAGAAACTGGAAATCATGGGACTGGATGATGCGGATGGTATTGGCCGGATACGCGATATACTGCTGATCCGGATTTCTCATGACTGCACCCCGAACAGGCGGCAGGCATTGTCCATCGTAGCCTGCGCCACCTCCTCTGCGCTGATGCCGCGGATCTCAGCGATCTTTTCCACGATATAAGGCAGGTTGCGGCTGTCATTGCGCTCGCCGCGCTTCGGCACCGGGGCCAGATACGGGCTGTCGGTCTCCACGACCAGCCGGTCCAGAGGAAGAGCCTTAACCGTTTCGATGACCTTGCGCACTTTCGGGAAGGTGACCATACCGCCAATGCCGATATGGAACCCCAGCTCTACAAACCGCTCCGCCATCTCCAGACTGCCATTATAGGAGTGAATGATGCCGCCGGTGAGGCCATAGCTGTAGTCGTTCAGGATGTTATAGGTATCCTCCAGCGCTTCCCTTGTATGCACGATGATGGGAAGCTCCAGCTCCTTGGCCAGCTCGATCTGCTCGATGAACCAATCCTGCTGCACATCCCTCGGTGAAAAATCATAATGATAATCCAGGCCGATCTCTCCCACCGCGACCACCTTGTCAGAAGAGGTCAGATAGTTGTAAAGGCGATCCAGATTGTCCTCATCCATTTCACTGGCAGAGTGCGGATGCACTCCGATGGCCCCATAGACCCAGGGATACGTCTCGATCATCTGCAATGTGGTTTTACATGAAGCAATATCACTGGCGCAGTTAACGATATACTGGATCCCGGCCTCATGACAGGCTTTTAAGACCTGATCACGGTCCGGGAACTTCGCGTCATCATAATGGGCATGCGTTTCAAATATTTTCATGAACAATGTCCTTTCTGTTTCCTATCGGAATCATAGCACAGAACGGCACTAGAATCAAATAGGAATTTCAGGTCTTTGCCTCTGTGCTTATGATCTTCTTTCTTTACAAAACGGGCTTTGTTTGATATGCTTATATAAGCTTGTTGTTTTTTGGGAGGTCCACCTTGTCAAACAGAATCCCTGCTTCCTACGAGCCTCATTTTGAGGTCGTCTCTGTCATAAAGGAAACAGAAGATAAATCGATCGTAAAAGTACGCCACCGCTCTTCCGGAGCGCTTTTTCTGATGCGCCGCCTTCCCTCATCCGCGGATATATATCGGCAGCTTCTCCCTGTATCCAGTCCCTATCTTCCCCGGATCTATGAGGTATTAGAAGAGGATGACTGTTGTTTTATCCTGGAGGAGTTTGTCGAGGGCGATCTTTTGTCCGACATGCTGCAAGGTGCCACATTTTCTCCGTCCGAAACACGCCGCATCAGTCTTGACATCTGCAAGGCATTGTATATCCTTCATGACCTTGGCCTCGTACACCGGGATGTAAAGCCGGAAAACATCATGCTCCGCGGGCAAAATGCCGTGTTGCTGGATTTCGATACCTCCCGTCAATTCAAAGAAGAAGGCACCACCGATACCCAGGTCCTTGGCACGACCGGATTTGCCGCGCCGGAACAATACGGTATCTCTCAGACTGATGCCCGCGCCGATATTTTCGCGCTGGGCGTGACCATGAATCTGATGCTGACCGGGGCTCATCCTTCCGTAAAACTGGCTCCCGGACGCTTTGGACGGATCATTTCCAAGTGTACCATGGTCCAGCCAGACAAACGCTATTCGAACATACTCCACTTAATGAAGGTATTACGCTCATGAAGACCTGCATCCATTGCGGCGCCACATTGGAAGACAACGCCAGTTTCTGCCCGGTATGCGCCAAGCCCCAGAACGAACCGACACAATACCCGATCCCGAAGATCTTAAGCAGAAAACTGCTCTATTGCGCGGTCGCTTTGCTGATCCTGATCCTGGCCGCCTCCGCCATCCTGCTTCGCCACCGTCCCCGGACCTATGACGCCGGTGATGCCGGTGAACTGGTCTATGAATCGGAGGGAAAGACCTGGCATCTCCTGCTGCGCAATTCTGTCACGGATACTTTTCACTGGCGTGAGCCCCAGCCCGTCTACTCCCGACTGATCGAAAGCGGTCAGCAGGCAGCCCTGCCGCTCCAGCTCAATGTCTATGATGAAAAGGCCCAGGAAAATGCAGCCTCTGAATTTGCCGGGCTGATCGATCATTCCGAGATCACCTTTACTTCTCTTACAGGCACCGATCAGTTGGAGATCAGTTCTCCGCAGGCGAACCCGGCCTTCCCTCAATCTGTATTCGAGGCGGACGTCGTCTATCATTCTGACTGCGGAAACAATCAGATCACCTGGACGCTGCACATGAAAAACGGCGACGTTCTGGTCCTTAATGAGGCCATGGAATTGAGAGTTCGTCCCGAGGTCTCCTATTCCTACAAAGATACTCCCATGGAGACGGCGGAAGACTTGAACCGTCTTTTCGTTGAGATCGATGAGACCGTCGATCCGGAAGCTCTTGTCATCATCGATCTTCCGCCGGTGACCTATGAAGAAGATGTGAAGCTTGGCGTGCATTCATTCAAGATCCACGGCTCATCGGAGGGAAATACGGTCTTCCATAAGCAGTTCATCGTTCCCAGCCAAAGCAGCGGCAAGATCGACCTGTACGGATGTACTTTTGAAGGCGCTGCCTCAGGTGTCCGCGCCTACTTTACCGTATTTTTGGATTCCTGCACTTTTAAAGAGTGTGAGACCGCTGTCTTGGGCGTCGAAAGCAGCTGGCCTTCTTTAATGAACTGTACTTTGGAGAACTGCCGTACCGGTCTGATCATAGACTGTCCGAACAGCACATCGCATAACGCCCTCTATCAGGGAAATACCTTCCGTGGGAACGAAACCGCTGTCCTTTTGGAGAAGCTTCCCGGTGAAGATGTGCTCTACTTCATTGATTGTATCTTTGAGGATAACACCACGGACATCGACAACCGGACCGGCAACGAGATCAAAGA